>CAMCUN010000089.1 GCA_945878995.1 Polaromonas sp. YR568 | reverse complement strand
GCTTGGAAGGCAGTAGACATCGACCTGAGCGCCTTCACCAAGATCGACAAGACCAAGATCATCCAGCTCAAACTGGACACGGCCATCCAGCCCACCACCAAAGAGATGTACTTTGACAACATCTACTTTGGCAAAGCCGATGCGGCAGTCGAACCGACGACTTCCCCCACTGCACCCACGGTCGCCGCTGGCAAGGTGGTCTCGCTCTTCAGCGACAAGTACACCAACACCACAGTCGACACCTGGTCGGCCGGATGGGACAAAGCCGACGTGGCCGATGTGACCATCGCCAGCAATTCGGTCAAGCAGTATTCCAACTTGGAATACGCTGGGATTGAATTTACCTCCAAACCCATTGATGCCAGCACCATGACGCATCTGCACCTGGATGTCTGGAAGAAAAGCGCAGACAGCATCTTCAAGATCAAGCTGGTGGATTTTGGCGCCGATGGAAAGTACGGCGGTGGCAATGATGTGGAGCACGAGTTGGTCTACAACTCGGCTGGAAAACCATCACTGTCTGGCAATCAGTGGGTCAGCCTGGACATTCCATTGAGTGACATGACCGGACTCAGCACCAAAGCGCATTTGGCTCAAATGGTGGTCTCTGGCAGCGGGACCGGTGACACGGTCTGGCTGGACAACGTTTATTTGTACAACAACTCGGTGATCTGAGTTTCAGAGCTCGGCAATTAAAGGGGCTCCATCTGGAGCCCCTTCGTCTTGATGCAGGACCATGGCGGGCCTGCGTGTCGCCCCCTCAAACCGCCAGTCCATCCGCCCCAAAAACCATCAGCTCATCGTTCGAATAAGCGATGTTGACGACCTGCCCGACCTTCAGCGGGCTGTGCGGCTGGTTGATTTTCAACCTGAAAAGTTCTTCCACGCCGCTCAGGTGCAGGTAGGCCAGCACAGAGTCGCCCAGGTACTCCATGAATTCGATGGTGCCGACAAAGCCGGTGTCTTGCGCACTGAGTGTGCAGTGCTCGGGCCGCAGTCCGAGCAGCGCGCCTTGGGCCAGTCTATGGGGGGCGGCTTTGAACAGCGAGGGCGGCAGCGCCAGGTGGGGGCTGATGCGCATGACTTGCTTGGCCTCATCCCAGGTGTAGCCCAGCATGTTGATTTTGGGCGAACCCAAAAACTCCGCCACAAAGCGGTTGGCCGGCTTTTGGTAGAGCTCCACGGGCGTGCCCACCTGTTCTATGTGGCCCTGGTTGAACACGGCAATGCGCTGGCCCAGGGTCATGGCCTCGGTTTGGTCGTGGGTGACGTAGACCATGGTGGTCTTGAGTTGCTGGTGCAGCTTGGCCAGCTCAATGCGCAGCTGCACGCGCAGCGAAGCGTCCAGGTTGGACAGGGGCTCGTCAAACAAAAACACCTTGGGCCTGCGCACGATGGCGCGGCCTATGGCCACGCGCTGGCGCTGGCCGCCCGAGAGCGCTTTGGGGTAGCGCTCGAGCAGATGGGTGATCTGCAGGGTCTGGGCGACCTCTTGCACCTGCAAGGCCACGGCCGGCTTGGCCATGCCCGACATGCGCAGGCCAAAGCCCATGTTTTGCGCCACCGTCATGTGCGGGTAGAGCGCGTAGTTTTGAAACACCATGGCCGCACCGCGCTCAGACGGGCCCAGCTCGTTGACCCTCACACCGTCAATCAACAAGTCACCGGCTGTGATGGACTCCAAACCGGCCACCATGCGCAGCATGGTGGATTTGCCGCAGCCGGAGGGGCCGACAAAGACCATGAACTCGCCGTCGGCGACCTCCAGGTTGATGCCCTTGATGACGGGCGTGTCCTTGTAGCTCTTGGCAATGTGCGCAAAGGTGATGGAGGCCACGGGCTTAACCTTTGAGCAGGGATTGATACCACAACGCGCTTTGTTTGAGCGTGCGGCGCAAGCTGGCGTAGTCCACGTGAACAATGCCAAAACGTTTTTCGTAGCCGCTGGCCCATTCAAAGTTGTCCATCAAGCTCCAAACAAAATAGCCGCGCACGTCCACACCTTGCGCCATGGCCGTGTGCGTGGCCTGAATGTGGTCGTGCAGGTAGGCCAGGCGGTCCTGGTCATCGACCTGCCCGTTGACCATGGGGTCTTTGAAAGCGCCGCCGTTTTCAGTGATGTAGACGGCGGGCAGCGTGTAGTCTGCATGCAGCCGGGTCAGCAACTCAGTCAACCCCGGGGCGTATATCTCCCAGCCCATCTCGGTCAGGGGGTTGCCGGTGGAGGCCACGTCCCAGGTTTGGCTGGCGCAGGAAAAATTGCGCGTGTAATAGTTCACGCCAATGAAGTCCAGAGGCTGGGCGATCTGGGCCATGTCGCCGGCGTGTACCTCAGGGGCGTCGTCGCCCAGCCACTCGATCACATCAGCCGGATAAGCGCCTTTGAGCAAGGGGTCCATGTACCAGCGCACCACAATGCCGTCGTCCAGCCTGGCCTTGGCCACATCTTCGGGCGCTTGGCTGGCCGGGTAAATCGGCGACTGGTTCAGCACAATGCCCAAGGGCTTTTGAAAGCTCATGGCCCGAATGGCTTGCAAGGCCATGCCGTGTGACAGCAACAGGTGGTGACCGACCTGGTAGGCGATTTTGCGGTCTTTCAGGCCCGGGGCAAAAATGCCGGTCTCATGGCCCAAGATGGACACCACCCAGGGCTCGTTGTGGGTGCACACGGTGGCGACCCGGTCGCCCAGGCGACGAACCACCTCGCAGGCGTAGTTGCAAAAGTGCTGGCAAATGTCACGGTTGTTCCAGCCGCCTTGGTCTTGCAGCGCTTGCGGCAAATCCCAGTGGTAGAGCGTCAAAAAGGCCTCAATACCGCGCTGGCGCAGGCCGTCGACCAAACGCTCGTAAAAATCAAAGCCCGCTTCGTTCCAAGCGCCCTGCCCCAGCGGCTGAACCCTGGGCCAAGAAATAGAAAACCGGTAGGCCTTGACCCCCAGAGAGGCGATCAGGTCCAGGTCTTCGTCCAGGCGGTTGTAGTGGTCACAGGCCACCAAGCCGTTGCTCTGGTCGGCAATGTGGGCGGGGGTCTCGCAAAAGGTGTCCCAAATGGAGGGGCCACGCCCGTCTTGCTGGCCAGCGCCCTCAATTTGAAAAGAGGAGGTGGCCACGCCCCAAGTGAAGCTGGCCGGAAAATCTGATTTTTTGATCACCAGGGATTGAATATCGGAAGAGACCTTACCCACGAACAGCTCCTGCAGTCAGGCCTTCAATGAGGCGTTTGGATGAAAAAACAAAAAGAATCAGCAGCGGAATCACCGCGATGGCAGAACCTGCCATCAAGGCGCCCCATTGCGTGTCCACCGGGCTTTGCACGCTGCGCAGCGCCAGGGGGAAGGTGTACATCTCCACCGTTCGCATCACCACCAGCGGGCCAATGAAGTTGTTCCACGAGCCGATGAACGCAATCAGCCCCAAGGTGCCAAAGGCCGGTCCGAGCAAGGGCGCAACCACGCTGGTGTAAATGCGCAGCTCGCTGCAGTTGTCCATGCGGGCCGCTTCAATCAGCTCTTTGGGAATGGCCGACTCTATGTATTGGCGCATCATAAAAATACCCATGGCCGGCGCCGCGCCGGGCAGGTAGAGCGCGCGGGGCTGGTCGATCCAGCCCAGCGCGTCCATGATCAAAAACGACGGGATCATGCCCAGAAATGAAGGCACGAGCATGGTGCCCATGACCAGCGTGAACAGCGTTTTTTTGAACCTGAATTCATACAGCGCAAAGGCGCAGCCCGCCATGGAGCAAAACAGCAGCGTCAGCGCTGTGCTGAGCAAGCCCACGTACAGCGACCAGCCCAGGTTGAGCCAAAACGGAATCTTGTCCATGAGGATGCGCAACTTGGCCAGAAACTCCTCACCAAACCACAAGGGGGGCGGCATGCTGATGATCTCGGTGCGCGCATGCGTGGCGAACACAAACATCAGGTAGAACGGCCCGAGCATCACCAGTGCGCCCAGCAGCAAGAAAAACCAGCCTGCGGGACCCAGGGTCGCTGCGTTATCTTTCATGGTGGTCGACATGGCTCAACCCTGCTTGCTTTTGAACAACCAATTGGTCGCCAAGGTCAGCACCATGATGACCACAAACAGCAACCAAGAAATGGCGCTGGCCAGGCCAAAGTCATTGAATTCAAAGGCGGTGCGGTACATGTACATGGCCGTGGTCATGGCGGCATATTCGGCGCCACCCTTGCCGCCCGTCAGGATGAAGGGCTCTTCAAACAGCTGCAAACCTCCAATGACGGTCAGGGTCACGCCAAAGAACATCATGGGCTTGAGCTGTGGCAGTGTGATGAAAAAGAACTGCTGCCAATGGCGCGCACCGTCCATGCGGGCGGCCTCGTAGAGCTCGCGCGGAATGCTTTGCATGGCGGCCACGTACAAGATCACGTTAAAGCCCAAATAGCGCCAAAACACCACAAAGGCAATCACCGGTTTGATGGTCTCGGGGCTGCCCATCCAGTCGATGTGCTCAGAGGGCAGCAGGCCTTGCAAGAGTGGCCAGCGGGCCAGTCCATCGAGCGCGGCATTGATGATGCCGTAGTCGGTAGACAGCATGCTGCTGAACATCATGGCAATGGCCACGGTGGAGGTGATGTAGGGCAAAAAATAAGCGCCCATGGCCGCGTTGCGCCAGCGGCCCAGCCGCTCGTTGATCAAAAAGGCCAAGGGAATGGCCACCAGGTGCTGCGGCAAGCCAGCGGCCAGGGCCAGCCACAAGGTGTTGCCCAGCGAGGTCCACACCAGCGGCTCTTCAAGGGCAAACAGCAAGTTGTCCAGACCCACAAACTTCATGGTCCCCAGGCCTTGCACCGGGTCCCACATGTGGAACATCAGGAAAAAGGAAAAGCCAATGGGAAACAGCCCAAACACCAAAAACAGCACCATAAAGGGGCTGATCAGCACGTAAGGCGCCAGCGCCTGACCGACCCAGGGCTTCATGAGCGGCTGGCCCGGCGCTGCACGGCCTTGTGCGCGTCTTTCAAGGCCTGGTCCACAGACTTGCCTTTGGTCAGCACCAGGTCGAGTTCGGCATTCACTATTTCTTCGGCCAGCGCATCGTTCTTGAAGACCCGAGTGGGGCTGATTTGAACGGCACTTTGCCGCCAACTGATGCGCGCTTTTTGCCCGCCCAAAAAGGCCACGGGTTGGTCAAAGAAAGCGCCGTTTTGCGCTTCCAGCAGCGCCGGGAAGGCGTTGAATTTTTCAAACGCCTGCTCTTGCTGCTTGCGGCTGAGCGTGAGGTGCCGGATCAAGTCCCAAGCCAGCTCCTTGTGCTGGGCTTTGTTGGGAATGGCGTAAAAAGTGCCGCCCCAAGAGGTGTTGACGCGCTCTGGCAAGGCCGCGCTGCGCCACAGGCCCGAGGTGTTGGGCGCCAGCCAGTTTTGCAAATGCCCGCCCAGCCAGGCGCCCATCATCTGCACGCCCACTTGGCCGCGCTTGAGCGACTCACCCCACTCGTTGGACCATGCGTTGACCTTGGCGTCCAGGCCCTCAGCGCGCACACGCCGCGCCAGCTCAAAACCTTTGCGAAAGCGCTCGGCGGAATCGATCACCGACTTGCCCTGGTCGTCAAAATAAATCCCTTGCCCGGCCGGAATGCCAGAGCGAATGACGATGTCCTTGATGTCGCGCGCATGGGCCACCAGCAAAGCGCCTGTGCTTTTTTTGAGTTTTTGCCCGCTGCCTATGAAGCTGTCCCAAGACCCGGTGAGCTCGGCCTCGGTGACTTGCGCCTTGCTCATCAAGTCTTGTCGGTAAAACATCGCGCCCGGCCCAATGTCGGTGGGAATGGCCGACAAGCCAGCGCCCCCCGAGCGGCCCTGGGCCAGGGCAAAAGGCGTCAACTTGGCGGCGCTTTGCCCGGCCAGGTAGGGCGCGCGGTCCAGGTCTTGCAGGCCGCCCCCGAGGGCAAAGCGGCCCAAATAGCCGTACTCGATGGCCATCACATCGGGCAGGCCCGAAGAGGTGGCCAACGCGGTGGTCATGGCGGTGTGGTGATCGGCATACTCACGGCCAATGACTTTGACGTCCACGTTGGGGTGATTTTTCTTCCACTCGGCCAAGGCGGACTTCACGATATCGTCCACCGCCGGGTAAGCTGCCACAGTCAGCGTGACCCGCTGGGCCAAGGCCTGAGTGGAGACGAGCAGCGCCAGCAAAAAAAGACAAACGCGGTTCATAAGAATCCTATTTTGAAAGCGCTTTCATTTTAGTTGAAGCCCTTCTTATCGCGGCAAGGGTTTTCACTATGGCCGGGCGAATTTTCAGCCCAAAGCACGACCTGGATGAGCTGTTTTTTGCCCAGTTTCTTTGACCACTTTGCAGGACCGCACTTGGCAGAAAATAACAGCCAACCCCAACATGACCCAGCACCACCTTCACCCCCTGATCCACGCCATTGCCCAGGCCCTGCCCGGCCCAGACGCCCAGCGCCTGTTTCACGGGCGCGGGGGCTTGTACCCGGGCTGCGAAGACTGGGTGCTGGACTTCTACCCTCCGGTGTGGGTGCTGACCAAATTCGGTGAAGCCAGCCCCGAAGAAACGCAGCTCATCGGCCAGGCCTTGGCCCAGCGGCAAGCGCAGATCGCACCCGACCAAGCACTGAACTGGGTGTTCCAACGCCGCCAGCCCGACGGCCCCAGCAGCCGCGCGGTGACCGAGTTGATGGCAGGCGCAGTGCCCCAGCCTCACAGCGTGACAGAACTTGGTGCCCGCTACCAAGTGCAGGTGCTGCAGGCGCAAAACCGAGGCTTGTTTTTGGACATGGTAGGCGGCAGACACTGGGTGCGCGCCAACGCCAAGCACGCGCGCGTGCTCAATTTGTTTGCGTACACCTGCTCTTTTTCAGTGGCCGCTTTGCAAGGCGATGCGGACCTGGTGGTCAACCTCGACATGGCCTCGGGCCCCATGACCCAGGGCCGCGAGAACCACCGCCTCAACTTTGCAGGGAGCCCTCAGGAAAAACGCGCCAAGTTCCTAGTGCACGACCTCTTCAGTTCCTGGGGCAAGGTCACGCGCATGGGGCCGTATGACCTGGTCATCATGGACCCGCCCAGCTTCCAGCGGGGCAGCTTTGTGGCCAGCAAAGACTACCCTCGCCTGCTTCGCCGCCTGCCCGACTTGCTGACCGACGACGGCCTGGCGTTGCTGTGCCTCAATGCCCCGGAAATCCCCGAAGCCTTTTTGCGCGAGGCTTTGGCGGCCGAGGCCCCTGAACTGGAAGTGCGTGAGCGGCTGCCCAACCCACCTGCGTTTGCCGACATCTCCAGCGATCGAGCGCTCAAGGTGCTGGTGGTGGGGCGCAAGGGTGGGCCGGCTTGACCTCCACGACTCAAGGATCATGTCAGGATTGCGGCAAAATCCGGGTTTTTAGGGGCCTTGAAGCACCACCACGCCCGATGTCAAAGCCCTTGAAAAAGCCGTACAAGCCCTCCCTCCTTCAGCCCTGGCAGAGTGCCTTCCTTGGTTGGCCGACTTCGACAGCCTGCCTCAATGCTTGCTGTGAACCCCACAGCATAGGCACTATTTTGGCGCTGCTGCGACCCGATACCCTCCGAAGTCCGTGATGCGCTTGCCCAACCTCCTACTCTTGCTGTGCGCCCTGAGCTTGGGCGGGGCGGCGCGTGCCGAGGTCTGGGCCTGGGTTGACGAGCGCGGGGTGCCGCACTTTGCCAGCCACCAGGTCGATGCGCGTTACCAGCTCTTCTTCAAGGGCTCTGCGCCCGAGTTGCTGGTCAAGCCCATGGAAACGCCTGCGCCGGCGCCGGCGCATTCACCATCGGCGCAGCCGGCCACAGCGCTGGGCACCTTGGTGCCCATCTCGCCTTCCAGCCCCAGAGGCGGCGCTTGGATGGCCGCAGCTTCCTCGCCGCGGCCGCGGCTTTTGGGCCTGCTGGAGAGCTCGCCAGGCTACCAAAGGGCTCTGCCCTTGGTGCAGGAGGTGGCGCGTCAACTTGGCCTCGATGCACAGCTGATGGTGGCATTGATCGCCGCCGAATCAGGCTTTGACCCGCGTGCGGTGTCGCCCAAGGGTGCGATCGGCCTGATGCAACTGATGCCGGGCACGGCCGAGCGTTACGGCGTGCGGGCCGACACCAGCGCCAGTCAGCGCGAGCGGCTGATGCAACCCGAGACCAATGTCCGCACCGGTGCCTTGTTTTTGCGTGACCTCTTGCTGATGTTCCCGGGCCGCATCGACCTGGTGCTGGCCGCCTACAACGCGGGCCCTGGCGCGGTGATGCGCGCCGGTCTGCGCATTCCCGATTACCCCGAGACGCAAAACTATGTGCGCACCGTGACCGAGTTGTTGGCCTACCTGCGCCCGCCCGCGCCCGCACCGAAAGTCGAGGTGACGGCCGCGCCGCCGCCTGCCCAGGCTCCGGCTGCTCCTGCGCCAGCGGCCACTTGGCTGTCGCCCCGGGTCTCTGATGCGGTCTCGCGCGGCATCTTGCTCGCGCCACCAGGCATACCCCTGGGCCTGCCAGCCAGCCGCGATTGATGGATACCGGCGCGGCAGCCTACACCCGCAAGGTCAAAATCCAGGGCACAGGGCCAGGCGGTGGCTGCAAGACTTAGCTTTAGCAGCAGGCCATCATGCTGCGCTGTAGCTGCCCCAGGTAGACCCCGCCGGGCACATCAGAGTATTTTAAATTCGCAAACAAGCCGCGACGCTTTTGGTCGTTGGCGTCGGCCAGTACGCGGTAGCTTTCCAAATCCTCGCCGCTCAGGCCGATTTGCTCAACCGGCCGGGTGCCGTCTGAAACCAACGATTGGGGCTTGGCCCCCAGCATCAGGCGCGCGCCCACGCCCGCATAGAGGTAACGGTCGCCGAAAGCCTTGTTCAAGGCCTCAAATGCAGGCTCTCCGGTGCAATGGCCTGGGGCCACATAGGCCACCTTATAGGTGTTCTGCATCACGTTGATGGTTTTTGCAATCTCGTCGTCTTTGCTCACCACCATGTGCATGCCGCCCGAGATCATGTGTATGCGCGGATCGATTTTGACCGCTGCCTCCAGAATGCGGTCGATCCCAGGGTGGGAGCAGCCCACCACCAGAACAAGTCCTTGCGGTGTTTGCAAGGCCAGCGACAACTCGCGCAACTCCAGCGTGCCGGGCTTGTCCGACACCAGGCTGATGACATGCACGCCCGGGGTCAGTTCGGTGGTTTTATCAATGAGCCGGATGTTGGCCTCAGGCCAAGCTGCACCAAAGCGCATCACCTCCGGTGGCTTGCCGTCGTAGTAACGCCTGTGGGGCGGCAGGGATTCACTGCGGCGGTAGAAGCTGCCGGGCAGGTCGCCGCCATAAACACCGAACCCTTCCTTGGGCGCATAAATGACGACCTTGGGATTGACGCTGAGCAGATGCGCCATGCCTCCCATGTGATCGCCGTGGCGGTGCGACATCACCACCATGTCGAGCCGACTGAGGTCCGCGCCCAGAGCGCGGGCGTTGTGCGCCAGGGTCTGGCCGTTGTTGCCGGTGTCAAAGAGAATGCGCCGCCCATCGATTTCGATCAAGGCCGCGTAGCCCCAGTCCTTGATCAGGTGGGTTTCACTGCACAGGGCGTCGAACAAGATGGTGATGCGCGGCTGCGATGGGTTGGCACCTGCTGCGGTCTGGCCCAAGCTGCTGCAGCCTGCGGAAAGTACAGCCGGTGCGCTCAGCGCGGTGGCGATCAAATTGCGTCGTTTCATGGGGGCTCCTAAAAAACAGGGGGCGCACCGCCGCAAGTGAGCGGGCCGAGGCTGATCAAAGTCTGACCCCTTTTGCGCGTCGCCGTACTCGGTTTTAACCCTTGACTCGGCCTTTGCGCTTGGAAAAATTACGATGCTTTACGAACTGAGGCCCAGTGCTCGGCTACCGCGCGCGATAACGCATTCATGCCGTGTCAAAGCTTCCTTCTGCCCGTAGGCGTTAGTTTGTTGGCAGCCTATCTTCTGGTTAAGTACGGAACCTTCATCCCGCCGGCACGCCAGTGAGCCGATGACCGTGAACCAAACAGCGTTGGCATGATTCGGGTGCCGTCACGACTTAACGTTCGCAGAAGTACATGCGCTTGGAGACAAGAACTTCACGATGACTTCTTCCAAGCCGTTTAGTGCAGCCGCCATCGCTTCGGCCAAGGCGGCTGCTGCGGAATATGCCCATGGCAATGCCTCTAGGCTCAACTGGAGCCAAGGTGTTGTCACCCCGGGTGGTGGCGTCACTGCCACCATCGCTGTGCTTGGTCGTACTCGCGGTCCGAACAAGAAGCCTGCAAAGGTGCAGGTCGCGATTCGACTTGACCCTGACCTTGTTGGCGCACTCAGGGCCAGCGGCCCCGGTTGGCAAACCCGGGTCAATGCTGCTCTGAAGCAGTGGCTTGCGTCGCAGCCCGAAAAACGCAAGCCGCGGCGGCATGGTGCGGTCTAGGGTGTAAGGTCAGGTCGCGAAGCCGCGATATGGGCTTGCTGCCGCTAGGACTGGTGCGTCGCAGACGCTCACCGGCCCGGCCCCTGCACATGCCAGCCGGCCTTGCTCTCATGGCGGGCCTGGCGCTCCAGGTCGGCCTGCATCTCGCGCTCGAACTGTTCGCGGGTCTGGCGCAAGCGCTCGATGAAGCTTTCTGCCACATGCCTTTCGCTTTGCGCATGGCGCAAAAATTCCAGCGAGTGGCGTCTGAAGTTATCGGCCAGTTGCTTGCTTTGGGTGCGGTCCATGCCCAGAACCTCCAGCACCGAGCGGCCGCTGCGCAGCGATGACTCGAACAACTCGCGCTCCACATGCGCCACGCCCATTTCGGCCAATTCCATGGCGTGTCTGGCATCGCGTGCTCTAGCCACGATGCGCACATGGGTGTGGCTGTGCTGCAGGGTGCTGACCAAGCGGTTGCACTGCGCCACGTCGTCGATGGCCACCACCACGGCCTGGGCGTGTTCAATGCCGGCGGCGTGCAGCAAGTCGCTGTGTGTGGCGTCGCCAAAGTAGACCTTGAAGCCAAAGCGCCGGGCGCTGTCCACCGTGTTGGCGTCGTGGTCAATGACGGTGGGTGTGATGCCCGCCGCCATCAGCAGGCGCGCCACGGTTTGGCCGTAACGGCCAAAGCCGACCACGATCACAGGCGGGTGTGCGTCTTCAAAAATGTCGGCGGGGCGCTCAGGAGACTTTTCGCGGCAGGCCCAGTCGAACACCTTGAGCAGCAAGGGCGTGCTGGCCATGGACAAAGCGGCAATCAGGGTCAGCAGATCCGCTTGGCTGGCACTCAAGGCGCCCGAGAGCTTGGCCGCCGACAGCACCACAAAGGCAAACTCGCCCACCTGCGACAAGAGCAGGGCCAAGAGCAGCTTGTCGCGGCCCTTGAGGCCCAACCAAGGCGCTAAGGCCCAGACCGCCAGGGTTTTCAGGCCCACCACCAAAAGCAAGCCTGCGACCACCTGCACCGGCATGCTGACCAGCAGGCCCAAGTCCATGCCCATGCCCACGGCGATAAAGAACAAGCCCAGCAACAGGCCTTTGAAGGGCAGGATGTCGCTCTCCAGCGCGTGGCGGTACTCGCTGCTGGCCAGCAGCACGCCGGCCAAAAAGGCGCCCAAGCCCATGGACAAACCCACCTGCCCCATCAGCGCGGCCACGCCCAGCACCAAGAGCAGCGCAAAGCCGGTGAAGAGTTCGCGCACCTGCATGCGGGCCACAAAGTGCATCACCGGGTAGGCCACATAGCGGCCCAGCAACACCACGGCCGCCACCGCACCCAGCTGCCACCACCAGGCGACCGAGGCTGCAGCGGCAGGCGACGCCGAGGGCGGCGCGGCCTGGCCCAGCACCGCCGCCAGGGCCAGCAAGGGAATGGCGGCCATGTCTTGGAAGAGCAGCATGGAAAAGCCGTGGCGGCCCAGCGGCGCGGGCATGAGATTGCGCTCCTGCAGCAGGGCCACCACGATGGCGGTGGACGACAGCGCCAAGGCGAGAGCGCCTATCAAGCTGGCCTGCCAGGTCCAGCCCAGCGCCCAGCCCACCGAACCCACGGCGGCGGCGCACACCCCCATTTGCGCCGCGCCACCCCCAAAGACCATGCCGCGCATGGCCCACAAGCGCTTGGGCTCGAGCTCCAACCCGATGACAAACAGCATGAGCACCACGCCCAGTTCAGAGACATGCAGCAAGGCCTGCGGATCGCTCACCAGCCCCAGCGCCATGGGGCCGATGACCACACCCGCCAGCAGGTAACCCAGCACCGAGCCCAGGCCCAGGCGCACCGCCAAGGGCACAAACACCAAAGCCGCCCCCAAGAACAAAATGGCCTGGTTCATGGCGCAGTTCCTTCGGGCAGGGCTGCGGTCAAAAATTCCTCGCACCGTTGTTCAAGGGTGGCACTGGCTTGCAGCAACTCTTGCTCGGTGATGTCGTGGGCACCGTGCACCACAAAGGGCGACCACCAATTCATGCCGCAAAAGCGAGCGGTTTGTTCTACCGGAGAGACGTAGTCTTGGAAGGGTCGCCGGTGCATCTCCCTCAGCGCATAAGCGGGGTCAGTACCACCGGCACTGCATACCCACCAGCAGGTTTTACCCCGCAATGCTTCACCGCCGTGGCCATAGGCCCATCCCAAGGCCAGTACCTGGTCTATCCAGTGTTTCATCATTGCCGGCACGCTGTACCAGTGCACCGGCGTCAGCCAAATGATTTTTTGCCAACGCAGCAAGGCCTGCTGCTCGGCCTCCACATCAATATCGAAGTCGGGATACAGCTCATAGAGCGAGCGCAGCTCGGCCCCAGGCTGGGCCACCAGCACTTCTTGGAGGCGTTTGATCACGCGTGACTGCGAGGGCCTGGGGTGGGCGTGGATGATGAGCATCAGGGGCTTTCTTCGGTTTGTGGTGACAGCCTTGGCGACCCGCAGGAGCCACCGATGTGCCCGGGCCGCACTTAAGGCACCACTGTGCGGGTGGGGAGGGCAGGCGCAGGCTTGAAAGAGTATTTTTGCACTCATTTTGTGGCAATCTGTTGAAATAAGTTTGTCCATGCCCAGTCCTTCCTAGGCGGATCTGAGTCCTCAACATGGCAGGAAGTCCTCAGTGACTCAGGATTAAAAAACCACTTTTTTCTACGAACACTGACCAAGAGCGCAGCATGCAAACCACCTTCTCTGCCCTGTCGTCCAAATTCAAGCTCGCCATTCCCAAGTCTGTGCGCCAAGAGATGCACTGGGCTGCGGGGCAGGAGTTGGCCTTCATTCGCAAGGGCAAAGCCGTGGTGTTGATGGCGGCTCCCACGCTCCAACAGCTGCGGGGCATGGCCAAAGGAGCCCACACCGACCACATCCGTGAGCGTGAGGACCAGGGCTGAACTGTTCACAGCTTGGTGACGTTGACGCAGCGCCGCCAAAATGACAAACCCCACGGCCAAGCCCCTGCCGTTCTGAGCGATGATTTCCCCATGATCGAAAAAACCCTGTGGCATCCCGTTGCCTTGAGCGAGTCTGTCGCCCAGGCGCCGCTGGCCGCCAGCTTGCTGGAGCAGGAACTGGTGCTTTGGCGCGACGACAGCGGCCAGGTGCAGGCCTGGGACGAGCGCTGCCCGCACCGGGGCGCGCGCCTGTCGTTAGGGCGTGTGCATGGGAACCGCCTGGAGTGCGTCTACCACGGCTGGCAGTTCGATGCGCAGGCCCAATGCCGCCTGGTGCCCGCCCTGCCCGATTTCACGCCGCCTGCAGGCCACCGCGCCACCGCCTTTGAGGCCCGCGACGCCCATGGCCTGGTGTGGGTGAGGCTGGCCAAGCCCGAGGGCGAGGACACGTGCATTCCAAGCTCAGAGGCGGGCGATCTGCGCCATATCAACTGCGGCCCCTACGACGTGGCCACCAGCGCGCCGCGCGTGGTGGAGAACTTTCTGGACATGGCGCATTTCAGCTTTGTGCACGTGGGCTGGCTGGGCAGCCGGGCGTTCACCTCGGTGGCGGACTACAACGTGCAAGAGACCGCCACCGGCCTGCTCGCCACCGGCTGCAAGGCCTGGCAGCCGCGCTCAAACCTGCACTCGGTGGCGCCCGCGCAGGTGGAATACAGCTACGAGCTGACTGCGCCCTTTGCCGCCGTGCTGGCCAAGGTGCCCGAGGCCGGCAGCACGGCGGTGGAAAACTGGCGCGAAGCCATTGGCCTGTTTATTTGCCCGCTCACGCCCGAGCGCTGCCGCGTGTGGTTTCGCCTGGCGGTGGCCGACCTTGAGACCCCCGACGCGCAGCTGCGCGACTTTCAGCACACCATCTTCACCCAGGACCAAGCGGTGCTGGAATCCCAAAGCCCCAAGCGCTTGCCGCTCAACCCCCGGGCCGAGCTGCACACGGCGGCCGACCGTTTGTCGGCGGCCTACCGCCGCCACCTGCAGCGCCTGGGCATCACCTATGGAGTTTGCCCATGACCACCTTGCCAACCATCGCCCCTGAACGTCTGCCCGAGCTGCTGCGGGCCATGCCCAAGGCCGAGTTGCACATCCACATTGAAGGCTCGCTGGAGCCTGAGCTCATCTTCAAACTGGCCGCGCGCAACGGCGTGCAGCTGGCTTACCCCAGTGTGGAGGCGCTGCGCCAGGCCTATGCCTTCAGCGACCTGCAAAGCTTTTTGGACATTTACTACGCCGGCGCCAGCGTGCTGCTGCAGGAGCAAGACTTTTACGACATGGCTTGGGCCTACTTTGAGCGGGCGGCGGCCGACCACGTGGTTCACGCCGAGCTGTTCTTTGACCCGCAGACACACACCGATCGCGGCGTGGCCATGGCCACCGTCATGGCCGGCTTGCACCGCGCCTGCCTGGATGCGCGCACCCAGCTGGGCATCAGCTCAGCCCTCATCCTGTGCTTTTTGCGCCACCTGAGCGAAGAGGCGGCCTTTGACACGCTGGCAGCCGCCCTGCCCTTTAAAGACCAATTCATAGGCGTGGGCCTGGACTCCAGCGAGCTGGGCCACCCGCCTGAAAAGTTCTCACGCGTGTTTGCCCGCTGCCGCTCCTTGGGCCTGCATGTGGTGGCACACGCGGGCGAAGAAGGCCCGCCAGCCTACATTTGGACCGCGCTCGACGACCTGAAGGTCGAGCGCATAGACCACGGGGTGCAATCCATCCAAGACCCGGCGCTGATGGCGCGCCTGGCCCGCGAGCGCGTGCCGCTGACGGTTTGCCCGTTGTCCAACGTCAAGCTGTGTGTGTATTCGGACCTGGGCCAACACGCGCTCAAGCACCTGCTGGACGCGGGCCTGGCGGTCACCATCAACTCTGACGATCCGGCCTACTTTGGCGGCTACATGAACGAAAATTTTGTGCAGACCTTTGCCGCTTTGCCACTGGACGCGCACGACGCATACCGCCTGGCCCGCAACAGCTTAGAAGCCAGCTTTGTGGACGCGGCCACCCAGGCCGGCTGGATTGCCCGCTTGGACGACTGCTTTGCCAGCTTCCGCTGAGGCCCGCGCCTGGAGCGTGGCGGGGACCGGCTTGGTGGGTTTGGCGGTGGCCGTGGGCTTGGGGCGCTTTGCCTTCACCCCCCTGCTGCCCATGATGCTGCAGGACGGCCTGCTCGACCTGCGCCAGGCCAGCTGGCTGGCCAGCAGCAACTACCTGGGCTACCTGCTGGGGGCGCTCGCCTGTGCGCTGCAACCCTGGCTGTGGCGACAGCTGCCCCCAGCCCTGGGCCAGGCCCCGCGCCTGAGTTTTGCTAGGCTGATCCGCCTGGGCCTGCTGGCCACCGTGGTGCTGACCCTGGCCATGGCCCTGCCTTGGCCGTGGGCATGGCCAGGCCTGCGCTTGGCCGCAGGCCTGGCCAGCGCACTGGTCTTTGTCTACGGCTCAGGCTGGAGCTTGTCGCAGCTGACTCGCCTGGGCAAGCCGCAATGGGGCGGCCTGATCTACATGGGCCCGGGGCTGGGCATTGTCATCAGCGGCCTGGCCGGCGGCGCCATGGTGGGCCGCGAGTGGAGCTCACCTGCGGCCTGGCTGTGCATGGGCGTGCTGGCGGTGCTGGGCACGGCCCTGGTTTGGCCTGTGTTGGGCGAGCCGGACAGCCACGAGGAACGCCTGGTGCCAGCCATACCGGGCGCGTGCTGGCGGTGCTGGGCACGGCCCTGATTTGGACGGTGTTGGGCGAGGCGGCCAGCCACGAGGAACGCCTGGTGCCAGCCATACCGGGCAGCGGCACGGCTGGCGCCAGCCACGGCCTGAGCGAGCAAGCCCTGCTGGTGTTGGGCTATGGCCTGGCCGGCTTTGGCTACATCATCAGCTCGACCTTTTTGCCGGTGATCGCACGCACGGCCCTGCCCGGCTCGGTCTGGCTGGACCTGTTCTGGCCGCTCTTTGGCCTGGGGGTGGCGGTGGGCGCACTGCTGTCCACGCGCTTGCCGTCTGCGCTGGACAAACGTGGCCTGCTGGTGGCCAGCTACTTGGTGCAGGCGCTGGGCATCGGTGTGGGCCTGCTCTACCCCAGCGTGCCAGGTTTTGTAGTGGGCAGCGTGCTGCTGGGCTTGCCCTTTTCGGCGATCAGTTTTTTTGCGATGCAAGAGGCCCGCCGCATCAAGGGCGGCACCGCCGCCAGCTTCATGGGCCTGCTGACTGCCACCTACGGCCTGGGTCAAGTGCTGGGGCCACTGCTGGTGGCCGAACTGCTGCTCCACCGCGAAGCCGCACGCGGCTTTGACCTGGCCCTGCTCATCGCCGCGGTGGGCCTGGGACTGGGGGCCCTCATTTTTGCGTGGATGATGAAGCAGTACCCGATGCGACCTGCATGACACGGGTTGGTGCTTGCGCTGGTGAACATGGGGATGCCCGTTGACCGGCACGAATCGCTTGCAGGCAAGCTCCTACAAAGACGAACGGTTTGTTTTTGCACCTGCAGGCGAACGGCTTGTCTTCCCCCGTCGACGAACGGCTTGTCTTCTCCCCTGTAGGAGCTGGCCTACCGGCGAATCTTGGCATGAACGAATGCCTGATCACCGGCACGAATCGCTTGCAGGCAAGCTCCTACAAAGACGAACGGCTTGTCTTCTCCCCTGCAGACGAACAGTTTGTCTTCCCCGTCGACGAACGGCTTGTCTTCTCCCCTGTAGGAGCTGGCCTGCCGGCGAATCTTGGCATGAACGAATGCCTGATCACCGGCACAAATCGCTTGCAGGCAA
>CAMCUN010000088.1 GCA_945878995.1 Polaromonas sp. YR568 | reverse complement strand
GAAACACCACCCGCTTGTCGGGCTCGCGCTCGTTGTGCTTGTTGATGGCGTCCAGCAAGCTGGCCGCCACCGCCGAGGAGTTGCCCTGCATAACGATGCGCACGCCGTCGTCAATGGCCGAGCGCAGGGACGTGATGGCTTCTTCGCTTTGGCCCTTGCTGTCGTAGCGCAGCATTTGCAAGGGGCGGGCCGTGCCCGGCAGCTTGACGCCGCCGCGCGCATTGACGCGCTCGGTGGCCCAGACCAGATTGCGAAAAGCCGCCTCGCCACCATTGGCCAAAGGGCCAGAAAGCGCCTCGATCAAGGCAATGCGCACGGGCTGCGCAGCTGTTGGCACCTGTGCCCACGCCGCAGGCGCGGCAACCAGGCCGCAGGTGGCCACCCAAGCCAACACAAAGCGCCGGCACCGCAAAAACTTCACCATGCTGTTCCTCAAAAAAAGTTCAGGCCGCCGCGTCTGCCAAGGCCCAACGCGGCTTGACCTCAAAGCTGTACCGCTTGTCAGCCCGCGCCAGCCCAGCCTGCAAACGCATGCCCGCGGCCAGCGCAATCATGGCGCCGTTGTCTGTGCACAGCGCCAACTCGGGGTAGTGCACACGCACGCCGCGCTTGGCGCAAGCCGCATTGAGCTGCACCCGCAAGCAGGTGTTGGCCCCTACGCCACCGGCCACCACCAGGCGCTGCAGGCCCGTGCGATCGAGCGCCATGAGTGATTTTTTTACCAGCACCTCGACAATGGCAGCTTGGGTAGTGGCAGCCAGATCGGCTTTGCGCGCCTCTAGCCCATCGCCCAGCTTTTGCACCTGGGTCAGCACCGCCGTTTTCAGGCCCGCAAAAGAAAAATCAAGGTTGCCGCTGTGCAGCAAAGGCCTGGGCAGCTTAAAAGACAGGGCATCGCCCTGCTCAGCCAGCCGCGCCAGGTGGGGGCCGCCCGGGTAAGGCAGGCCCATCAGCTTGGCCGATTTGTCAAAAGCCTCTCCTGCGGCGTCGTCAATGGTCTCGCCCAGCAGCTCGTATCGCCCCACCCCGTCCACCCGCATGAGCTGGGTGTGGCCCCCAGACACCAGCAGAGCTACAAAAGGAAACTCAGGCGGGTCGACGCTTAAAAAGGGCGAGAGCAAATGGCCTTCCAGGTGGTGCACGCCCATGGCCGGTTTGCCCAAGGCCGCCGCCAGGGCGCAGGCCACGCCCGCCCCCACCAGCAATGCGCCCGCCAAACCCGGGCCTTGGGTGTAAGCCACCACGTCGACCTGGGCGGGTGTGCAAGCCGCTTGCGCCATGACCTCGTCCATCAGCGGCAGCACGCGGCGAATGTGGTCGCGGCTGGCCAATTCAGGCACCACGCCACCGTAGGCTTGGTGCATGGCAATTTGGCTGTGCAGGGCCTGGCCCAACAGGCGCGGAATGGCCGGCCCAGACGCATCGACCAGGGCCACGCCAGTCTCGTCACAACTCGATTCAATTCCCAATACACGCATGACCTGAGTGTACGAGGCCGTCCTGCGCAAGGGTCTGCCCGGACGGGCTCAGACCGCCTGCAAGCGCAGCCACCGGTCCGAAAGTTGCACCGTTTGCCAGCCGACCTTAATCGGCGGGCTTGGGCGGAACATCCTCCTGAATGCGCTGGTTGATCCACTGCCAGGCTTGCCGCTCAAAGCCGGTGGCTCTGTCACCCGAGGCCATCAACTCGGTCATGCGCGCGTTGTCGCCCAAAACCGCCAGCTGGCGAATTTGGCTGAGCAGTTCCCGGTAGCGCTCTACGGCGGCGGCGGGCTGCGCAATCAGCTGGGGCAAGGCCATCAGCGAATGGTTGGAGGCGGCCTCGCGCTGGCGCCTGGCCTTTTCAATGAGGCGGTCCACCTCGTCACGGCCCAGGTGCAGCCGCTTGGCCTCAGCCTCAATTGTTTCTCGCTCGTCATCAGAAATCACGCCATCGGCCAGCATGATGAACAACTCGTTTTGCAGTTTCTCGCGCTCAATGCGCAACTGGTCACTGAAGGCCGAGGACAAAAGCGCAGCTGGAATCGCAAAAATACCAATGCCCAGCAATGACAGCACGATGGTGATGGCTCGGCCGGCCGGCGTCACGGGCGATATGTCGCCATAGCCCACACTGGCCAGGGTCACCACCGCCCAGTAAATCGACTGCGGAATGTTCTCGAACTTGTCGGGCTGTGCATCGTGCTCAAAGAGGTAACCCAAGCTGGCCGTCAACACCACCAAAAGCATCATGATGAAGGTGGCCGCCATGAGCACAGGCCATTCGCGTTTGAGCACAATGCCCAGGGTTTTGGTGGCACCGGTGTAGCGCGTCAGCTTGAGCAAGCGTATCAGCCTGAACACGCGCAAAAAACGAAGGTCTATCAAATGGTGTAGCAGCACCGCCAAGAAGAAGGGCAAGATGGCGATCAGATCAATCAAGGCCCCGGGCGATCGGACATATCGAAACCGCCCCGCCACCGCCCCTTGGTAGCCTGGCTGCTCCACCACAGAAAACAGGCGCAGCATGAACTCTGTGGTGAAGATGGCCACCGCCACCGTGTCCAAAATAATGAACTCCAAGTTCATCACATAGTGGATGGACTCCACAGATTCCAGCACCACAGCCACCACCGAGATCACCACCCACACCACCAAAAAAGTGTCAAAGTACTGGTGCAAGCGCCCGCCATGCTCGCTGGGCCAGACCAGGGCATGCACATGCTGGCGAAAGCTTCGGCCGCGGTTCAGTGCCCTGAATTCATGGACCGCAGGCATCAGCACACGCAGCAGTTTGAAAAGACGCAACAAGCGCAAGGCCCGCAAAACGCGCAAATCGAGCTGCACAAACATGGCCAGGAAGAATGGCAAGATGGCCAACAAGTCTACGATGGCAAAGGGACTTCGCGCATAGGCCCAACGTTTGAAGCGAGCGCCGGCAAACTCCGGGTCTTCGGGCGCCAAGTACAAGCGCAGCAAGTACTCGGCGGTAAAGATGAACACCGAGGCCACTTCAAACCAGTGGAACCAAGGCGCGTAAGCCGAGTGGATCACCTCCACATGCTCAAACAAAAGAGCAAACAAGTTGGCAATGATCAAGACAGCCAAGAAGCGGTCCACCGCCTGATGCCAGTTGCCAGGGGTGTTCGCATCGAGCAAGAGGCGGTAAAGGCGCTGGCGCAAACCCACACCTGGGCCCATGTCAGGGGCTTTTTCAGCCGGACTCGTGGGGCTGACCGACGTCACAGCTTGATCTCCGCAATTTTTAGGGCGTACCCACCTGCAACGCAGGCTTGCACGCGCAGCAGCATGCCAGGCACCAGCACATCTTCTTCGGAGAGAACATCCCAAGTCACATGTGCGGGCATGCCGGGCAGCGAGGGGGTACCCTTTTCTAGCGTCACCACACCCCGCAAGTTCGGGTTCTTTTTGTCACACCGTTGGCCCACCACGGGGTTCTTCGGGCTGAAGGGGTTGGACAGCTGGGCCAAAGGACCGCCCTCAGTCAGCAACGCTTGTCGACAACGGCCCCAATCGGCCTGGCCCTGCAAGGCCAGTGATTCATCGGCAAGGGATGCACAACTGGCCAAGGTCATGGGCTGGCTCTTGCGATCAGCCAGCTCTGTGGCCCAAGCCGCCAGCGCCTCCCCATTGGACTTGGTCACCTCTAACAACATGCCTTCCTTGAAGGAAAACCGACCGCACCACACCACGGCCAGCAAAGCCAAGGCAAGCGCGATTAAAAACCCCCAGTCACCGGCCCTCCAGAAAGCCACAGCCTGTGGCAGCGCAGGGGCCGCGTTCATGCATGTCTTGTTCGCCATGTTCACCCTTTCCACTTTGCTTGGCTGTTTGGAAAGGAGCGAGTATGAGACATAAATTCACAATTAGCCTGAAAACAAGTTATTTCCATCAAGAAAAGACTAAGAACGAATATCAAAAGGCCATCACAAAAACAATGGATTCACCCTGGAACACCCATGAATAAACTCAAACTGGTGATGGTTGGCAATGGCGCAGCGGGCGAGCGCAAGAAGGAACAATTGCTCAAGATCGCGCCCGAGCTCTGCGAAACCTCAATGTTTGGCGCCTAGCCCACCCCAACTGCAAGCGCATCATGCTATCGCCCGAGCTCAAACGCTTAGCGTGCGCCACCACTGCGCCAGAATTCCCCGCTCCTCAGGGGCAAGCCGATCGCGCTGCAGCCGTCTGCAGCTAAGCAAATAACCGCCAGTCATGGCCTCTCACAGACAATCCACCCATGGGGATCAGCCACTACATCAAGGACATAGGCCGCGGCAAGGATGGCGCGCGGGCCCTCAAGCGCGAGCAAGCAAGAGACTTGTTTGGCCAACTGCTAGACGGCGGCCTGAGCGATTTGGAGGTGGGCGCCTTTTGCTTGGCCATGCGCATCAAGGGTGAAACGCCTCAAGAAATGGCCGGCTTTTTAGACGCCACGCACGCACGCCTGCAGCGCCTGCCCGTTGGTGCCGCCAGCCAGCGCCCCTGCATCGTGCTGCCCAGCTACAACGGCGCACGCAAGCTGCCCGCCTTGACCCCGCTGCTGGCCCTGCTGCTGGCCCGCGAGGGGCTGCCCGTGCTGGTGCACGGCACGGCCACCGAATCGGCGCGGGTGCGCTCCTCGGAGGTCTTGGCGCTGCTGGGCGTGCCGGCATGGCAGACCATGCGCAGCCTGGGCGCTGGCGAAGTGGGCTTGGCCCCCACCGAGCTGCTGCTGCCCGGCCTCAAGCGCCTGCTGGACGTGCGCCGGGTGGTCGGTTTGCGCAATTCGGCGCACAGCCTGGTCAAACTCATGAACCCCTGCCAAGGTCCGGCCATCGTGGTGGGCAGCTATACCCACCCGGAGTACGCGCTGTCCATGGCGCAGACCTTTGAACTGATGGGCGAGAACGCCTTGCTGCTGCGCGGCACCGAAGGCGAGCCCGTGGCCGACCCGCGCCGCCAACCCGCCATGGACGCTTTTTTGGCGGGTGTGCGTCAGCCCCTGGTCGCCAAACAAGAAGGCCCTCTGGCCGTGGTGCCAGAGCTGCCCACGCAAGTCGATGCGGCGGCCACTGCGGCTTACACCCAGGCGGTGCTGGACGGCCAGTTGCCCGTGCCCGCCCCCATTGCCACGCAGGTCAGGCAACTGGTCCAGCTGTCCTTGCAACTCCAAACCATGAAAGCCCTCTCATGAGCCACCCTGCACGCGGCAGCTGCACCCTGGTCGGTGCGGGCCCAGGTGACCCGGAACTGCTCACGCTCAAGGCTCTGAAGGCCCTGCAAGCGGCCACCGTGCTGCTGGTGGACGACCTGGTCAGCGATGAGATCGTGGCCATGGCCTCGCCCGCCGCCCGCGTGGTTTATGTGGGCAAGCGCGGGGGCTGCAAGTCCACGCCGCAAGCCTTCATTGAAAAACTCATGGTCACCGAGGTGCGCCGGGGCGAGCAGGTGGTGCGCCTCAAAGGGGGAGACCCTTTCATCTTCGGCCGGGGTGGCGAAGAGGTGGAAGGCCTGCGAGCGGCAGGTGTGGAGCCCGTGGTCGTCAACGGCATCACCTCGGGCCTGGCGGCCATGACGGCGCTGAACGTGCCGCTCACCCACCGCGAGCATGCGCACGGGGTGGTGTTTGTCACAGGCCATGCCAAACCCGGCGACAGCGGCACCGACTGGCCCGCGCTGGCCGCCACCGCCCGCACGGCCAAACTGACGCTGGTGATTTACATGGGCGTGAGCGGCGCGGCCCGCATCCAAGAACAACTGTTGACCGGCCTGCCCGCCAGCACCGCCGTGGCCGTGGTGCAAAACGCCAGCCTGCCCCAGCAGCGGCACCTGGCCACCACCTTGGGCCAGCTCGCGCAAGACATGGCCGAGCAGGCCATGGCCAGCCCGGCGGTGATGGTGGTGGGCGAGGTCACCGCCTGCCTGGCCCTGGCCTGCTCACACCCCCAAGCGGCCGGCCGCGCCGCCTAAACTTGGGGTGCTGTCCCCAAGGCCTGCGCCCTACACTTGCAGCCATGCATTTCTTTGATGTGGTGATTGTGGGCGCGGGCGCGGCAGGTTTGTTTTGTGCGGGCCAGGCCGGCCAGCGGGGGCTCAAGGTTTTGCTGCTGGACCACAGCGAGAAGGTGGCCGAGAAAGTCCGCATTTCAGGCGGCGGGCGCTGCAACTTCACCAACCGCGAGGTCTTGCCCGCCCATTTTCTCAGCGAAAACCGCCACTTTTGCCGATCGGCCCTGTCGCGCTACACGCCACAGGACTTTGTGGCCCTGGTGCAAAAACACGGCATCGCCTTCCACGAAAAGCACAAAGGCCAGCTGTTTTGCGACCACTCGGCCGAAGACATCATCCAGATGCTGCTCACCGAGTGCCAGACCGGCGGCGTGGACCGCTGGCAGCCCTGCAAGGTGGGCGCCATAGGGCATGCGGACGGCCTCTACACCCTGCAGACCGACCGCGGCATGGTGCAGGCCCCGCAACTGGTGATCGCCACCGGCGGTCTGTCCATCCCCAAAATAGGCGCCACCGACTTTGGTTATCGGGTGGCACAGCAGTTTGGTCTGCGCGTGCTCGCGCCCCGCCCTGCCCTGGTGCCACTGATCTTTGACGGCGAAGCTTGGCAGCCCTTTGCCCACCTGGCAGGCCTGGCCCTGCCCGTGCTCATCTCCACCCCGGTGCCCAGCAAAGGCAAACCCCGCGACATGGTTTTTGCCGAAGACCTGCTGTTCACGCACAAAGGCCTGAGTGGCCCGGCCGTGCTGCAAATTTCCAGCTACTGGCAAGAAGGCGGGGCGCTGCGGCTGAATCTTGCGCCCACCTTCGAGCAGGCCCAGACCCTGCAAGACCACCTCTTGGCCAGCAAAGCCCGTTCCCGCAAAAAAGTCGCCAATGAACTGGCACAGCTGGTGCCCACGCGCCTGGCCGAGGCCTGGGTCGAGCGCGAGCCCAAGCTGCAGCAGCCCATTTGCGACGTGCCCGACAAAGCGCTGCAGGCGCTGGCCGAAGGTCTGGCCCGCTGGCAACTCGCGCCCACCGGCAGCGAAGGCTACCGCAAGGCCGAGGTCACCGCGGGCGGGGTGGACACGCGCGAGTTGTCCTCGCAAACCATGGTGTCCAAGCAGCCAGGCCTGTTCTTTATAGGCGAGGTGGTCGACGTCACCGGCTGGCTGGGGGGCTACAACTTTCAGTGGGCCTGGGCGTCGGCCCACGCCTGCGCAGAGGCGCTGCAGGCTCGCAGCTGAACAGTCAGGGGCGGGCGGGCAACTCGGCGCGGGCCAGGTCGGCGAGGTCTGCCGCCACCCGTTGCAGCACAGAAGTCCAAGTACGGCTCGCATCTTGCCGGTACAGCCTCAAAGACGCGTACCACGGGCTGTCGTCACGCACCAGCAGCCAGCGCCAATCGGGCACCCAGGGCAACATCACCCAGCAAGGTGTACCCAGGGCACCAGCCAAATGGGCCACGCTGGTGTCAATGCTGATGACCAGGTCCACGAGCTCACACAAAGCCGCCGTGTCTGTGAAGTCGTGCAGTTCCTCCGCAAAGCTGCGGACACCGCGCTCTTGCAGCAGGTGCAGATCACCTTCACGCAGTTCCTTTTGCAAACTCACGTACGCCAAGCCCTCAGGCAAGTGGGCCAGGAGATCGGCCAGCGCCACACTGCGCCTGTGGTCGTTTTTATGCAAGGGGTTGCCGCTCCAGATCAGGCCCACCCTCAGGCTCTGCGTCTGGCCCAGGCGCGCGCGCCAATGAGTGAGCTTGGACTTCGGCTTAGGCAGGTAGCTGCGCTCACGCGAGACCGTGAGCAGGTCGCTGGAAAAAGCCAGGGGCAGCAAGAGCAAGGGGCACTGAAAGTGAAAGTCAGGCAGCGCCTGACCGGCCGCCACGCACTCGTCCACGCCCTCTAGGCCGAGGAGCAGGTCCCGCAAGGGCGCCTGCACCTCCAACACCACCCTGGCGCCCAAGGCCTTGACCTGCTTGGCATAGCGGCAAAACTGCAAGGTATCGCCCATCCCTTGCTCGGCATGCAAAAGAATCGTTTGGCCCCGCAGGCTTTCGATGCCCAGCCACAGCGGCTGCGCAAAAGGTCGCAGCTTGAACCCCGCGTTCGTGGTCTTCCAGCGCCATTCGTACAGCTGCCAGCCTGCGCGCAATTGACCGTCCAGCAGCAGCGCCAGAGATTTGTTCCAGTGCCCTTCGGCATGCCCGGGGTCCAGCGCCGTGGCCCGGTCGTAGCTGGCCACGGCCTGGGCCAAGCGGTTGAGCTCCTTGAAAGTGTTGCCCAGGTTGTAGTGAAACGCCGACTGCTCAGGCTGCCAATCAATGGCCTGCTGGTAACTGGCCACCGCCTGCTCCCAGAGCTCGGCCTGGTGCAGGGCATTGCCCCGGTTGTAGCTGGCTTCGGCATAGCCCGGCTTCAAGCGCAAGGCTTGGTCGTAACTGGCCAGCGCCTCGTCAAGACGGCGCAGCTGCTGCAAGGCATTTCCTCGGTTGGAATAAGCCTCAGCGTAGCTGGGCCTCAGGGCAATGGCCTGGTCGTAGCTGGCCACGGCCTCTTGGTCCCTATCGAGCAAATGCAAGGCATTGCCTCGGTTGTAGAAGACCTCCGCCACATCGGGCTCGATGGCCACCGCCCTTTCGTAGCTGAGCAGGGCTTGATCGAGCCGACCGAGCTTGAGCAAGGCATTGCCCTGGTTGGAATAGGCTGCAGCGTGACCGGGCTCCAGTGAAAGCACCTGCGCATAGCTGAGCAGCGCATCTTCCAGGCGTGAGAGCGACTGCAATGCATTGCCCCGGTGGAAATGGGCCTGCACATACGAGGGATGTAGCGCGATGGCGCGCTCGTAACTGGCCAGCGCCTCCAGCGTGCGTCCCAGTTCATGCAGCACATTGCCCCGGTTGGAATACGCCTGCGGGTAGTCGGGCTGCAAGGCGATGGCTTGGTCATAAGCATGCAAAGCCTCCTCAGCGCGGCCCAACTGGTGCAGGGCGCTGGCGCGGCTGAACAGGGCGTGCACATACCCGGGTTGCAAAACCAGGGCCTGCTCAAAACTCAGCAAGGCCTCCTGCGCACGCCCCAACTCCAGCAGAGCGTCTCCCCTGCATGAATGCGCCTGGGCGTGGTCGGGATGCAAAGCAATGGCCTTGTCAAAACTCGCCAGTGCTTCCTGCCATTGCTTGAGCTCCTGCAATGCCAAGCCCATGCCGACCAGAGGCGCCGGATGGTGCGGTTGCAGGGCCAGTGCCCGGGCGATCCAGGACACCGCCATTTCGGGCTCTTTTAGCTGAGCGGCCGTCAGGCCCAGCAAATGCAGGGCGTCGAAGTGATCGGGCTGCGTGGCAACCACCTGCTCATAAAGAGCCTGGGCCTGAACCAGTTCTCCCTGCTGATGCAAAGCCAGACCTTGCTTGAACCACGCCTGTGCGTCGTTGTCAGAGGAAACGATCGCTCGACTTTTTGACTTGGAGGTTTTGTTGGTGGTGGATATTGAAATTTTTCTTAGATCACTCATTAACAAAGTTTATCGACCAACCGTTTACACAAAAGGTTTTAGCGAAGCGTTTTTACAAGTCTTCACAAACCATTGCACAGCTCGCGCGTTTTGTTGGAGGACCAAACGACAGGCCGATGGCAAGTGCACTTCAACAAGCCATTTTTATGGTGCTCACTTAAATCGAATTAACTTTTGAGAGTGCAGCTTTCTTCACAATCATTTTCATCGGCAGGCCACGCACACATACCTTTATTTGCTTCAACCGCGTGGCCCTGTTTGTTCATATATCTAGACAAATTAATGACCATTGAAAACTTGTTACCCCTCCATGAAGCATCTACCCGTCAAGCCTCTTTTTTGAGCTGGACAGACATTCACTCCCCGAGACCTTGACGCAGCCGGACTTGCATCCTTCTGCCTCGCTTTCTTTTTTCATCCAAGCCACCCTCACGCCTTCAGGACGACATCCAATGAGCAAAAAAATCGACATCAAGGTCACGCTGCCCGACGGTACCGAGCAATTGAACACGGCCATGGAAGGTCGGACACTGCGCATCAAAGCGCTGCCCAATGCCAAGTACCAGGTCATTGACGCCAAGACCGGTCAAGCTCCTGAAAAGCTCAAGGCCAAGCGCCTTGGCAAAGACCTGCTCATTCAAGCCGCAGGTGATGAGGCTCTGGAAGCAGAGGTGATCATTGAGGACTTCGCGGACGTGGATGGCTCCTCCCTGGTAGGGCAAGGTGGCGATGGCGTTTTTTACGAGTACATCCCGCAAGCTTCGTCAGACACTGCCGCAGCCGGCGCGCTCACTGGCAGTGATGACATTGTTTTCGCCTTGGACCAGTCCCCCTTCGCCGCCAGCGCACTGGTAGGCGCGCCCCTTTTTGCGCCGCAGTTGGCCGCAAGTGTGCTTGGGCTGGGCGCGGTCGGAGGCGCAAACTTGTTGAATACCACAGACGTGGACGCGAACGCCGATCCGGTGCTGGCCGCGATCACCACCATCAAGAACGCAGCCCAGCAGGACAACGCAGGCCCCACCACCCCTGCCCTGTCCGTCTACGCTGCCGCCGGCGTGCGCGGCATGACCCCCGCCAGCGTGGCCGCCATGAACAGCATGCTCAACAGCCGGGCCATTGATGCCAGCGCTGTCGACAGCGTTGAAAAGCTTCAGGCCCTGATGGACGCCATGACCGCGGTCTTGCTGGCCGCAGGCACGGGCCCGGCGCCCAGCCTGGAGCAGCTCAACATCCTGGGCCTCTCGAACGTCAATGAAAGCAATTTGAGCGCGGTCTTGCAGGCCATTCGCAACACGGCCGATGACGGGACCGGTGTCGACACCTACGCCGAACTCCAAGCCCTGATCAATGCCATCCTTGAGGCCACGCGCACCGTCGCTGCCGTCGCGCAAGACAACAGCGCCACGCCCACCAACCCCAGCGTGGCCGACTACGTCCAAGCGGGCATCACAGGTGTCAACAGCGACATCCTGAGCGCCATCAACAACGCCCTCAACACCACGGGCGTGGCTGGCGAAAAAGTCGACACCCCCGCCGAGCTCCAGGCCCTGGTCGATGCGTACACCGCCATTTTGTCCACCGCTGATGGCCAGGCAGGCAACGCCGCGAGCAAACCGAGCGCTGAACAATACGCACTCATCGGTGTGGCAGGGGTGGACACCTTGTCCAAAGTGAGCCTGCTGGGCCCGGTGATTGACGGGAAAAACCGTTCGGAAGTTGACGACCCCAGCGAACTTCAAACACTGGCCGACGCGGTCAGCGCCCTGATGAACGCCGCCAAGGGCGGCTCTGGTCCCAGCCTGGAGCAACTGCAAGACTTGGGCGTGAAGGGACTGACACCGGCCAACTTGGCTGCCATGCAAAAGGCCATCCGCGACACGGCCGACGACGGATCTGGCGTAGACAGCCTGGACAAGTTGCAGACCCTGGTGAGCACCCAGGTCCAGACCACAGTGCCACCGGTCACGAGCAACGGCTTGCCCGCCATCACCGAAGCGGCTGAAAAGAACAACGCCAACGAAACCAAGCCCAACCTGGCCGACTACACGTCCGCCAAGGTCACTGGCGTCAGCGCCAACAACCTGGCCGCCGTCAACAGCATTCTCAACACGGCAGCGGTCACCGGCACCAAAGTCGACAGCCAAGACGAACTTCAGGCCCTGGTCAATGCTTACAACAAAGTATTGAAAGCTGCCGACGGCACCGACAACGACAACGACCAGCTCACGCAAGAAGACTTTGCGCTGCTGGGCATCAGCGGCATCAACAGCCCTATCAAGGCGGGCCTGTTGGGCGATGCGATAGACACCAAAAATCCCAACGAGGTCGACAACGCGAGCGAATTGCAAGAACTTGCCGAGGCGGTGAACGCCGTGATGACTGCCGCCGCCGGCGGCAGTGGCCCCAGCCTCAAGCAACTCCAAGACTTGGGTCTGGACGAGCTCAACCCCGCCAAGCTCGCCGCCGTGCAAGCGGCCATCCGGGCCACCGCAGACGACGGCACTGGCGTGGACAGCCTGGACAAACTGCAGAACCTGGTCGACAGCGTCAGCGAAGCATTCAGCGCCATTGACAACGCGGCACAGTCCAACAGCGCCACTGAAACCTACCCCAGCGCCGCCGACTATGCCAAGACAGGCGTCACCGGCGTCGATGCCAGCAACCTGGCCGCCATCAACAGCGCACTCAACACTGCCGCGGTCGATGGTGTTGCCGTGGACACGCCCTCCGAAATCCAGGCCCTGGTCAATGCCTACAAAGCGGTCTTGGCTACAGCTGACGGCCAACAGGGCAACCCTGCTCAACTCACGGCAGAACAGTTCAAACTCCTGGGCATCACTGGGGTGGACACGGCCCCCAAAACCAATCTGCTCAATGCGGTGATCGATGGCAAGCCCAGCACCGCCGTGGACTCGGTCAGCGACATCCAAGCGCTGGCCGACGCCGTGGCCGCCGTCATGGCCGCTGCTGCCGGCGGCTCAGGCCCCAGCCTGGAGCAGCTGCAAGACTTGGGCGTGACCGGTGTCACCCCCGCCAACTTGGCTGCCATGCAAGCGGCCATCCGCAACAGCGCCGACGATGGCTCAGGCGCAGACACCTTGGCTGAACTGCAGGCCCTGGTGACCCAGGCCCAGGCCGTGGTGCCGGTCATCACCACCACCGGCCTGCCTGCCATCACCACCGCCGCGCAAACCAACAACGCCACCGAAGGCAAGCCCAGCGTGGCCGACTACACCGCCGCCACCGTCACAGGCGTCACCGCCGACAACCTGGCGGCCATCAACTCCGCCCTCAACACCCCGTCCGTCACTGGCGAGAAAGCCGACACGGCCGCCGAAGTGCAAGCCTTGGTCAACGCCTACAACAAGGTGCTGGCCGCCGCCGACGGCAAAGACAACAACGCAGCCAAACCAACCCAGGACGACTACGCCCTGCTGGGCATCACAGGTGTGGACACCGCCCCCGAGCAAAGCCTGCTGGGCGATGTGATCGACGTCAAGAACCCGGCCGACGTCAACAGCGCAGCCGACTTGCAGCAGCTGGCCGACGCCGTCGCCGCCGTGACGGCTGCAGCCGCCGGTGGCTCAGGCCCCAGCCTGGAGCAACTGCAGGACCTCGGCCTCACAGGTCTGAACCCGGCCAACCTCGCCGCCGTGCAGCAGGCCATCCGCAACACCCCCGACGACGGCTCCGGCGTAGACAGCCTGGGCGAGCTGCAAACCCTGGTCACAAAAACCAATGCGGCCTTCGACGCCATCCGCGACGCCGCCCAAGCCAACACCGCCACTGAAACCTCCCCGAGCGCCGCCGACTACGCCAAAGCTGGCGTCACCGGCGTGAGCGCCGACAAGCTGGCCGCCATCAACTCCGCCCTCAACACCGAAGGCGTCAACGGCGCTGACGTGGACACCACCGCCGAAATCCAGGCCCTGGTCGACGCCTACACGGCCGTGCTGGCCGCCGCCGACGGCACCGCCGGCAACGGCGTCAAGCCCACCCAAGCCCAATACGAAGCGCTGGGCATCTCCGGCATCAGCACCCCGCAAAAAGCCAGCCTGCTCGGCCAAGTCATAGACGCCAAGCCCAGCACCGCCGTGGACTCGGTCAGCGACATTCAAGACCTGGCCGACGCCGTGACCGCCGTCATGGCCGCCGCTGCCGGCGGCTCCGGCCCCAGCCTGAAGCAGCTGCAAGAGCTGGGCGTGACCGGCGTCACCCCAGCCAACTTGGCTACCCTGCAAAAACTGATCCGCGACACCAATGACGACGGCTCCGGCGTAGACAGCCTGGGCGAGCTGCAGACCCTGGTGACCCAGGCCCAGGCCGTGGTGCCCACTATCACCTCCACGGGCCTGCCGGCCATCACCGCCGCCGCCCAAACCAACAACGCCACCGAGACCAAACCCGCCGTCAGCGACTACGTGGCGACCAACGTCACCGGCGTCACTGCTGACAACCTGGCGGCCATCAACTCCGTCCTCAACACCCCGGCCGTCACCGGCGAGAAAGCCGACACGGCCGCCGAGGTGCAAGCCCTGGTCAACGCCTACAACAAGGTGCTGGCCGCCGCCGATGGCAAAGACAACGACGCCGCCAAACCCACCCAGGACGACTACGCCCTGCTGGGCATCACCGGCGTGGACACCGCCCCCGAGCAAAGCCTGCTGGGCGACGTGATCGATGCCAAAGACCGCGCCGACGTGAACAGCGCTGCCGACTTGCAGCAGCTGGCCGACGCCGTCGCCGCCGTCACCGCTGCCGCCGCCGGTGGCTCAGGCCCCAGCCTTGAGCAACTCCAAGACTTGGGCCTGGACGAGCTCAACCCCGCCAAGCTCGCCGCCGTGCAAGCGGCCATCCGGGCTACCGCCGACGACGGCACTGGCGTGGACAGCTTGGACAAGCTGCAAGACCTGGTCGACAGCGTCAGCGATGCCTTCAGCGCCATCAGTGACGCCGCCCAGGCCAACAACGCCACTGAAACCTCCCCGAGCGCCGCCGACTACGCCAAGACCGGCGTCACCGGCGTCGATGCCCGCAACCTGGCCGCCATCAACTCTGCCCTCAACAGCGCCAGCGTCGATGGCGCAGCCGTGGACACCGCACCCGACATCCAGGCCCTGGTCGACGCCTACCAAGCCATCTTGGCCGCCGCCGACGGCACCGCCGGCAACGGCGTCAAACCCACCCAAGCTCAATACGAAGCGCTGGGCGTCTCTGGTGTGAGCACCCCCCAAAAACAAAGCCTGCTCGGCCAAGTCATAGATGCCAAGCCCAGCACCGCCGTGGACTCGGTCAGCGACATCCAAGCGCTGGCCGACGCCGTGGCCGCTGTCATGGCCGCTGCTGCCGGCGGCTCAGGCCCCAGCCTGGAGCAGCTGCAAGAGCTGGGCGTGACCGGCGTCACCCCCGCCAACTTGGCTGCCATGCAAGCGGCCATCCGCAACAGCGCCGACGACGGCTCAGGCGCAGACACCTTGGCTGAACTGCAGGCCCTGGTGACCCAGGCCCAGGCCGTGGTGCCGGTCATCACCACCACCGGCCTGCCCGCCATCACCACCGCCGCGCAAACCAACAACGCCACCGAAGGCAAGCCCAGCGTGGCCGACTACACCGCCGCCACCGTCACGGGCGTCACCGCCGACAACCTGGCGGCCATCAACTCCGCCCTCAACACCGCAGCCGTCACCGGCGAGAAAGCCGACACGGCCGCCGAGGTGCAAGCCCTGGTCAACGCCTACAACAAGGTGCTGGCCGCCGCCGACGGCAAAGACAACAACGCAGCCAAACCAACCCAGGACGACTACGCCCTGCTGGGCATCACCGGCGTGGACACCGCGCCTGAGCAAAGCCTGCTGGGCGATATGATCGACGTCAAGAACCCGGCCGACGTCAACAGCGCAGCCGACTTGCAGCAGCTGGCCGACGCCGTCGCCGCCGTCACCGCTGCCGCCGCCGGTGGCTCAGGCCCCAGCCTGGAGCAACTGCAGGACCTCGGCCTCACAGGTCTGAACCCGGCCAACCTCGCCGCCGTACAGCAGGCCATCCGCAACACCCCCGACGACGGCTCCGGCGTAGACAGCCTGAGCGAGCTGCAAACCTTGGTCAAGGGCGTCAACGATGCCTTGATTGCCATCAGCGATGCTGCCGACCTCAACCTCGCCACCGAAACCAAGCCCAGCGCGGACGAGTACGCCAAAGCTGGCGTCACCGGCGTGAACGCCGACAACCTGGCCGCCATCAACTCTGCGCTCAACAGTGCCGCCGTCGATGGCGCCGCCGTGAACACCACGCCTGAGATCCAGGCCTTGGTGGATGCCTACAAAGCCATCTTGGCCGCCGCAGACGGTCAAAATGACGACGACCGCAAGCCAAGCACCGACGAATACACACAGGTCGGTGTGACAGGCGTGAACAGTGCGCAAAAAGCCAGCCTGCTGGGCGATGTCATCGACATCAAGGCCCCCAGCGCCGTCGACAGCGTGTCTGAACTGCAACAACTCGCCGACGCCGTCAGCGCCGTCATAGGCGCTGCTGCGGGCGGCAGCGCTCCTTCCCTGGCGCAGTTGCTGGCCCTGGGCCTGCTCGATGTCAACCCCGCCAACCTGGCCGATGTGCAAAAAGCCATCCAGGCCACCGCCGACGACGGCAGCGGTGTCGACACCCTGGCCGAACTGCAAGCCTTGGTGGCCCAAGCCCAGGCTGATGTGCCAGCCTCCACCATCACCGGCCTGGCCGCCATCGCCGCCAGTGCCCAAGGCAACAACGCCACTGAGGCTCAACCCAGCCTGGCCGACTACACGGCCGCTGGCGTCACCGGCATCACCGCCGCCAACCTGCCCGCCATCAACTCGGCCCTGAACACCGCCGCCGTCACTGGCGCAAAAGCCGACAGCACGACCGAAGTGCAAGCCCTGGTCAACGCCTACAACAAGGTGCTGGCCGCCGCCGATGGCACAGACGACAACGACGCCAAACCCACCCAGGACGACTACGCCCTGCTGGGCATCACCGGCGTGGACACCGCGCCCAAGCAAAGCCTGCTCGGCGACGTGCTGGACATCAAAGCGGGCACCGCTGTTGACAGCGCCGCTGAGCTGCAAGCCCTCGCCGACGCCGTGGCCGCCGTCATGGCCGCCGCAGCCGGCGGCTCTGGCCCCAGCCTGGCGCAGCTGCAAGAGCTGGGCGTGACCGGCGTCACCCCCGCCAACCTGGCCGAGGTGCAAAAAGCCATACAGGCCACCGCCAACGACGGCACAGGCGCAGACAGCCTGAGCGAGCTGCAAGCCCTGGTGGCCAAAGCCCAGACCATCGTGCCGGTCATCACCGCCACGGGTCTGGAGGCCATCACCACCGCCGCGCAAACCAACAACGCCACCGAAGGCAAGCCCAGCCTGAGTGACTACACCACCGCTGGCGTGACCGGCGTCACCGCCGACAACCTGCCCGCCCTCAATTCAGCCCTGAACACCGCCGGTGTCACCGGCGAAAAAGCCGACTCTGCCGCCGAGGTGCAAGCCCTGGTCAACGCCTACAACAAGGTTTTGGCCGCCGCCGATGGCACAGACGACAACGACGCCAAGCCCACCCAGGACGACTACGCCCTGCTGGGCATCACCGGCGTGGACACCGCGCCCGAGCAAAGCCTGCTCGGCGACGTGCTGGACATCAAGGCCCGCGCTGAGGTGGACAGCGCCACCGACCTGCAGAGCCTGGCCGACGCCGTGGCCGC
>CAMCUN010000087.1 GCA_945878995.1 Polaromonas sp. YR568 | reverse complement strand
ATCGAGTTCGTTATCCTGCGGACCGCCAGTTCGCCTCCAGTTGCTCTCCACCCCGCCTCGCAGCGACGCAGTTACCTTCGGCTACAGGGTCTTGGCTTACCCTGACACGGACTCTCACCGTGCTGTGTGCGCGCCTTCACGAGCGCACTGGGAGCTGGCCTGCCAGCGAATGTTGGCCTGATGTGATGCCTGTTCATCGCGACGATTCGCCAGCAGGCTGGCTCCTACAAAGGGAGTAAACCGTTCACTGCCAGCGGACGTTTGCATTTGTGAGAGCTGGCCTGCCAGCGAATGCCCGTCTGCGGTACTGCCCGTTGCTCGGCGCGATTCGCCAGCAGGCTGGCTCTTACAAGGGGTCACCAGTCAGAAGGACTGCCTTTTGAACTGACTCGCTTGCTGGGCCAGGAGCGTGATGCGCGCCCAGTCGCCCGTGGCCACGGCATCGGCCGGCGTGAGCCAGGAGCCGCCCACGCAGACCACGTTGGGCAAGGCCAAAAACTCGGCAGCGTTGGCCGCTGACACCCCGCCTGTGGGGCAAAAACGCACATCAAAAAACGGCCCTGACCAGGCCTTGAGCATGGCCGTGCCACCGGCTTGCAGGGCCGGAAAGAACTTGAGCTCGGTGTAGCCCTCTTGCTGGGCCAGCAAAATTTCACTGCCTGTGGCCACACCCGGCAAAAGCGGCAGGCCCGCGTCGCGGCAACCCTGGCCCAGGGCAGGTGTAAAGCCTGGGCTGACGGCAAAGCGCGCCCCAGCGTCGCGCGCCGAGCGGGCATCGGCTGCAGAGCGCACCGTGCCCGCCCCCACCACCGCCTCGGGCACGTCCAGGGCAATGGCGGCCATGCAGGCCAGCGCTTGGGGCGTGCGCAGCGTGATCTCCAGCATGCGAATGCCGCCGGCCACCAAGGCGCGGGCCAGCGGCACGGCGTGGGCCACGTCGCTCAGCACAATGACGGGAATCACGGGGGCGCTGTGCATCACCTGCAGCGCGCTGAGGGTGGGGAACGCAGGAGTGGGGGTCAAAGCCATGTGCATGCTCCTTCTTCAGCGCTGAGCGCGCCCCGGCGCATGCCGGCAAACAAGTCTCGGCCCAAGCCGTGCGCGTTGTCCAGCCGCAAAGCTGCAGGCATGGCATGCAGCTCGCGCTGCGCCCATTCGGCTTGGTCCACCATCACCTCCAAGGTGCCGGCCTGGGCGTCGAGCACGATGCGGTCGCCGTCGCGCACCTTGGCCAGCGCACCGCCTGCGGCCGCTTCGGGCGAGACATGAATGGCCGCGGGCACCTTGCCCGAGGCACCGCTCATGCGGCCGTCGGTCACCAGCGCCACCTTGAAACCCTTGCCCTGCAGCACCGACAGCGGCGGCGTGAGCTTGTGCAGCTCGGGCATGCCGTTGGCCTGTGGCCCCTGCCAGCGCAGCACGCACACCACGTCACGGTCGAGCTCGCCCGCCTTGAACGCCAGTTGCAGCGCTTCTTGCGAGTCAAACACCCGCGCGGGTGCATCCACCCGCCAGCGGTCGGCCGGCACCGAGGACACCTTGATGACACTGCGGCCTAAATTGCCCTGCAGCAGCTTGAGGCCGCCGCTGGGGCTGAAAGGCTGGGCCGCAGGCCGCAGCACCGAGAGGTCGCTCGAGGGGCCGGTGTCCGACCACGCCAGCGCGCCGCCTGCCATGCCGGGCACCCGCGTGTACTCGCGAAGACCGCCTGGCCGCACGGTCAGCACGTCCTCGTGCATCAGCCCGGCGTCCAGCAACTCACGCAAGACAAAACCTGGCCCACCCAGGGCCTGAAACTCGTTCACATCGGCCAAGCCGTTGGGGTAGACGTGGGCCAGCAAAGGCGTGACACCCGAGAGCTCCGAAAAATCGTCCCAATCAATGTGCAGGCCCGCCGCCCGCGCCACCGCCACCCAATGGATGAGGTGGTTGGTCGAGCCGCCCGTGGCCAACAAAGCCACCATGGCGTTCACCATGGCTTGCTCGTCCACCAGGCGGCCAATGGGCGTGCAGGCGGGCGCCAGCACGGTGCGCACGGCCTCGCGGGTGAGCGCGTCGCGCATGGCGTCGCCCGGTGCAATAAAGGCCGTGCCCGGCACATGCAAGCCCATGGCCTCCATCAGCATTTGGTTGCTGTTGGCCGTGCCGTAGAAAGTGCAAGTGCCGGGGGCGTGGTAGGACTTCATTTCTGAGGCCAGCAGCTCCTGGCGCCCCACCAAGCCTTGTGCCGCTTGCTCTCGCACGTTGGCCTTTTCTTTGTTGGACAGGCCCGTGGGCATGGGGCCGGCAGGCACAAACACCGTGGGCAGGTGGCCAAAGTGCAGCGCGCCTATCAAGAGGCCGGGCACGATCTTGTCGCACACGCCCAGCATGAGCGCGGCGTCAAACATGTCGTGCGAGAGCGACACCGCCGTTGCCATGGCAATCACGTCGCGGCTGAACAAGCTCAGCTCCATGCCGGGCGTGCCCTGGGTCACGCCGTCGCACATGGCCGGCACGCCGCCAGCCACTTGCGCGGTGGCGCCGTGCAGTCTGGCCTCGGCCTTGATGAGCTCAGGAAAGCGGGCCAAGGGCACATGCGCCGAGAGCATGTCGTTGTAAGCGTTGACCACGGCGATGTTGGGCGCTTTTTGCGTGACCACCTTGAAGCGGTCGTCCAATGGAATGCCCGCCACCGCATGGGCCACGTTGGCGCAACCTAAGCGCTCGCTGCCTGGCGGGCGGCGGCTCATGCCTTCTAAGCGCGCCAGATAGGCCGCGCGGCTGGCCGCGCTGCGCTGGGCAATGCGGACGGTGACTCGTTCAACGGTGGCGTGCATGGTGGGGAGTGACCGTAAAAATGAATGCATCGTAAGCGGGCCACAGCGCTTGCACGCGCCTGCGGGTTTCCAACTGGTTACGGACTTGGGGACCTGCGCCCCGGCCGCCTTGCGTTTGCTCACACAAAACCCTTCACAAAACCCTTGTTCCCCAGCCCCAGGTCACGGTAGAGTTACACCCCGTGAACACGACATTGACGCACCCCTTGGTCCTGAAAGACACGGCCGCTCTGCTGGAGCGCACCCGCCAAGCCTGGGGCGGCCAGCAAGACCTCTGGGTCTTTGGTTACGCCTCGCTCATTTGGCGGCCGGAGTTTGAGCACGCCGAGCAGCGCTGGGCGCAGGTGCACGGCTACCACCGGGCCCTAAAAATGTGGAGTCGCATCAACCGGGGCACGCCCGAGTGCCCAGGCTTGGTGTTTGCGCTGATTTCGGGTGGCAGCTGCAAAGGCGCGGTCTACCGCATACCTCAGGCCCAGGGCCACCAGGCGCTGAACCAACTCTGGCAGCGCGAAATGCCCTCCGGCGTCTACGACCCCAAATGGCTGCCCTGCCGCACCCCCCAAGGCCCGGTCAAGGCGCTGGCGTTCACACTCTCGCGCCAAAGCCCCAACTTCACGGGCGCGCTGTGCCAAGCGCAACTGCAACACATTTTTAAGAACTCGCAAGGGCGCTACGGCAGCACCTTGGACTACGCGCGCCAAACCTATGACTGCCTGGCGCAAGCGGGCATCCACGACCGCGAATTGCAGCAGGTGCTGAGCTTGGCTTGAAGGGGCTTGTGGCTGATTGAGGCCCAGGCTTCAAACCGCTCCGTATACTGGCCCAATGACTTCAACGCCATCGTCCATCGCCGACCTTCGCAAGAGCTACGAGAAGGCCGAACTCAATGAAGACGCCAGCTTGGCCGACCCGCTCAAGCAGTTTGAGCTGTGGCTGCAACAAGCCTTGGCCGCCCAGTTGCCCGAGCCCAACGCCATGACGCTGGCCACCGTGGGCAGCGACATGCGCCCCTCCACCCGGGTGGTGCTGATCAAAGGCCTGGATGAGCGCGGCATTGTTTGGTACACCAATTACGACAGCCGCAAAGGCCAGGCCCTGGCCGGCAACCCGTATGCCGCGCTGCAGTTCCACTGGGTAGAGTTGGAGCGCGTGGTGCGCATTGAGGGCCGGGTAGAAAAAGTCTCTGCCGAGCAAAGCGATGCCTACTTTCACAGCCGCCCGCTGGACTCGCGCATAGGCGCTTGGGCCAGCCCGCAAAGCGAGGTGATTTCAAGCCGCAGCGTGCTGGTGGCCAATGCCGCCAAGTACGGCGCACAATTTTTGCTGCAACCCCCGCGCCCGCCGCACTGGGGTGGCTACCGCCTGGTGCCCGACCGCTGGGAGTTTTGGCAAGGCCGCAAAAGCCGGCTTCATGACCGGCTGCGTTACAGGCAGGACTCTGGGGTGTGGGTCAGGGAACGCCTGGCGCCCTGACGTCTGGCGGCGATGGATCGCTTTGGCGCTTAACCGCTGCCCGGCACCCATCGCCAGCAGGCTGGCTCCTACAAGGGAAACTTGTTTTGTATTTGTAGGAGATTGCCTGCAAGCGAATCGTGAAGGTCAACGGGCATGACCTCACGCCACAAATCGCCAGCAGGCCCGCTCCTACAGGGGAAAGTTGTTTTGTATTTGTAGGAGCTTGCCTGCAAGCGAATCGTGCCGGTCAACGGGCATCACCTCACGCCACAAATCGCCGGCAGGCCGGCTCCTACCCATTCAGGATGGCTGCAAGAAATTCAAGGGGCCGGCCTGGTGCACGCCTTGGTTGGCCACGTCTTGCAACTGCTGAGCGCTGACGCGCAGTGGCGCGATCTCGGCCAGGGGTTGGAGCACAAAGGCGCGCTGGTGCATGCGCGGGTGGGGCACGGTCAGCTGTGCCGAGTCAATGTGGGCCTCGCCGTAGAGCAGCAGGTCAAGATCCAGGGTGCGGGGAGCATTGCGGTAGGGCCGCTGGCGGCCGGCCTGGTGTTCGAGTTCCTGGAGTGCCGTCAGCAGGTCAGGGGCACTCAACTGGGTCTGCAGTTGGGCCACGGCGTTGAAGTAGTCCGGGCTGTCCGGCTCGCAGTCTTGCGGCGCAGTTTGATACAGGCTGGATGCGGCCACCAAATGCGTCAGAGGGAGCGCTGCCAAGGCCTGCACCGCCCAGGCCAAAGTGGCGGGTGCATTGCCTAAATTGGCGCCCAAGCCCACAAAGGCGAGCACGGGCGCCGGGGCAAAGTGCCCCAAGCTCCCTGAGCGCTCAGGGTCCACGGCCTCAGTCGCTGCCACCTGTTGACTGCGACTCAGCGCCGCCACGGGGTTTGCGGCGGCGCCTGCGCTTGCGGGGCTCGCCGCTGCCTGCAGCCTCAGCGTCAGACTCAGGGCCCTGGTCAGATGCCGTGGCCAACTCCTCGCTAGCCTGGGTCGAGGGGTCAGACTGCGGCTTGCTGCGCACGCGGCTGCGGGCAGGTCGGGCGCTTTGCGCCTGGCGCAATTCTTCGACCATGTCGTGGCGCTCGGCCTCGCTGGCCAGGGAGAACTTTTCCCACCACTCGGCCAGCGCCAACTCAACTTCGCCGGTCTGCGCGCGCAGGCGCAAAAAGTCAAAACTTGCCCTAAAGCGTGGCTGCTCAATCAAGGAAAAAGGCGCGTTACCCACGCGCTTTTCAAAGCGGGGTTGCATGACCCAAATCTCGCGCATGTCGGTGCCCAGCTTGCCTCGGCCGGACACGTCGCCAATGCGGGAGTCAAAGGCCGCGTCCACCGCGTCGTGCAGAGCCGGCATGACATGCTCGCCCTTGTTCAAGCGCTTGTCCCAGCCCTGGCGCACGTCGGGCCAAAGCACGCACGACAGCAAGAAGCTGGGCGCCACCGGCTTGCCCTCGCCCACGCGGCGGTCTGTGTCTTGCAGCGCCAGTTGCAAAAAGGGCTGGTCGGCGGTGGCCACGATCACGTCAAGCAGCGGGTAAATGCCTTTTTCAAGCCCCATTTGCTTGAGCATGGCAATGGTGGCCAGCGCGTGGCCGGTTTGCAGCAGCTTGAGCATTTCGTCAAACAAGCGAGACTGGGGCACGTCGGCCAGCAGCGCCTTCATGGTCTTGATGGGCGTGGCCGTTTTGGCTTCCAGGGTGAAGCCCAGGCCGCTGAGCTTGGCGGCAAAACGCACGGCGCGGATGATGCGCACCGGGTCTTCGCGGTAGCGGGTGGCGGGGTCGCCAATCATGCGCAGCACGCGCTTTTTCACGTCGCGCATGCCCTGGTGGTAGTCCACCACGGTTTGCGTCTCGGGGTCGTAGTACATGGCGTTGATGCTGAAGTCGCGGCGCGCGGCGTCGTGCTCCATGGAGCCCCACACGTTGTCGCGCAGCACGCGGCCAGAGGCGTCCACCGCGTGCTTCATGCTGGCCAGCTCGCTTTTGCTGGTGCGCTCGTTGCCGCCCACTTGCTCGGCCAGGCTGTTGTCCAGGTGCGCCCTGAAGGTGGACACCTCAATGACCTCGTGCTCGCGGCCCCGGCCGTAGATGACGTGCACGATGCGAAAGCGCCGGCCAATGATGAAGGCGCGGCGAAACAAGCCCTTGACCTGCTCGGGCGTGGCGTTGGTGGCTACGTCAAAGTCTTTGGGCCTGAGGCCCACCAACAGGTCGCGCACTGCGCCGCCCACTATGAAAGCCTCGTAGCCCGCGTCATGCAGGGTGTGGACCACGTCCAAAGCGCGGTCGTCCACCAAGCTGCGGTCTATGCCGTGCTCGGCCTGGCCGACTTCCACACGCTTGCCGTAGGGCGACTTGGGCGAGCGGCTGGCGGGCTCGGACTTGCCCAGCAATTTATTGATGAATGACTTGATCATGGGGATGGGCTAAACAGATCCAGGGTGCGCCAATTGCGCGCTTGCGCCAGGGCGCGCAGCTTGGCGTCGGGGTTGGTGGCCACCGGGTGTGTGACTTTTTCTAAAAGGGCCACATCGTTCATGGAGTCGGAGTAGAAGGTGGTCTCTACATCGGCCCAGGTGAGGCTTCGGGCGGCCAACCACTCGTTCATGCGCACGACCTTGCCTTCGCGGACTGACGGGGTGCCCACAATCTCGCCTGTGACGCCGCCGTGGGGGTCGCGTGCCAACTGCACGGCTATCAACTCCTGCACGCCAAAGCGGTGGGCAATGGGGCCGGTGACAAAGTCGTTGGTGGCGGTGACGATGACCACTTGGTGGCCCGCGTCCCTGTGCTGTTGAACCAAGGCCAGGGCCTGGGGTTGGAGCGCCGGCTCAATGACCTCGCGCATGAATTGCGCGTGCGCGGCTTGCGCCTTGAGTGGGCCCTGCTCGCGGATGGCCTGGGTCGCAAAGCGCACGTAGTCGTGAATGTCCAGCGTGCCGGCCCGGTAGTGCGCAAAGTACTCGGCATTGCGCCGCTTGAACTCGGTGGCATCGCACCAGCCCAGGCCAATGGTGAACTCGCCCCACTCGTAGTCGGAGTCCAGCGGCAGCAAGGTGTGGTCCAAGTCAAACAGGACCAGGTGCGGGCGGCTCATGGGGTCTCCAACATGGACTTGATTAGTGGAATGGTGATGGCCCGCTGGGTTTGCAGGGAGTAGCCGTCGAGTTGGTCGAGCAGTTGCGACAGGCTGGCCAGGTCGCGGGTAAAACGGCTGAGGATGAAGTCCATCACCTCGTCGCTCAAAAACACACCACGCGCGTCGGCCTGCTGGCGCAGCACGGCGCGGCGCTCGGCATCGGTCAGCGCGTGCAGCTCAAACACATGGCCCCAGCCCAGGCGCGAGCGCAGGTCCTCGCGCAGCTTCAAGTCGGCAGGCGGCAGGGCGCCGGCGGCCAGCACACATCGCGGCTGCCCGTCGCTGCTGGCGAGGGCATTGACAAACCAATTGAACGCCGCATGCTGCTGCACTGCTGTGTAGAGATGGCAGTCGTCCATGAGCACGGCCGCCCATCGCTCGTCAAACTCGGGCGGCTCGGCTTGGCCAGCGTCCAGCCAGCCCACCAAGGCGCCCTGCTCGCGCAAGGCCTCGGCGGTGGCCTTGAGCAAATGCGATTTGCCACTGCCAGCCTCGCCCCACAGGTAAGTGGGCACGGGTGAGCGCACCTTGCCCGCCGCCCACAGCTGCAGGTGCTGGAGCGCTGCCAGGTTGGGGCCGGCAAAAAAGTTGGAAAACGAAGGCGCCAAGGCCAAGCCGATGTCCAGGGCGATCTGCTTCATGCCTGTCGGTCGCAGGGGTGGTGGTGTGGCAAGGTGAGGGAGGACGTCAAAGGTCAGCTAGGGGGTGAACCCTTAGAATCATGAGCTTAGATTCTATCGGCTCGCCCTGTTTGCCCTTGGGCGGGCATTTCGCCAGCCACCGACCTCGCCTCGGCCACCTGATTTTCGACCCCATGAGCACCACCCCCCTCTCCTACAAAGACGCCGGCGTTGACATTGACGCGGGCGACGCGCTGGTCGAGCGCATCAAGCCTCTGGCCAAAAAAACCATGCGAGAGGGCGTGCTCGCCGGCATTGGCGGCTTTGGCGCGCTGTTTGAAGTACCCAAGCGCTACAAGGAGCCGGTGCTGGTCTCAGGCACCGACGGCGTGGGCACCAAGCTCAAGCTGGCCTTTGAGTGGCAGATGCACGACACCGTGGGCATTGACCTGGTGGCCATGAGCGTCAACGACGTGCTGGTGCAAGGCGCCGAGCCGCTGTTCTTTTTGGACTACTTTGCCTGCGGCAAGCTCGACGTGGACGTGGCCGCCGCCGTGGTGGGCGGCATTGCCCGGGGCTGCGAGCTCTCGGGCTGCGCCCTCATAGGCGGCGAAACCGCCGAGATGCCTGGCATGTACCCGGCCGGCGAGTACGACCTGGCTGGCTTTGCCGTGGGAGCGGTGGAAAAGTCCAAAATTCTGACCGGCCGCGACGTGGCTGCCGGTGACGTGGTGCTGGGCTTGGCCTCCAGCGGCGTACATTCCAACGGCTTTTCACTGGTGCGCAAGTGCATAGACCGCGCTGCCTCCAGCCTGCCCGCCACGCTGGACGGCCAGCCTTTCAAGCAAGCCCTGATGGCGCCCACGCGCCTGTATGTCAAGAGCGTGCTGGGCGCGCTGGCTGTGCACCCCATCAAGGCGCTGGCCCACATCACGGGCGGCGGCCTGCTGGAGAACATTCCCCGCGTGCTGCCCGAGGGCCTGGCCGCGCACCTGGTCAAGGGCAGCTGGCCTCAGACCGAGCTGTTTGCCTGGCTGCAAGCCACCGCTGGCATTGACGACCATGAAATGAATCGCACTTTCAACAACGGCATTGGCATGGTGGTGGTGGTGGACGCGGCCCACGCCCAGGCCACGGCCCAAAGCCTGCGTGAGGCGGGCGAGGAGGTGTTTGAGATCGGCCGCATTGCAGCTCAGGGTGAAGGCGCGCAGGTCGAGGTGCGCTGAGCAGCTTGCTGCGGGATTTAGCCGGTGCTGCTGGACCGCATCACGGCTCTAAACTCCGCTGAAAACCGCATCCATCGCCGCGACGATGTCATCAGCCCGTTCGCGCAGCGAAGTCACTTTGGATTTAAGGTGCCGTTTATCCATTGGGGCTGCTTCAAACGGCACCAACATCAGACTCTGGTCTTTCACTCGCACCAACGGACACAAGCGCTGCGGCACGCTGGAGGTGGGCAAAGTGGTTATCGAGAGCGGCACGACCTTGCGCGTAGCCAGTGCGTTGAGCAAGTCGCTTTGCACCTCCAGCACATAAGGGTACACATCCCGCATGCGGGGACTGGGGTTGGGGTAAACGTCGTACTGCATCACCACACACGCAGGTCGTCACACCACAGGCCGTTCTTCTCAAAGCGTGCGTTTTGCTCGGCTATCCACGCTTTATGGGTTTGATTGAACTCTTTTTGGCGCTCTGCCAGGGTCTTGGACTGGCTTGCCGCTTTCAGAGCTTCAAAGTCTTGCACCGACAAGATCACACTGTCAATGCGGCCATCTTTTTCGACGAAGACGGGCGCCACTTTCGCTTGCGCGCAGACATAGCCGAACCGGTTTTTAGCTTCTGTGGCAGTGACTTGCATAGGGGATGGCTTTTTAGATGGTGTTAGCTATTTTAGCCAAGCCATCTCAATCGCTCAAGTGCACCGCGTTGACAAAAATGCTGCCGCCTCGCCAGGGCAACTGATCCCTGTGCATCAGCATCCTGGAAGCACCACCATCAAGTGCAGTCGGTGCGCCCCCGCTCTCGCCCTGCGGGCCAGACCTGAGGTGGCCCGCCTGCTCGGGCTCCAGGGTCAGGTCACGGAGCTGGTGTCAGTGATTCATGCGCTGCGCCGTCCCAGGCCCTCAGCAATCAAAACAAGCAACAAGGCATTGAGCGATACGCCTTCGGTTTTCGCCCGGGCTGCCAATTGCAGGTGCATGGAGCGCGGAAGTCGCGCCAAGATCTTGCCTGACGCTGATGCGGGCGTGAAGTCGTCCACGTTGAAAGCCGGGACAGGGACAGCCTGCCCCATGTCCACCAAAGAGCTGACTGTTGCGATGAAGGCCTCACGGCCGTCGGCAATGGCTTCAAGTTCGGTGGGTCCGTCTGCCAACACGCCAGGAATGTCAGGCATGGTGAACATAAAGCCACCACCCTCTGCCGCGTCCATGGGGCTGAGCACATGGCTGTAGGCTTCGAAGGGAAAAGCGGGCTTCACTTTCGCAATGGTCTTCACGGTCATGGCTTACTCCTGAATCTGATCGATGAGTGCAACGAAGCGCTTGATGTAAATACTTTTGATGGGCCGGTGGGCCGGAATAGACAGGGGGTCTTTGACTGAACCTAAACCCGGCAGTTGGCCGCTTGCTTCCGCTTGAAACACTTGATGAATCAAACACGTGCGCTCACGACGACCTACACCTCATGGGTGAAAGCGCTGCACGGCCGCAGGTCTGCCGCTTCAGGCCTCTGGCGTTGTTGCTCGCACCCCCCGGACAGGCAGTCCGGGGGGCACTCGCGCCTAGCCATAGACCTGCTTCGTCAGCCCCTAGTCCGCGCCCAACTGCCGGATTTAGGCTGAAGGGTGTGAGAACACGTGGTGACTGCCCCCGGTACTTCGCACCTCCACGCCGTACTGTTTGGCCACGGTGAGCAGTTTTGCCATGGCCCAGTCGTTGGGGTTCTGGCGCATGGCGGCAAGCAATTTAATGGCCGTGTTCATGGCATAAATGATAGCGCCAGCAGTATCACCCTACAAGGGCGCTCACCTCATTCAAATCCGCCTTGCCCTCATCCACGCCGGACCGCCCCTTGATCAGACACACGACAACCATGGGCCCAAGTGCCTCACTAAGACCTGGCGGACACAGGGACTGGGGGGGGGTCGTCCTGCCCTTCAAACTGGCCTGCACTGCCAAGCCCTCCTCAATGAGCAACTGCAGCTGGCGATAGCGCGCCAGCCTGGGGCCACCCACGGCCACGGCGCGCTCTATGGCCTGCGCAGCTTCACCCCAACGCTCTTGGCTCACCCGCACCTGCGCCAGCCGGCCTTGTGCGCAATAGGCATTGCCCTGGCCCAGCCAGGCTGCCGGCTCGGTCGGCCAGGCCTTGACCGCAGTGGCGAAAGCCTGCCCGGCGGCCTCAGGGCGGACCCGTTCCATGGCTGCGGCCGATTGCAGCCAGGGCAGGGCTTGGGCCTGGGCGGGCAGCTGCGTTGGCGGCAGCGCCACCATGGCCCAGTGGCGGCCGCGGGCCCAGGGTGCGCTCAAAGGTGGCCAGCGACATGGCCATGCGCTCTTGGCGCCCTGAATGCAGCACATGCGAAAGCGGGACCTCAAGGTAAGGCCCGGACGCGGTCGGCGTCAATTTCGATTATTTTTTACGCAGAAAAATGTCAGACTTAAACACCAGTGCTGAGCATGGTTTGCCCGACCGCAGTCCCCAAGCACTCAGCCTAGCTGCTGGATCTCGGCCACACGCTCAAGAATGGCTTGGCGGTCCAGCGCGTCAAAGGCGTGCGCCAGGTAGATTTCCAAGTCGCTGAGCGCGCGCCGGGGCTGGCCCTGAGCAGCCCAGGCCAGGCCCCGGTCGCGGTAGTCAGGCCAAGACCTGGGGTTCACCAGCACCAGCCGGTCGAGCACGGCAATCAACCGCGCCCAGTCTTGCTGGGACTGGTGAATCTCCTTGAGGTTGCGCAGCATGCGGGCAATGATCTCGCGCGGCGCGGCGGCCTGCAGGTACAAGCCCATGGGCACCTCAAAGTCGTCCGCCAGGCCACTGCGGTGGCGCAGGGGCTCGAGCCGCTCGCTCAATTCTTCGCGGCTGAGCGACTGCCCAGTGAACGGGTCCATCACCACCTGCCCCTTGGGCAGGTTCACCTTCACCATAAAGTGCCCCGGAAAAGCCACCCCATTGGCCTGCAGCCCCAAGCCCGAGGCCAGCTCCAGCCACAGCACGGCCAGCGTGATGGGAATGCCGCGCCGCGTTTTCAGCACCGCGCTGATGTAACTGTTGTCCGGGTCGTAGTAGTCGTTGAGGTTGCCGCCAAAGCTCAAGTCCCTGAAAAAGAACTGGTTGAGCAAGCGCAGTCGCTGCAGGGCAGGCGCATCCGAGGGCAGGCGGCGCTTGAGGCGGGCCAACAACTGGTCGACATCGCCCAGCACCTGCTGGACATCAAGGTCAGGGTACTCGTCTTGGGCCAGGCAGATGGCTGCCTCCAAAAGCGGAAATTGCTCATCGCTTTGGACCAAACTGGAAAAATACCCCAGCGGTGAGGGCACATCAAAGTTCAAACGCATGCCCAATACTTTCTCACAATTTCAGGCCAAGCTTGAGCGGATGCCGCGCAAGCACTTGGTGGCCCTGGGGCTGCAAGGCTTTAGCGCCCCAAAAGCCGGCGAAAGTTCAGGCCCGCCAAGCGCAGGGTGCCAAAGTAAATCAACGCCGAACCAGCGAGCACCGCGGCCAACAGCCCCAAGCGCGCCCAGGGCTGGCTGCGCATGGCGGTCCAGTCCCAGCCATGGGCGCAGGCGGCCAAAAACAGCCCCAGCAAGGCGCTGGCCAAGACCACTTGGCCGGCAAAGCGCAGCCAGCCGGCTTCCGGCCGGTAGCTGCCGCGCTGGAGCAGGCCCAGCAGCAGCCAAAGCGCGTTGAGCAAGGCGCCCACGCCAATCGACAAGGCCAGGCCCGCATGCGCCAGCCACGGCACAAACACCAGGTTGAGCAGTTGGGTGATGACCAACACGGCCACCGCAATCTTGACCGGCGTTTTGATGTCTTGGTTGGCATAGAAACCCGGCGCGAGCACCTTAATGGCCACCAGGCCCAGCAGCCCCAGGCCGTAGCCCCTGAGCGCGATGGTGGTCATGGCCACGTCACGCGCCTCAAAGGCGCCGTAGTGGTAGAGCGTGGCCACCAGCGGCTCGGTCAAAAGCAGCAAGGCCACCGCACTGGGCAGGCCCAGGGCCAGCACCAGGCGCAAGCCCCAGTCCAGCATGGCCGAGTACTTGTCGGGCTCGTCCGCCGCGCGCGCAGCCGCCAGCTGCGGCATAAGCACCACGCCCAGGGCCACCCCCAACATGGCGGTGGGGAACTCCATGAGCCGGTCGGCAAAGCTCAGCCAGCTCACGCTGCCCACCTGCAGGTGCGAGGCAATTTGTGTGTTGATCAGCAGCGAGATTTGCGCCACGCTCACCCCCAGCAAAGCCGGCAGCATGAGCGCGGCAATGCGCCGGGTGCCCGTGTCGCCCAAGGCCTGACGCACGCCCGAAGGGCCCAAGGTCAGACTCGGCAGCAGGCCCAGCTTGAGCAAGGCGGGAATCTGCACGGCCAGCTGAAGCGCGCCGCCCAGCATCACCCCGCCCGCCAAGGCGTAAATGGGTTCAATCCCCAGAGTTTTGAACCAAGGCGCGCCCCACCAGGCCGCCGCAATCATGACCACATTCAAGAGCACGGGCGTAGCGGCGGGCACAGCAAAGCGCCTCCAGGTGTTCAAAATGCCGGCCGACAAAGCCACCAAAGACATGAAGCCGATGTAAGGAAACATCCAGCGCGTCATGAACACGGCGGCCTCAAAGCCACTGGGCGACTGCTTCAAGCCGCTGGCCATCATCCACACCAGCACGGGCGCACCGGCCACCCCCAGCACACAGGTTAAAAGCAGCGCCCACACCAGCAAACTCGCCACCCGATCAATCAGGCGCTTGGTGGCTTCCTCGCCATGCTCGGCCAGGCACGCGGCCAGCACCGGCACAAAGGCTTGGCTGAAAGCGCCCTCGGCAAACAGCCGGCGCAGCAGGTTGGGAATGCGAAAAGCAACGTTGAAAGCGTCGGTCAGCGCGCTCGCGCCAAAGGTGGACGCGATCAGCAGCTCACGCGCCAGGCCCGTGATGCGAGAAGCCAGGGTCAGCGCAGAGACGATGGAGGCGGACTTGATCAGAGACACGGCGCCAAGTGTAGGGTCCTTGCGCAGCTCCGACTTGCACAGCCCGCCTGGGCCTATAATCGCGGGCTTTGCTGCAACATCCCTAGACACTTAAAGGATTCATTATGGCCACTGGTGGCAAACCCAAAAAGAAGAACCCGCGCCTGGCGTCGGGCCGCAAGCGCGTCCGTCAGGACGTCAAACTCAACGCCGCGAACACCTCGCTGCGCTCCAAATACCGCACTGCGGTGAAGAACGTCGAAAAGGCCGTTGTCGCTGGCGACAAGACCAAAGCGGCAGAGCTCTTCGCCAAGGCGCAAAGCATCGTGGACAGCATCGCCGACAAGGGCATCTTCCACAAAAACAAGGCTGCTCGCGACAAGAGCCGCCTGTCGGCCAAAGTCAAGGCGCTGGCCTTGGCCGCCGCTTAAAAAGGTCGCAAGACCTCGCCCGGAGGGCTTCAAACCCTCCGCCGCTCCATGGGGTGCGCTGCAGCACAAGTGAAAAAACCGCCTTAGGGCGGTTTTTTCATGGGCGGGTGGTTTTCAAGCAGTCAACACGCCGCTAGCGCGGCGGCTGTCAGTGGCTCATTTCAGGTCAGGGGCTTGGGCGCAACAGGGGCTTTAGGCGCATCAGGTAGCAAGCTGGCATCGCCCACTTGCAAGTTGTTGTCGCGAGCGAAATTGAGCACAAAGTCCCAGGCCATGGGCTCGGCGTCGCGCAAATCGCGGTGGACCACCACGCAACTGACGCCGTTGATGACATTGGGCACACACCAGGGGGAGTAGCTCAGGTGGCTGCCAGGCTGAGGGCCGCCGGGCCGAAACTGGCTCATCACACCGGCCAGCCGGTCAGCCCAATCACTGGGCCTGAAGGTCTTGCCGTCCAGGGTCAGGCCTTGGATAAAAACTTCTTTGGCGCTGGGAGAAACCATGGGTGGAGGTGTCGCTGAGATGGCACCGCAAAACACCGGGATATGGCGTTTGCTGCATCGCACAAGAATTCTATCTTATAGAAGACTTGAGGGCCTGAAGTTGCGCTTGGCGTCGTTCCCTGTGATCCACTCACGCAAGGACTTTCGAATTGTCGTGAAAGTAAAAGCGAGCAGTTCAAATAGATCGGTGTAAAAACACCAATACAACTTGACACCCTTTTGAAAGTCACCATGACCACCGTTCGCTGGAATATCGCGGTATCGCCTGAGGTGGATCAGTCGGTTCGCATGTTCATCGCAGCGCAAGGCGGTGGCGCCAAAGGGACGCTGTCGAGCTTTGTTGAGGAGGCTGTGCGCGCTCACCTGATGGAGTGCGCCGCAGCGCAAGCCAAGACTGCGGCCACAGGCATCAGCGAAGCGGAACTGAGCGATCTGATTGACGAGGCGGTGCAATGGGCGCGTGAGCGTTGATGCGCGTCATCTTGGGCACCCACGTACTGCTGGGCGCGCTGGGCTGCTAGAGCAGCGCAGCGTGGGCCGCACACGCATCGTCACACCAGCCGGCTTCTGCAACCAGGTGCTTTGAACCGCGTTGCGTCTTCCTTCTGGCAACCGTCTCGGTGCCACTGCAGTTGCACGAGCCAAGCAAGCTGCGGCTTGGCGAGCCTCTCAAACTGCGTTGAACTTGGGGTGTAAAGGCCTGGCCCTACAATGAAAATCATCAGGCCGCAAGGCTTTCCTTGTCCCATCGAGCCGATGCTCGCCCTCCTGATGGCGCACCGGCTTTTGTTTTTTTGAAAAAACCATGAGCGCTGTTTCCACCCCCAGCCCCACCCCGTCGTCGTCCCATGTGATGCACACCTATGGGCGACTGCCGATTGCACTCACCCATGGCCAGGGCTGCCGAGTCTGGGACACCACGGGCAAGGGCTATTTGGACGCACTGGGCGGCATTGCCGTGAACACCCTGGGCCATGCCCACCCCAAGCTGGTGCCCGCCTTGTGCGACCAGGTGGGCAAGATGATTCACAGCTCCAACTACTACCATGTGCCGCTGCAAGAAGAGCTGGCCGCCAAGCTGGTGCAGCTGTCGGGCATGGAGAACGTGTTTTTCTGCTCCACCGGCCTAGAAGCCAACGAGGCCGCGCTCAAGCTGGCGCGCAAGTTCGGGCAAGACAAGGGCATCACCCACCCCGAGGTGGTGGTGTATGAAAAAGCCTTTCATGGCCGCAGCATTGCCACGCTGAGTGCCACTGGCAACCCCAAGGTGCACGCCGGCTTTGGCCCGCTGGTGGAAGGCTTTATCCGCGTGCCGCTCAATGACGTGGCGGCGCTTGAAAAAGCCACCGCAGGCAACCCCAACGTGGTGGCCGTGTTTTTTGAGGCCATTCAGGGCGAAGGCGGCGTGAACCCCATGGATGCCGACTACCTGCGCCAGGTGCGCGCCCTGTGCGACCAGCACGACTGGCTGCTCATGATCGACGAGGTGCAATGCGGCATGGGCCGCACCGGCAAATGGTTTGCCCACCAATGGGCCGGCATCTTGCCCGACGTCATGCCTCTGGCCAAAGGCCTGGGCTCTGGCGTGCCAATAGGCGCGGTGGTGGCCGGCCCCAAAGCCGCGCATATTTTCAAGCCGGGCAACCACGGCACCACCTTTGGCGGCAACCCGCTGGCCATGCGCGCCGGGGTAGAGACCATACGCATCATGGAAGAAGAAGGCATCCTGGACAACGCGGCCAAGGTCGGCGAGCACCTGCGTGCGGCACTCGTGCGTGAGCTGGGCGGCTTGAAGGGCGTCAAAGACATTCGCGGCATGGGCCTGATGATTGGTGTTGATTTGACCGTGCCCTGCAGCGAACTCATGAGCCGCGCGGCCGATGCCGGCCTGCTTCTCAGCGTGACGGCCGAAAGCGTTATTCGCCTGGTGCCGCCACTCATCATGAGCGCGGCCGAGGCCGACGAAGTGGTGGCCATCTTGGCTCCGTTGGTCAAGCAACTGCTGGCCGAAAAAGGCGCGGCATGAACAAGCCCCCCTTGCGGCATTACCTGCAGTTCTCGGACTTTTCGGCCGAGGAATATGCCTACGTGTTTGAGCGGGCGGCGCTCATCAAGCGCAAGTTCAAAAGCTACGACAAGCACCACACCCTGGTGGACCGCACGCTGGCCATGATCTTTGAAAAAGCCTCCACGCGCACCCGCGTGAGCTTTGAAGCCGGCATGTACCAGCTGGGCGGCTCGGTGGTGCACCTGACCACCGGCGACAGCCAATTGGGCCGGGCCGAGCCGATTGAAGACAGCGCCAAGGTCATCAGCCGCATGACCGATATTGTGATGATCCGTACCTTTGAGCAAACCAA
>CAMCUN010000086.1 GCA_945878995.1 Polaromonas sp. YR568 | reverse complement strand
GCTTCAGGCCTCTGGCGTTGTTGCTCGCACCCCCCGGACAGGCAGTCCGGGGGGCACTCGCGCCTAGCCAGAGACCTGCTTCGTCAGCCCCTCGGCCGCGCCCAACTGCCGGATTTAGGCTGAGTGGCCAACAAAAAACCCTTGCAAATCAAAGACCTGCAAGGGTTGTGTTTGGTAGGCGCAATTGGACTCGAACCAACGACCCCCACCATGTCAAGGTGGTGCTCTAACCAGCTGAGCTATGCGCCTGGAATCGTTATTCAACATTGTAGCAGTGCGTGTAAAGGGACAAGCCGACTGTGGACCCGTTGCAGTTCACAGGGCCTGCAGGCTTGAACGAGCCCGCTTGCTCCCAGCTCAACGCCTGCGCACCGTGCGCACGCCCCGCACCTCGGCCACGGCGGCCAGCACCTGTTGCAGGCGGCCGGCGTGGGCCACCTCTACGGTGAAGGTCATCCAGGCGGTGCCGCCGCGCTTGTCTTTGACGGACTGGGTTTGCACGCCAATGACGTTCATTTTTTCGCGGGAGAACACCTCGGAAATGTCGCGCAGCAGGCCCTGGCGGTCGGCCGCCTCCACCGCCACGTCCACCGGGTAGAGCGCGGCCAGCGGGGCGGGGGTGCGGCTCCATTCGACCTCGATGACGCGCTCGGGGCAGCCGGTGGCCATGTTGCGAAAGTTGCTGCAGTCGCTGCGGTGGATGCTCACGCCTTTGCCGCGGGTGACAAAACCCAAAATGGCATCGGGCGGGGCGGGCTTGCAGCACTTGGCCAACTGCGTCAGCAAGGAATCTATGCCCACCACCAGCACGCCGCCTTTGCCGCTGCGGTCGGCGGCGGGCCTGCGCTTGGCCAGCACAAAGTCGTCGTCCGAGGGCGCGGGCTCGGGCGGGCGCAGCATGTTCTCTATGGTGCGCAGCGAGAACTCGTCTTTGCCGACCACTTCAAACAGATCGTCGGCGCTTTTGAACCCGAGTTGCGAGGCCAGGTCGTCGAGCTTGAGGGCGGTTTTGCCTTCGCGCTGCAGGAGCTTTTCAACGGCCTCGCGGCCTCGCGCCGTGGTTTCTTCCAGCGCCTGGGCGTTGAACCAGGCGCGCACCTTGGCGCGGGCACGGTGGCTGGCCAAAAAACCCAGCTCGGGGTTGAGCCAGTCGCGCGAAGGCCCGCCCTCTTTGACGGTGATGACCTCCACCGTTTGGCCGTTTTGCAGCGGCGTGCTCAGCGGCACCATGGCGCCGTCTAGCCGCGCGCCACGGCAGCGGTGGCCCAAGCTGGTGTGCACGCTGTAGGCAAAGTCCACCGCGGTGGCGCCTTGGGGCAGCTCCACAATGGCCGCCTCTGGCGTGAGCACGTAAATGCGGTCTTCAAACAAGCCTTTGGCGCTGCCCTGGGCTTGGGCGGCCACGGGCCCGGAAAGGTCGCGCTCCCAGGCCAGCAACTGTCTCAGCACGGCAATTTTGCTGTCGTAGTCGCTGCTGGCCGTGACCCCGGCATAGCCCTTGGTGCCAGCTTCTTTGTAGGCCCAGTGGGCGGCCACGCCGCTTTCGGCGTGCTGGTGCATGGCGGCCGTGCGGATTTGAATTTCAATGGCCTGGCCCGCCTCGTCGCGCACCACGGTGTGCAGCGACTGGTAGCCGTTGGGCTTGGGGCGGGCGATGTAGTCGTCAAACTCGCCTTGCACCTGCGCAAAGCGGTCGTGCACATGGGCCAGCACCTCGTAGCAGGCCTTGATGTCGGCGGCAATCACGCGCAGCGCCCGCACGTCAAACACGTGTGCAAAGTCCAGGCCTTTGCCGCGCATTTTTTTGACGATGCTGTAGATGTGCTTGGGCCGGCCTTGCACCTGCACGGGCACGCCTTGGCGGGCCAAGCCAGCTTCTAGCTCTGCGCGCAAGGCCTCCATGCGGCTTTCGCGATGGGTGCGCTTTTCGTCGAGCAATTTGGCGATGTGGCGGTAAGTCTCGGGCTCGGTGAAGCGAAAAGCCAGGTCCTCCATCTCCCACTTGATTTGCCATATGCCCAGGCGATTGGCCAGCGGTGCAAACACCTGCAGCGACTCGCGGGCCATGGCCGCAGGCGGTGAGAGCTTGCTGGCAGCATGAAAGCGCAGGGTCTGCAAGCGGGAAGCCAAGCGCAGCATGACCACGCGCAGATCGCGCGAAAAAGCCAGCAGCATCTTGCGCACGTTCTCTGCTTGCGCGGCCGGGTCGTCCAGCAGCTGCGCCTTGGCCTGGGCCGCGCGCGCCTGGCGCTGCACATTCACCAGCTTGGTGGTTTCGACCGCCAAGGTGGCGTAGCTTTGGCCAAAGGCCGAGGTAATGAGTTCGGCCGGCTTGCTCAGGTGCTCGCAGGAGTACACCAGGTAGCTGGCGGCCTGCATGGCTTCGGAGCCGCCAATGCCGCGCAAGATCTCGGCCACCGCGTCGGCATGCGCCAAGATGGGCTCGCCCGTCTCCAGCAGGCGGCCAGTCAGCAAGGGCTCGGCAAAAGCGCGGGCGCGCACCAGCGCCTGGGCCTGCTCGGGCAAGCCCGTGGCAGTGGCCGCCACAATGGGAGCAGGGGCAGCAGACGCATCGCCCGCCGCTTGCAGCGCACGCTTCATGGGCTCAGCCGGCCAGCAAAAAGTCGCACACCGGCCGGTGCTGGTCTGGCGAGACCAAAGTGGGTGCGTGGCCCACGCCGGCGAACTCCAGCAGCTGAGGCTGGGGGCCCCGCTGCGTCATCTCCAGGGCCGCTTCCGGGCTGAGCAGGGCGGACTGCGCGCCCCGCAAGAGCAGGGTCTGGCACTTAATTTGGTCGTAGACCGCGCGCATGAATTCGGCGCCTTGGGCATTGCTTTCTGGCGTGAGCGTTTTGAAGGGCTCGGCAATGGCCGGGTCGTAGTGCAGCACCACAGGGCCGCTGTGCAGGTCAAGCTGACCCGGAGCAGGTCGAAACATGGGCAAGTTCAAGGCAGCCCAGGCTTCGTCAGAGTGCGGGCCAAAAGTGGCCATGCGCTCGCGCAATTGGGCCAAGCCCTGGGCCAAGCTGGCAAACGGCCCCACCGTGCCCACATAGCCGCGAATGTGTTCCAGGCCGGCCCAAGACAGGGCCGGGCCAATGTCGTTGAGCACCAAACGGCGAACAGGCGCAGGCCAGCCCTGACCCTGCACGGCGCTCAGCATGCCCATGACGCCGCCCATGCTGGTGCCCACCCAGTCAAAGTGCTGCACGGGTGATTGCGCATGCAATTGCGCCAGCAAGGCCTGCATGTCGGCCACGTAAGTCAGGGGCTGGTAGAAGCTGGCGTCACTCAGCCGGTCGCTGTGGCCGCGCCCGGCCACGTCGGGGCACACCACGCGAATGGAACGGCCCTGAGACTGCGCCTTTGCAAGCAGGGCCTGGGCCAGCACGTCAAAGTCCCGGCCCTGGCGGGTCAGGCCGTGCACGCACAGCACCAGGTGATCGCTGCGGGGGTCTCCCCATTGCCAATAAGCCATGCGGCGAGGGCCCAGGGGGAAGTGGCACAGAACGTGGTTCAACTCAGGCTGGCTCATGAAAGCGGGGCAGCCTGAAGCAGGCTGGATAATTGTGTGAAAGATGGTGTCAGCTGGCGCCATCAAGAATTCAACCATTGTGGCCCCAATTTTTTCGGAGAAAACCATGCTCACAGGCAAAACCGCACTCGTCACAGGCTCCACCAGCGGCATAGGCCTGGGCATTGCCAAAGCCCTGGCCGCACAAGGCGCCAAGGTGGTGCTCAACGGGTTTGGCGATGCGGCGGGCCCCCAGGCCGAGGTGGCCGCGTTTGGCACCGAGGTGGCCTTTCACGGGGCCGACATGAGCCGGCCTGCCGAGATTGAAGACATGATGAAGTTCGCCGCAGGCCGCTTTGGCCGGGTGGACATTTTGGTCAACAACGCGGGCATACAGCACGTGGCCCGGGTGGAGGACTTTCCGGTGGAGCGCTGGGACGCGGTGATCGCCATCAACCTGTCCAGCGCATTTCACGCCACACGGCTGGCACTGCCGGCCATGAAGGCGGCCAACTGGGGCCGCATCATCAACATGGCCTCGGTGCACGGCCTGGTGGCCTCGGCCGAAAAAGCGGCCTACGTGGCGGCCAAGCACGGCATAGTGGGCCTGACCAAGGTCACCGCGCTTGAAAACGCCACCACCGGCGTGACCTGCAACGCCATTTGCCCAGGCTGGGTGCTCACGCCTTTGGTACAAAAACAAGTGGACGCCAAGGCCTTGGCGCTCAACTTGTCTAATGAAGACGCCAAAAAGCTGCTGCTGGGCGAAAAAGAGCCCTCCATGCAGTTCACCACCCCGGACGAGTTGGGCGCGCTGGCGGTGTTCTTTTGTTCAGCCGCGGCCAACAACGTGCGCGGCGTGGCCTGGAACATGGACGGCGGCTGGGCGGCTCAGTAACTCAAGCCTGTTCAAGATACCCGGCCGTTGACCTTGAAGGCTCATTCCCGAAAACGTTCGGGGTCAGCGGCCTCAAGGGAGCTCTTTATCATTGATAAGAGCATCATTGATTGCGATAAAGTCGTTCTTATGCGATATTTATTGCATGGCAAAAGGCTCTGACATTCACACGACACCTTTCGAGGTGGAGCAATCGCTGGTCGCACTTGGAGCGCATTTGGCCAGGACCCGCCTGGCGCGTGGGGACACACAAGGCTTGGCCGCCGAGCGTTGCGGCTTGCATGTGCAGACTGTGGCCAGAATTGAACGGGGCGACCCCGCTGTCGCGGTCGGGAAGATCTTCACCCTCCTGCACATGTATGGCCAGACAGAGCGAATTTTCGAGCTGTCAAACACCGACCAAGCAACGGAAATCCTCTATCGCCATCATCTGCCCAAACGTGGGCGCTCAAGCTCGCTTGCGCCAGCCACGGGTCCACGCTCTGTCTCGCGGTCCAGGGATTGAAGCAGGCGCTTTTGAAAGACGAAGGAAGTTCTCTTTCAAAGATGGATTCGGGTCTTGCCGTGTTGGCTCAAGCCAGCGCGTGGCGAGCCAGGGCCGCGCGCAACTGGGTGCCGGCTTCGTCGGCCAGCGCGGCCTCGCGCAGCTCCCGCAAGGTGGCCGGTGCCATGGCGCCGCCAGTGCGTTCAAAGGCCTGCATGACGGCGTCGTAGTTGCGCACCCCGCGCTCGTGGGTGTCGCTGTAACCTTTGACCAGCCGCTGGCACAAAGCCAGTTCTAGGGCCACTTGAACAGCCAACCCGGGCGCCGGATAGAGGCCAGCTTCTTGTTTGCTTTTGACCGTGGCGGCGATGCGCTGCAACCAAGCCTCGATGCGCCGGTTTTCTTCGGCGTAGCGCAGGGTGGAGCGGCGAAAGCGTTTCATGGCGGCCACGCTGCGCAGCAGCAGGTAGCCACGCAGCGAGCTGGTTTGTATCACCCGGCCACGTTGGGTCATGCGTTCGACCACACGGCGCGGCAGGCCAGAGTTCATCAACCAGCGGCCCAAGCTGGCGGGCAGGGTTTCACAAATTTCCTGCAAACGCGGGTGCATGTATTCATTGATGGCCAACACCTGCCCTTGTTGCACGCTGGCTTCGCCCCGAACCCGCTCAAACCGGGTGGCCCGGGTCTTGAGCGCGGCCACGCGGGCCGTGTCTTCGTAAGACATCCACAGCGCCAAATGGCGCGCAGTCTCTCGCAGCAGTTCGTCGGCGTCCTGGCCTGAGTGCGCTGCCACCGAGCTTGCCAAGTCGTGCATGCGGTCAAGGTAAAGCCCGGCGTAGTCCAGGTCCTGGTAGTCAATGAGGCGCCTGACGCCTTCAAGCAGCAAGGGCTGCACAGGCAGCGCAAACCCGCTTTGCACGCGGTTCACCAGCGCGCTCACACCGGGGTGGCGGGGCTGCGCCAGGGGCGCGGCGACCGGCTCGGGGACTTGCACAGACAAGGCAGCGCCCTCAGCGCTGGCGCGTTCAAAGGCACCGGCAAAGGCGCGCAGACTGGGCTTGATGCCGACGCCGCCGCGCTCTATCGTGGCTTCAAACTCAGCCCGCGTGAAGGGCAGGACACCGGCACCCGCGAGCGCTCCAAACAGCACCGCGCTGATCACGCTGCCTGAAGCTTGCGCAGCCTGCTCCATGTCAAAGTGAATAAAGCGCTTAGCGGCCTGGCTGGCGTGCGCCAGCAGCTCTTGGCTGTCCACGCGTCCGTCACCCAAAGCGCTTTTTTCGGCAATCGAAAAGACCCGGTGGGTCGATGCAATCAGGGTGGTGCGGTCGCGGGTGACCAGACCGCGCTGGACCGCGCGCCCCGCCTCCATGAGCTCGGAGGCAAGCACCACGTCCACATCGCCGGGCAGCGGCATGAGCGCCAGCACCGGTGTGCCTTGGTCGGCCTGGGCTTGGGCCTGCGGGTAGAGCTCGACGTAGTAAATGGTGGCGCCTGTGCGCTGGGCCACGCCGGGCACGGAGGTGGTCTGCGCCAGGTAGCCGCTGGCTTCGCCCAGATCGACGATCCAGTCGGCCAGCACGCCGCCGCCCTCGCCGCCCATGGCGAGAATGGCGACCTTGATCACTTGGGTGGATGCGGTCATGGTTTAAAACGCGTACATGTCGCGGCGCTTGGCTTCGGCGCGCTGCAGCCAGCCGATCACCGCACGGCGCAGGCCCTCGCGCAAGCGATCCATGCGGTTGGGGTTGCTGACGATTTGCGCCTTGTAAAAAGACGGGCATAGCACGGCTGCGTGCGAGACTTCGCCGCACACGCCGCAGCCCACACAGCTGTCCAGCACGGTGGCCACCGGGTCGGTGCGCAGAGGGTCCGGGTTGGGCTTGATGGACAGAGAAGGACAGCCCGACAGGCGAATGCAGGAGTGGTCGCCCGTGCAGGTGTCGGCATCGACGCCGAACTTTTCGCGCACCGTGCGCTTGCCATCGGCAATGGCTTTGCGCACCAGCGGCTTTTCGCGGCGCTGGCGATTAAGCATGCATTCAGACTGGGCGATCAAGACCTTGGGGCCCTTGTCGGTGCTGGTCAGCGCGTCTCGCAAGGCGTCGCGCATGGCGCCCACGTCATAGGTGTGGCGCACCATCTTGACCCACTTCACGCCCACCCCGCGCACGGCGCGCTCGATCTCGTGCCCAGTGCTGCGCGTGGCGTTGAGCGCCGTGGAAGACGGAATGTCCTGCCCGCCCGTGGCCGAGGTGAAGTTGTTGTCCACCACGATGGTCAGGTTGTCGCTCTTGTTGAAGACGGCGTTGGCCACGCCGCTGGTCAGGCCGTTGTGCCAAAAGCCGCCATCCCCCATCATGGAGATGGCGCGCTTGCCGGCCACGGCATTCAGGGCCGAGGAACCGGCACCGCCCAGGCCATAACCCATGGTGGTGTTGCCAATGTGAAACGGCGGCAAGATAGAGAACAGGTGGCAGCCGATGTCGGCGCTGACGTGGTGCGCACCGAGTTCGCGCTCGACCAGCTTCATGGCGCTGAAGATGGGGCGTTCAGGGCAGCCGGTGCAAAAGCCGGGGGGGCGTGCGTGCACGTTCTCGGCCAGGGGACGGGCGGGTTCTGGAAACAAGTCCAGCGAAAGGGCCAGCGCACCAGAGGGGGCGTCAGTCAGCGCGGGCGCCAAGCTAGTCGGCGGCTGCAAGCGCTCGTAGCGCTCTAAAAACGCGCGGGCACCGTGTAACACGACTGCGGCGGTGTATTCGCCGGCCACGGGCAGCATGTCCTTGCCGTGCAAAGCGGTGGCCGAACCGGCGCGCAGCAAAATGCTGGCCAGGTTCTGCTCCACAAAATTGGGCTGGCCTTCTTCCACCAGCAGCACGGCGCGCTTGCCCTTGCAAAAACGCAGCACCTCGCTGTCGATGACGGGGTAAGCCACGTTCATCACATACAGCGGAATCTGGCTGTTGCCATAAACGTCGGCCAGGCCGAGTCGCTCCAGCGCACGCGCTAGGGTGTTGTAGCAACCGCCTTGCACGATGATGCCGACGTCGTCGGCATCGGCCGCAAAGAATTCATTGAGCTGGCGCTCTTCAATAAAGCGCACGGCGGCGGGCCAGCGGTCCCTGACCTTTTCTTGTTCATGCACAAAGCTCGCAGGCGGCAGCACGATGCGGCTGACATCGCGCTGCGGGTTTTCCATCGCGTCCTTGAGCATGAAGCTCGGGCGCAGGTTGTCGGAGGCGATGAAATGCCCGTGCACATGACAGGCCCGGATGCGCAACTGCAGCATCACTGGGGTGTGGCTGGCCTCGGAGAGTTCAAAACCGTGCTTGACGGCCGCCACAATGCTGGGCAGATTAGGGCGCGGGTCCAGCAGCCACATTTGCGACTTCATGGCAAAAGCATGGCTGCGCTCTTGCATGATGGACGAGCCTTCGCCGTAGTCCTCGCCCACGATGATCAACGCCCCGCCGGTGACACCGCCCGAGGCCAGGTTGGCCAGCGCATCGGACGCCACGTTGGTGCCCACGGTGGCCTTGAAGGTCACCGCCCCACGCAGCGGGTAATTGACCGACGCCGCCAGCGTGGCGGCCGCAGTGGCCTCACTGGCGCTGTTTTCAAAGCGGATGCCCTGCTCGGCCAGAATGTCTTGGGCATCGGCCAACACGTCCATCAGGTGCGAAATGGGCGCGCCTTGGTAACCCGCCACATAAGAGACGCCGGACTCCAGCAAGGCCTTGGTCACGGCCAAGATGCCCTCCCCCCGGAATTCTTCGCCTGCGCCCAGGCGGAGTTTTTTTACTTCGTTGACAAATGAACGTTCAGCCATGGGCCCTCACCATTTGGATCTGCAGGACTGGGGTTCTGCAGGATTGCAACAGGCACCGATTGGAAACTGAATTTTTCAATCACTGCTTTGTGACGCAATTTACGCCTGACCACCACATCCAGCAAATAGATTGTTCGAATCATGCAAATCGGTCTGGTCAATAATTCGGGTTTACCCACAACCCGGCGTCAGGAACCCCAAGCATGAACTTTCGCCAGCTCGATCTGAACCTGCTCAGGGTCTTGACGGCGATTCATCGCACGGGCTCGGTCACGCTGGCGGGCAAAAGCTTGTCCCTGTCGCAGCCAGCGACCAGCAATGCTTTGGCCAGGCTGCGGGGATTTTTCGCAGACGAATTGTTCGTGCGCACGCCCTCTGGGCTCAAGCCCACGCGCCTGTGCGAGCAGCTGGCGCCCGCCGTCATGAGCCAGTTGCTGGCGCTGGAAACCCTGATCACCGGCCACGAGGAGTTCACGCCGGCCAGCAGCACCATGCACTGGCGCTTGTCGCTGTCCGACCTGGGCGAGATGCTGTTTCTGCCCGCGCTGGCCGGTGCCATGCGCAGCCAGGCGCCGGCAGCGCGCTTGTCAAACATCTCTGTGGCGTCCAATGACGTGGCCGCGGCGCTGGAAGCCCGGGAGATCGACATGGCCGTGGGCATTTTGCAAGCAAAGCACCGGGGCATCAGCTCCGAGCAGCTGTTCAGGGAGCATTACGTGGCAGTGGCAGCCAAGGCCTGGCGGCCCGCGGGCGGCCAACTGGGGGACACCCTGAGCCCTGAGCAACTGGCACAGGCGTCCTTCGTGGTGGCATCGCCCACGGCCACTTTCCATGCCAGCGTGGAGCAGATGCTGATCCGCATGAAGCTGCAAGAGCGCATCGTGCTGCGGGCCAGGCATTTCAGCGCGCTGCCCGACCTGGCGCTGAACTCCGACCTGCTGTCCATCGTGCCCGAGATGTATGCCCGCCGCCTGCTGCTGCGCTACGAACTGCAGACTTGGCGAATTCCCGAGGCGCCGGCTTACGAGGTCCGCCTGGTCTGGCACAGCAGCACCGACCACGACCCCGCTCACCAGTGGATGCGGGCACTGGTCAAGCACTTGTTCCAGCGACCGGTGAGCGCCGACACGGCCTAAAACGCTAACAGGTCGGTGAGCACGTCTGAGACAGGCTGGCCACAACAACGCCGCGCCACGCTTCTAAAATGACTCAGCACCATCTCCGCTGCTGGTGAAGACTGCCCATGACCGGCAGGTCCCCCAAGCAGGCCCCCAAAAAAGGGGCGAGCTTCCAAGGCTTGCTCTGCCGCCAGACCACCGCCAATGCAGTGGCACGGCGTGGTGACTTCGCCTCCTCTTTAGAAACTGGACACCTTGCCCATGAGCCCCGCCTTGTTTTCCCGCGAACGCCTGATACGATTTTCTGATTGCGATCCGGCCGCCATCATTTTTTACCCGCAGTACTTCGTCATGTTCAATGGCTTGGTGGAGGACTGGTTCAACGAGGGTCTGCAAGTGGGCTACCAGCGCACCATCATCACACGACGCATTGGCTTGCCCATCGTCAGGCTGGAGGCCGACTTCAAGGCGGTCAGCAAAATGGGCGACCAGGTCCTGCTTGCCCTGAACGTTGAACGCCTGGGCTCGCGCTCGCTGACCCTGCAATCGACCTGCACGGGCCTGAATGACGGTGTGGTGCGCATGGGCATGCGCCAGGTGCTTGTGTTCATGTCGCTGGAGAACTACCAAGCCATGGAAATTCCAGAAGACATCCATGCGGCCATCAGCCAGAACATGGCTGCGTTTGGCAGCGCTTGAAACAGGCGCAGACTTGGTGCGGGCGGGGCGAGCTCCGGCGCCGTGTTGACCAACATCCGCATGCCGTCCATCGCTTTGGCTTGCGAAAGTGCTCGCAATGAGCGTTTGGTTGAGCAGTTCAGACTTGCATCAACTTCGATGACGCGAACCCAGTGCGCATGGCTGCGCTGCTAGAGCACCTGCAATCAAGGCCGCGCGCGTTGCACCAAGGTGAGCCCGGCGGGCATCTCAGCGGGCGCGACGGGCGGCATGTCCAGGCGCTGCACGGCGGAGCCGGCCGCAGGGCCGGCCAGCTCGGCGTGGCGCTGGCCTACGGCTTTGAGCACCCGGCCACCCTCCAGCACATTGCCCACTGCATAAGGCCTGGCGGGTTGGCCGTCGATGGACATCAAGGCCACGCCCTGCTGACCTTGGGCAATCACGCCCAACAACTCCACACGTTGGGCCGAATTGGCGGCCGCAGGCGTGACGCTTTCGGCCGCGGGCGCGCCGCCCAAAGCGGCCACTACGGCCGCCGTGTCCAGCCCAGCAGGCTTGGCCTTGGTGGTGGGCTCAGCCGCACCGCTGCGCGAATCCCCCAGGCGCAGGCCCCAAAAGGCCGCACTCAGGCCGACCAGCAGCCAAATAAGAAGACTCACGCCTCGTTGCCATCCATATGCAATCATCTGGGAATTATGATGGATGCCATGACCACTTACGTTATCTCCAGACTTCGGCCCGCCCGCCGCTTGGCGCGGGGTTTCACCCTCATTGAGCTGATGGTGGTGCTGGTCATCATTGGCGTGCTGGCCGCGCTCATCGTGCCCAATGTGCTCAACCGCGCCGACGATGCCCGCGTCACGGCCGCCCGCACCGACATTGCCAACCTCCAGCAGGCCTTGAAGCTCTACAAACTGGACAACCAGCGCTACCCCAGCCCCGAGCAAGGCCTGCAGGCCCTGGTCACCCGGCCGGCCACCGAGCCGGTGCCTGCCAACTGGCGGGCCACGCTGGACAAACTGCCAGGCGACCCTTGGGGTCGGCCTTACCAGTACCTCAACCCGGGCCTCAAGGGCGAGGTGGACGTGATGTCGCTGGGCGCCGACGGCAAGACCGGCGGCGAAGGCAACAACGCCGACATCGGCTCCTGGCAATAAGCCCTGCTGGCCCTGGCAAGACCTGAAACCGGCGTGAACGCTTTGCGCGCTGCATGCCGTTTGACGCGCCGGGCCCAAGCCGGCTTTACCCTGCTGGAGTTGCTGGTGGTGCTGGCCATTTTGGCCATTGCCACCGCCAGCGTGACCCTGGCCATGCGCGACCCCGACCGCCAAGCCCTGCAGCGCGACGCCGAGCGCTTGGCGGCCTACCTTGAAAGCGGGCGGGCCTGGTCCCGCAGCAGCGGCCAGCCCTTGCGCTGGGTGGCCCAAGATGGCGGCTACCAATTTTTAGGCCGCCAACCGGCTCAATTGCCCGAGCGCTGGCTCAATGAAGAAGTGAGCGTGGAATGGCCTGCCAGCCCTGGCCCCAAGGAGTTGGTATTGGGGCCAGAACCCATTTTGGCAGCGCAGGCCTTGACGCTTCGCCTGCGCGAGCAGCGCCTGCGCCTGGCCAGCGACGGCCTGCAGCCTTTTGCGGTGCGCCAGCCATGAAGCGGCAAACCGGCTTTACCCTGGTGGAGGTGCTGGTGGCGCTGGCCATTGTGGCCTTGGCGCTGGCAGCGGGTGTGCAAGCCAGCGGCGCTTTGGTGCTGCACGCCCAGCGCCAGAGTGACCAGCTGCTGGCCCAGCTGTGCGCTGAGAACGAGCTCATCCGCTGGCGCCTGGCCAAGCAGGTGCCGGCCGTCGGCGATAGTGACTTCAGCTGCCAGCAAGGCGGTCAAACCCTGGCTGGCACGCTCAGCGTGAACAGCACGCCCAACCCCAACTTCAAGCGGGTAGAAGCCCGCGTGCGCAGCAGCGCCGCGCCCGACGCCCGGCCCTTGTTCAGCTTGGTCACGCTCATGGGGCAGCTGTGAGACGGCCACCACAGGCCCACCCAGCCATGCCGCGCGGCTTCACGCTGGTGGAATTGCTGGTGGCCATCTCGGTCATGGCGCTGCTGGCGCTGCTGAGCTGGCGCGGCATTGACGGCTTAGCCCGCACCCAGCAAAGCGTGAGCACGCGCATGGACCAAGTGGCCATGCTGCAAACAGGCCTGGCCCAATGGCGCGTGGACCTGGAAGCGGCCACCGACGCCGGGGGTCTTCCGCCTTTGGATTTTGACGGTCGGGTGCTGCGCCTGGTGCGGGTGGACGCCAGCCTGCCTGGCCGGCCTTTGCGCGTGGTGGCCTGGAGCCGGCGCGCCGTGCCCCAGGCCCATGGCGGGCGCGGCAGCTGGGTGCGCTGGCAGTCGCCGCCGCTGAGCGACCGGACGGCTCTGGCCGAGGCCTGGCGCCGCGCCCAGCAGTGGGCGCAGTCGCCCACCAGCGATGACCTGACCCAAGAAGTGGCGGTGGTGGGCCTGGACAGCTGGCAGCTGTTTTACTTTCGCAACAACGCCTGGAGCAACCCCTTGTCGTCGGCCGGCAACGAGGCGCGAAGCGTTGCGGCGGGTGGCGCCTCGCCAGGCGCAGTGGGCGCAGTGGCCGCCAACGCCATGCCCGACGGCATCCGCCTGGTGTTGCGCCTGACGGCTGACCAGCCTGTCAGCGGCGAGCTCACGCGCGACTGGATGCAGGCCGCGCCACCGGGGGGAAGCTGATGAGAGCGACTCGCACCAAGCAAACGGGCGCCGCGCTGCTGACCGCCCTGCTCAGTGTGGCGCTGATCGCCAGCCTGGCAGGCACGGCGCTCTGGCAGCAGTGGCGGCTGACCGAGGTGGAGGGCAGCGAGCGGGCGCGGCTGCAAGCCGAGTGGGTGCTGCTGGGCGCGCTTGACTGGGGGCGGCTGATTCTGCGCGAGGACGCCCGCCAAGGCGGTGAAGACCATTTGGCCGAGCCCTGGGCCTTGCCGCTCAAAGACGCGCGCCTGGGAAGCTTCTTGGCCGCCGACAAAACAGTGCGCGCCGATGCGCTGCTGACCGAGTCATTTTTGGCGGGCCGCATTGAGGACCTGCAAGGCCGCTTGAATGTGCGCAATTTGGTGGAGGGCAAAGAAGTCTCTGCCGATGACCTGCGCATGTTTGAGCAACTGTTTGACATCTTGGGCCTGCCCCAGCCCGAGCTGCGGCAGTTGTCGCTGGGCCTGCTCGATGCGCTGCAAGCGCCCTCCCCTGCGGCCCCAACGGCGAGCTTTGTGCCCCAGCGCGTGGAGCAACTGGAGTGGCTGGGCCTTTCGGCGGGCAGCTTGCAAAAGCTGCGGCCCTTTATTGCGTGGCTGCCCGAGCGCAGCACGGTGAACCTCAACACCGCCTCGGCCGAGGTGCTCAGTGCCTGCGCCACCGAGCTGCCACTGGTGCAAGCCCAGCGCATGGTCGAAGCCAGGCGCCTGCGGCATTGGCGCACGCTGGATGAGGTCAACCGCGACGCCGGAGGCAAACAGGTGTTCGCGAAAGGCACCAACCGCTTGGCGTTTAACTCGCGCTACTTTCAGATCAGCGGCCAGCTGCGTCAGGCCGATCATGTGTTGCAAGCCCAGGCCCTGGTGCGCCGAGAGGGCCTGAACACCCGCTTGGTATGGCGCGACCTGCTGGCCTTGCCGCCTGAAGACTTGGCCGTGCTGCGCTGAGCCGCCGGCTGCGGCGGAACTGGCCGTGGCCGACAATCAAGCTCAAGATTATTTGGAGCCCACCCCGTGAAGATTGCCACCTGGAACGTCAACTCCCTGACCATACGCCTGCCGCAGGTGCTCGACTGGCTGGCCGCCAACCCCATAGAGATGCTTTGCCTGCAAGAGCTCAAGCTGACCGACGACAAATTCCCGCTGCAGGCTTTGGAAGCGGCCGGCTACGGCCACTGCGCCGTGTTTGGCCAAAAAACCTACAACGGCGTGGCCATTCTCAGCCGCCTGCCTTTGCAAGCCATTGAGCGCAACATCGGCGGCTTTGAAGACGAGCAGGCCCGCGTGGTGGCGGCCACCGTGAGCACGCCGCAAGGGCCGCTTCGCGTGGTGAACGGCTACTTTGTGAACGGCCAGGCGCCCGATTCGGACAAGTTCGCCTACAAAATGCGCTGGCTGGACGGCCTGCGCCGCTGGCTGGCCGAGCAAATGAGCGCCCACGGCCCGCTGGTGCTGGTGGGCGACTTCAACATCACGGCCGACGACCGCGACACCCACGACCCCGAGGGCCTTCGCGAGACCATTCACCACACCACCGCCGAGCGCGACCAATTCAAAGCCCTGCTCGCGCTCGGCATGGTCGATGCGTTCCGCCTGTTCGAGCAGCCTGAAAAAAGCTATTCCTGGTGGGACTACCGCGAGATGGCATTCAGGCGCAACCGGGGCCTGCGCATTGACCATATTTTCGTCAGCCAGGCGCTACAGCCGCAGGTCACCAGCTGCTTGATTGACCGCGCCCCGCGCAAAAACGAGCGCCCCAGCGACCACACGCCTGTGGTGCTGGACTTGGCAATGGACTGAGGCCGCTTAAGCCAACTGCAGCTGGCTTCCCAAGCTCTGTCAAACAGGCCCTCAAGAAAAAACCGCTGAAGGCGCGAGCCTGTCAGCGGTTTTTTATTTGGGCCAGGCAGTCTTCGCTGCCGTGTGCATTAAGCCTGTGCTTTAACGCGCAAACTTGCTGGTCTTACGGGCACCATCGCGGGCACCATCACGGGCAAAGGTTTTGCCGCCGCCTGCGGGGCGGGCAAAGTCAGGGCGGGGAGCAAAGGCCTCGTTGCGGGGGGCAAAGCTGTCACCGCGCGGGGCAGAGCGTGGGGCGCCCTTGCCTTGGAAGGGCGCTTGGCCCCGTCCTGCGCCGTCGCCAAAGCCACGGTCCTGGAAACCACGGTCTTGAGCACCCCGGTCTTGGAAGCCGCGGTCTTGAAAGCCCTGGCCTGGCTGCTTGTTGAAAGGCGCGGCACCCTCACGGCGTGGCTGGCCGCCAAAGCCGTCGGCCGCACGCTCGCGCGGCGCACCAAAGCCGCTGCGCGGGGCGTTGCCACGGTCTTGGCCCCAGCCCGCACCACGGCCGCTGCGCTCACCCGCACCGGTAGAGGGGCGGCCATTGCCTCGAGGACGCTCAAAAAAGGACGCTGGGGCGCGCTGCTTGGGCTCCAGACCGGGAATGACCTCGGCCTTGAGCGACTGCTGCGTAAAGTGCTCGATGTCGGCAATTTTGCGGCGGTCGCGGAACTCGGCAATGGTCACGGCCTGGCCGCTGCGGCCCGCACGGCCGGTGCGGCCAATGCGGTGCACATAGTCCTCGGCCTTCATGGGCAGGCCAAAGTTGATGACGTGGGTGATGGTGGGCACGTCCAGGCCGCGGGCGGCCACGTCGGTGGCCACCAAGATCTGCACGCGGCCTTCACGGAAGGCGCCCAGGCGGCGGTTGCGCATGCCCTGGTTGAGCGCACCGTGCAAGGCCACGGCGTGAAAGCCTTCTTGCACCAGGTCGTTGGCCAGACCGTCGCATTCCACCTGGGTGCAGGCAAACACCACCGCTTGGTTGATGGAGGTGTCGCGCAGCCAATGGTCGAGCAACTTGCGCTTGTGCTCGTGGTTGTCGGCCCAATGCATTTGCTGATTGATGGAGGTGTGCTTGTCCTGGGGCGAATCAATTTGAATGCGCTGGGGCTCGCGCATCACTCGCGAGGCCAGCTGCATGATGCGTGACGCAAAGGTGGCGCTGAACATCATGGTTTGCTGGCGCTGGCTGGTCAGGCCGTGGATGTCGGCCAGGTCGTCGGCAAAACCGAGGTCCAACATGCGGTCGGCCTCGTCAACCACCAAAAAGCGCACTTGGTCGAGCTTGATTTGCATGCTGCGCTGCAAATCCAGCAAGCGGCCAGGGGTGGCGACCACCAAATTGGCGTTTTGCAGCTTGGCAATTTGCAGCTGGTAAGGAATACCGCCCACCACATTGGCCACGCGCAGGCCACGGCAATGGCGCACCAGGTCAATGGCGTCGGCGCAGACCTGCTGGGCCAGCTCGCGGGTGGGGCAAAGAATCAGGGCGCCAGGGGTGGCGGCCGAGAAGTTGCGGGGATTGGTGGGGTCGCGCCGCTTGGGCTTTTTGGCCGGTGCTTCGCCACGGGCCACGGCTTCGGCGGACAAGCGCTCGAACTCGGCGCGTTCGGCAGCTTCTTGCTCGCGCTGCTGCATCAGCAAGGTGTGCAGCACGGGCAGCAAAAAGGCGGCGGTTTTGCCGCTGCCGGTTTGGCTGGAAACCATCAGGTCGGTGAAGGTGGCGGTACCACCCAAGCCCATCATGGCGCGGGGAATGCACGCGTTTTGCACGGCGGTGGGGGCCGTAAAGCCGAGGTCGGCCACGGCTTGGATCAGCTCTGGGGCCAGGCCCAGGGTCACAAAGCCGTTGGGGGCGGCCGGCTCGGCTGTCAAAACCTCTGCAGATGTAGAGGGGGTGTCGTCAAGGGAAAGGTCAGCAGCGGAAGTGAATTCGTCGCGCGACTCAAAAGCGTCAGTCATGTATGTTTCTCACAGTGCAGCGGCCCGCTTGGCTTGTGGCCCAAAGCGAACAGCTCAACACCCTCGCGCAGCGAAGGTCTCGTTTGTGGTTAAAAAAACATCAACCATCAAACGAAGAGACAGTAAAACCGTCTTGGGCGCCGAAAGAGGTGGGCGCCCGCAAGTGTGAGGCAGATGTGCAATGCACCCCAAATGGAGTTTGGAGCACAGCCTTATATTATGGCACGCGCACGGGTTTTTACCAAGTGCCTGGCCAATAAGATTTTATTGAAGCCTTTTCTCAGGGGAGCTCAGGCGCTTGCATGGCCTAAGGAACGGCCCGCCCATCTCCCCTGATACTGCGGGAATCTACGCATTCGCCACAGCCCATAGCTTTCTAGCATAGGGCTGGATTTCAACAACCAAAGATCAGGAGACAAAGTGAAACTTATGCCCAAAACATGGAAGGCCGCCGGCCTGTTGATGGCCAGCTTAGGCTTGCTGACCGCCCCCCACGCTCTGGCCCAAAGCTACCCAGCCAAAGCCATCCGCATGGTGGTGCCCTTCCCTGCGGGCGGCACCACCGACGTGGTGGCCCGCCTGGTGGCCCAACGCATGACCGAGACCATGGGCCAGCCCGTGTTGGTTGAAAACCGCGCCGGCGCGGGCGGTGCTATCGGGGCCGACCTGGTGGCCAAAGCGCCCGCCGACGGCTACACCATCTTGATGCACAACCTCACCTTCCCG
>CAMCUN010000085.1 GCA_945878995.1 Polaromonas sp. YR568 | reverse complement strand
ATTTTCCAACCGGCATTCTGAATGCCTCATTCCACACACGCAGGCGAGATGCAAAGATCATGGGCTCGCACTCACTCAAGCAATCGCCTGCAGCCCCTTTTTCTGAACCACAGTCAACAAGCGCAGTGCAGGACCGCCCGGTTTCTTGACCCCCCGCTCCCAGTCGGAGACCAAATTTTTCGACACATTGAGATAGCGGGCAAAAACTGGCTGAGAGATGTGTTCGCGCAGACGAATCTCTTTGATTTCCTCTGGCTCCAGGGGCTGAACCGGCGTCAGGCAGGCCTCATCGAATTCGCGCATCGTCTGTTTGTCGATGGCGCCAATGTCATGCATGGCCTCCATGGATTCGTGGATGGCCGCAAAGGCTTCACTGCGGTATTTTTTAGGCATCTCTGAAAACCTCTTCCATCTGGCCTTTTTCAATGAGAACGCGAACCTGCTCTTGCGTCAAGGCCAGGGTTATCTTGGCTGCTCGCTTGAACTGCTCTTGTTCATCATCACGGATATTGCCCTGCGAATTCTTTGAAAAGCCGAACACAAAGAAAGCATTTGAACCTTTGCGATAAAGCACCAAGCTGCGGTAACCGCCAGACCGGCCGGCGCCGGGCCGCGCGATTCGTTGCTTGATCACCCCGCCGCCGAGGTCCGCGTCGATCAGGCCTAGTTCTGCACGGTCCACCGCCTCCCAGAGAGCTTGGTTGGAAATTTGCTCCTTGCGTGCAAAACGACTGAACCATGCGTTCTTGAAGACTCTCATTGAGCATCCCGAAGACAAATGAATGTATCACACTTAGTGTGATCTAAAGACTGAAATCTTGACCTTGCTTCTAGCAAATCGAGGTCAGATACAGATTTAAACAACCCCCTCGCGCCTGACCATGGCTCCGCAGCGCAGAGCAAATTCAGCGATGACCCGACAGAGCAAATCAGCGCGCCGCCTTGATCAAATCAGCCGCTTTCTCAGCCAGCATGATGGTAGGCGCATTGGTGTTGCCACTCACGATGCGCGGCATGACCGAGGCGTCGACCACGCGCAGGCCAGTCACACCGTGCACGCGCAGTTGCGCGTCCACCACCGCCATGGGGTCTTGGCCCATGCGGCAAGTGCCCACCGGGTGGTAGACCGTGTCGGCGTTTTGCCGAATCCAGTGCTCGAGTTGTTCGTCGGTGTGCGCTTGGGCAGATGCGGCCCATTCCCGGCCATAGGCTGCCAGCGCGGGTTGGGCCAGGATGCGCTGGGCTTGGCGAACGCCGTCGCGCAGGCGCTGCAGGTCACGCGGCTCGCTCAAAAACTGCGGGTCAATCAGCGGTGCGCTGTGCGGCTTGCTGTCGGCCAACTGCACACGGCCGCGGCTGTCTGGTTGCAACAAACACACATGCAAGGAGTAACCATGGCCCAGCGTCAGTTGGCGGCCGTGGTCCACCAGCTTGGCCACCACAAAGTGCAGCTGAATGTCGGGGTGCGCCTCCTCAGCTCGGCTTTTGTAAAACGCGCCGCCCTCGGCAAAGTTGGTGGTCAGGCGCCCCGTGCGGTGTTGCCGCCAGGCCCACAGGGCTTGCAAGGTGTGCCAGATGCCCTTGGGTGACAGCCCAAGCAAATCGGTGTGCCCGGGCGCATCGGCCACCAGCACCGCGTCGGGGTGGTCGTGCAGGTTGTGGCCCACGCCGGGCAAGTCGTGCCGCACCGCAATTCCCAGGCTTTGCAAATGCGCGGCAGGCCCAAGGCCCGAACGCATGAGGATGGCGGGCGACTGGAAGGCGCCTGCGCTCAAAATGATGTCACGCCTGGCGCTCAGCACTTGCGCCTGCTTGTCTTGCACAGCGTGCACCTGCCGCGCCACACCGTCCACCCAGCCAATCCGGTCCACCGTGAGGCCCGTCATGACGTGCAAGTTGGCTCTGCCCCGGTGGGGCGTGAGGTAGGCCTTGGCCGCGCTGAAGCGCTCGCCCGCCCGCTGGGTGACTTGGTACAGGCCCACGCCTTCTTGCGTGGGGCCATTGAAGTCGGTGGTGTGCGCCAAGCCCGCTTGAATGCCTGCCTCGACAAAGCGCTTGGCAAACACGTTGGGGCTTTGCAGGTCGGCCACGTTCAAGGGGCCGTTTTGGCCATGCCATTGGTTGTGGATGCGCTCGTTGTGCTCGGCCTTCAGAAAGTAGGGCAAGACCTCGGCCCAGGACCAACCCGAGCAACCCATCTGGGCCCAGGTGTCGTAGTCGGCCTGTTGGCCGCGAATGTAGGCCATGGCGTTGGTGGAGCTGGAGCCGCCCAAGGTGCGGCCACGCGGCTGAAAACCACGGCGCCCCAGCAGGCCGGGCTGCGGCACGGTGCTCAGGCCTTGTGAAACAATTTCGGTGCGCGCCATGAGCGCAATGCCTGCGGGGCATTGGATCAGCGCACTGGTGTCGGGCGGTCCGGCTTCGATCAAGGCGACCTGCACACCAGGGTCTTCGCTGAGGCGACTGGCCAACACACAACCGGCCGAGCCACCGCCCACGATCACGTAGTCAAATTCCATGCATCCCCCGCCCAAAGCTTTGTGCTGTCAATGTAAGGGCCAGGCAGGTCAGAGCCTGTCTTGCGCGCGTCAAGCCAGGCGGCGCTTTGCCACCCAAGGCCATGCCCATTCAGGCACAAAGCCCTCACAATGGCAGCACATGTGGAGAAATGCCATGTTGCTTTGCTTTGAAGTTGTTCCCCAAACCGCCCCTGCCCACCCTGGCCATGTCTGCCGCTGAACTCGAACAGCCGTGGCAAGACAAGCGCTGGTGGTGGCTGCTGAGCCCCGCCATTCCCTTGGCTTTCACGGGCTCTTTGCTGGCCTTCGTCTGGAGTGGCCAATGGTGGTGCATGTTGCTGTCCCCGCTGATCATTCATGTGTTGTTGCCGGTGCTCGACCGTGTGTTGGGCGAGGACTTCAGCAACCCGCCCGAATCGGCCGTGGCGCAACTCGACCAAGACCCGTTTTACCGCGCCTTGGTGTGGGCCTATGTGCCTTTGCAAATGGCGGGCACGGTGTTGGGCGCTTGGATCGCAGTGACTCTGCCGCTGCCTGGGTGGGGCTATGCCAGCTTGGTGTTCACGGTGGGTGCGATCAACGGCATAGGCATTGGCACGGCGCATGAGTTGGGCCACAAAAAAGAAACACTGGACCGGTGGCTGTCCAAGATCGCTTTGGCGCCCAGTGCGTATGGCCACTTTTTTGTGGAGCACAACCGAGGCCACCACAAACGCGTGGCCACACCCGAAGACCCGGCGAGCGCGCGCATGGGTGAAAGTTTCTGGGCCTTTTTGCCGCGCTCGGTGTGGGGCAGCTTGCAATCGGCCTGGGCGCTGGAGCAAGAGCGCTTGAACATTCAAGGCCACAGCGCGTGGCACCTTCAGAACCACAACCTGCAGGCCTGGGGCCTGACGCTGGTTTTGTTTGGCGCGTTGGTGGCGTGGCTGGGCTGGATGGCACTGCCGTTTTTGGTCTTGCAGGCGGTGTACGCCGCTTCGATGCTGGAGGTGGTGAACTATGTGGAGCACTATGGTTTGCTGCGCCAGCGTGACGCGTCTGGCCGCTATGTGCGCTGCGAGCCCGAGCACTCCTGGAACAGCAACCACCTGGTGGGCAACCTTTTGCTGTACCAACTGCAAAGACATTCGGACCACCACGCCCACCCCAGTCGGCGTTACCAAGCGCTGCGGCATTTCGAGACGGCCCCGCAATTGCCCGCAGGGTACGCCACCATGATCACGGTGGCGTATTGCCCGCCCCTTTGGTTTGCGTGGATGGACCACCGCGTGATGAGCCACTATGGCGGGGACCTGAGCCGGGCGAATGTGCAAGGATAGGAAAAATCGGGGTCAGATGCGGATTGAGTCATGCGCTTTTCAAACTGTGCGGCGCGCAAGGACATGACCACAGCACATCCCGGCCCAAGGCCGCCAATGAGCACAAGGCGACACTCGCATACCACCGCTGTAAGGTCGATTTCTCAAGGAGTTGTAGCCCATGAACTATACGATCGAGTGCGAGCAAGAAGACGATGGTCGGTGGCTGGCAGAGGTGCTTGAACTGCCCGGCGTGCTGACCTACGGTGCGACCAAAGATGAAGCATATTGAAGGCAGAGACCTTGGCCCTGCGCGTCATCGCCGAACACCTCGAACAAGGTGAGGTGAAGCCAACAAGTATCCACATTGCTCTGCCAGCGGCGGCATGAGTCAGTGGCCGTCCAAGAAGGACAGGATTGTCCTATCAGCGCTCCCGAATTCCTCCCTCCCCCTCTGGGGGAGGGCCGGGGCGGGGGCATCGCGTGGCACCAAAGTTGCCTCACGCATGCCCCTCTCCGGGCCCCAGACCTCCGCCCACACCGGCCCCAGAGCCACCCCCGTGGCCGTCTTCAGCCGTGACCCCAGCGCCCAGCTGCAGCGCATGTAAAGGGAATTGACGAAACGAAGACACAGGCCACAAAATGCACTAAATAAAGCACTTTATAAAGCACAGAATCTACATGGCCACTACCCACTCCATCTACGCCAGCACCACGGTCAGCATGACCGATCTGCGGCGCAATCCCAGTGCGATCTTGCAAGATGCGGGCGACTCACCTGTGGCCGTGCTCAATCACAACAGGCCTGCTGCTTACTTGTTGTCAGCTCGGGCTTATGAGGCTTTGCTGGAGCGCCTCGAAGACGCGGAGCTGTCGAACATCGTTAAGCAGCGCCAAGGTGGCAAGCGGGTCAAGGTGGCGCTTGAAGACCTATGAGCTGGAGTTCCACGAAGCGGCGCTGAAGGAATGGCGCAAACTCGACGGCTCCGTCTAAACCCTCTTCAAGAAACAATTGGCCAAGCGCCTGCAGGCGCCCCACGTTCCCACGGCCAAGCTGCACGGCGAGCTCAAGAACACCTAAAAGATCAAGCTGCGTGACACCGGCGACCGCTTAGTCTATGAGGTGATAGACCAACATGTGGTGGTTTTCGTGATCGCGGTTGGGCGACGCGACCACGACACGGTCTACCAGCAAGCGGCGCAGCGCCACAAGCCCTGAGTCTTCACCCCCGCGCCAACACCGGTCCCAGCGCCACCCCCGTCGCCGTCTTCAGCCTCACCACCTCTTCAGGCGGTGCAGACGCCACCACCTGCCCGCCGGCTTTGCCGCCGTCGGGTCCCAGGTCTATCACCCAGTCGGCTTCAGCGATCACATCGAGGTCGTGCTCGATCACGACCACGCTGTGGCCGGCGTTGACCAGGCGGTGCAACACATGAATGAGTTTTTCCACGTCGGCCATGTGCAGGCCCACGGTGGGCTCGTCCAGCACATAAAGCGTGTGCGGGGCTTTTTGGCCGCGGCGGGTGATGTCGTCACGCACTTTGCTGAGCTCGGTCACCAGCTTGATGCGCTGGGCCTCGCCGCCGCTCAGGGTGGGCGAGGGCTGGCCCAGGGTGAGGTAGCCCAGGCCCACGTCTTTGAGCAGTTGCAGCGGGTGGCTGATATGGGGCATGGAGGCAAAGAACTCGACCGCTTCGTCGACCTCCATGCGCAGCACCTCGCCAATGCTTTTGCCGCGCCAGGTCACGGCCAGGGTTTCGGGGTTGAAGCGGGCGCCGTGGCAGGTTTCACACAGCACTTTGACGTCGGGCAAAAAGCTCATGCCTATGGTGCGCACGCCGGCGCCTTCGCAGGTGGGGCAGCGGCCTTCGCCGGTGTTGAAAGAGAAGCGGCCGACGGCATAGCCCCGGGCTTTGGCTTCCAGCGTTTCGGCAAACATTTTGCGGATGGTGTCCCAAAAGCCAATGTAGGTGGCCGGGCAGGAACGCGGGGTTTTGCCAATGGGGGTTTGGTCCACTTCCAGCACGCGGTCCACCACTTGGTAGCCGGCCAAGCTGGTGCAGCCCACCCAGGCCGGGTGCTGACCGGCGGCGTCGGCCTCGCGGCCGGCCCTGGTGCTGCGCTGGCTGACGGCCGCATGCACGTTGGCCAGCAGCACGTCACGCGCCAGCGTGGACTTGCCCGAGCCGCTGACGCCAGTGACCGCCACCAGGCGGTACAAGGGCAGCTCGACGCTGACATGTTGCAGGTTGTGCAGCTGCGCGCCGCCCAGGCGCAGCCACTGGGTGTGCGGGTTGAGGGCGGCAGGGCCGGCGTTGTGCTCAGCGCTGGCTTGGGCGGCATTGCCTTTGAGGGCTTGGGCTTTGGCGGCGGCTTGTTTGGCTTTGCTCAAGGGTTTGGCAGCGGGTGCGGAGTCGGATGCGGGTGCGGAAGCGGGGATGCCCCCACCCTGGCCCTCCCCCAGGGGGGGAGGGAATGGATTCGCAGAGAAAGGCTGCGTGACGCGGCGGGGGTGAATGGGGTGGCGGATGGCGTGCAGCAGGTAGCGGCCGGTCAAGGAATCAGGCGCGGCAGACAAATCGGCCGCCGAGCCTTGGGCCACCACATGGCCACCGCGTTTGCCGGCGCCTGGGCCGATGTCAATGATGTGGTCGGCGCGGCGTATGGTGTCTTCGTCGTGCTCGACCACCACCAGCGTGTTGCCCCGCTCGCTGAGCGTGCCCAGGGCTTTGAGCAAAATTTGGTTGTCGCGCGGGTGCAAACCAATGGTGGGCTCGTCCAGCACATAGCACACGCCTTGCAGGTTGGAGCCCAGTTGCGCGGCCAGGCGAATGCGCTGGGCCTCGCCGCCAGACAGCGTGGGCGCGCCCCGGTCCAGGGTGAGGTAGCCCAGGCCCACGTCTTGCAAAAAGTCCAGGCGGTTTTTGATTTCAGGCAGCAGGTCGCGGGCGATTTCTGCCTCGCGGCCCACCAGGTGCAGTTGCTCGGCCCAGGCGCGAATGTCGCTCACGCTCAGGCTGGCAATGTCGGTGATGGCCCAAGTGCCAGGGGTGGGGGGAAGGGTGCGGGGAATGCCCTCACCCCTGCCGTCTACCCTGCCCTCCTCCAGAGGGAGAGGAATTAAACCGGGTGCGAAGCCTTGCCCCAAGCGCACGGCCCGGGCTTGCACGTTCAGGCGGGTGCCGTGGCAGCTGGGGCAGGCGGTGTCGACCAGGTCTTCGACCTCGGGCTCGGCAAAGCTTTGTTCGCGGCCTTTGTTGTCGTCATCGCGCACCGAGTCATCAAGGGCCTTGCGCTGCTCGCGGGTGAGGGCCACGCCCGTGCCCACGCAGTCGGGGCACCAGCCGTGCTTGCTGTTGTAGGAAAAAAGGCGGGGGTCCAGCTCGGGGTAGGAGGTGGCGCACACCGGGCAGGCGCGCTTGGTTGAAAACGCGATGATGCGGCCAATGCCCGCCGTGGAACGACCGTCGGCCATGGCTTCTTTCAAGCCCTCCAGCGGGGCCAACACATGCACCACGCCTTTGCCGTGCTCCAGCGCGGTTTTGAGCGCCAGTCGCAGGGCGGCTTCTTGGTCGGGCCGCACCAGCATGTCGGCCACCGGCAGCTCGACCGTGTGTTCCTTGAAGCGGTCAATGCGCGGAAAACCGGTGGTGGGCAAGAACTCGCCGTCCACGCGCAAATGGGTGTAGCCGCGCGGGCGCGCCCAGTCGGCCAGCTCGGTGTAGACGCCCTTGCGGTTGATGACCAAAGGCGCCAACAGGCCAATGTGCTGGCCCCGGTAGGTTTTGAGCAGCTGGGCGGCAATGCTCTCGGCGCTTTGCGGCATGACGGCCGCGCCGTCGTGCACGCAATGCTGTATGCCCAGCTTCACATACAAAAGCCGCAAGAAATGCCACACCTCGGTGGTGGTGCCCACGGTGGACTTGCGCCCGCCGCGTGAGAGCCGCTGCTCAATGGCCACGGTGGGCGGAATGCCGTAGACCGCGTCCACCTCGGGTCGGCCTGCGGGCTGCACGATGGAGCGGGCATAGGCGTTGAGCGACTCCAGGTAGCGGCGCTGGCCCTCGTTGAACAAGATGCCAAAGGCCAGCGTGGACTTGCCCGACCCCGACACGCCAGTGATGACGTTGAACTTGCCGCGCGGAATTTCGACCGACAGGCTTTGCAGGTTGTTTTCCCGGGCGTTGATGATTTGAATCGAATTGTTGGGCGCAGCCTTCCGCTTTACTCCCTCCCCCCCTGGGGGAGGGTTGGGGTGGGGGCTGCGGTCGTGGCGTGCTTCTAAGGTGTCGGTGGCGCGCGTGCCCTCACCCCAGCCCACTCCCAGAGGGGGAGGGAGCAAGGCCGGGGCGATGTCGTAGGTGGCCATTTTTTCCGCCACTCCATGCATCTCGCCCATGGCCTGGGCGTACTCGCGCAAGGCCAGCGCCGTGTGTGAGCTGGGGTGCTGGCGCAGCTCTTCAGGCGGGCCTTCGGCCACCAGCAGGCCGCCGCCTTCGCCGCCCTCGGGGCCCAGGTCAATGACCCAGTCGGCCGCGCGGATCACGTCGAGGTTGTGCTCGATGACGATGAGCGAGTTGCCCGCGTCCAGCAGCTTGCGCAGCGCGCGCATGAGCTTGGCAATGTCGTCAAAGTGGAGGCCCGTGGTGGGCTCGTCCAGCAAGAACAAGGTGCCGCGGTGCTGGCGCAGCGCCAGCGGCTGGCGGCTGAAGCTGGCGGGGATCTTGGGAGTTTTGGCCGTTTTGGTCGCGGCCTCGCCCTTGCCTGCTAAAAATCCGGCCAATTTAAGGCGCTGGGCCTCGCCGCCCGAGAGTGTGGGCACGGGCTGGCCGAGCTTGACGTACTCCAGGCCCACGTCAATGATGGGCTGCAGCGCGCGCAGCACCTCGCGGTCGTGGCGAAACAGCTCGCAGGCCTCGCTCACTGTGAGGCCCAGCACGTCGGCCACGTTGAGCTTGAGCCTCTCGCCATTGGCGCGGTGGCGCTCAATGTGCACTTCCAAAATCTCGGGTCGGTAGCGCTTGCCGTCGCAGTCGGGGCAGCGCAGGTACACGTCGCTCAGGAACTGCATCTCCACATGCTCAAAGCCCGAGCCACCGCAGGTGGGGCAACGGCCGTCGCCGCTGTTGAAGCTGAACTTAGAGGGCGTGTAGCTGCGCTCGCGAGAGAGCGGCGCGTCGGCAAACAAATCGCGCACCGCGTCCCAGGCGCCCACGTAGCTGGCGGGGTTGGAGCGGGCAGTTTTGCCAATGGGTGATTGGTCCACAAAGACCACGTCGTTCAAGTGATCGGCGCCCAGCAGGCGGTCGTGCTCGCCCGGCGTTTCGGTGGCCTTGCCAAACTGGCGCAAGAGGGCGGGCGCCAAGATGTCTTGCATCAAGGTGGACTTGCCTGAACCGCTCACGCCGGTGACGCACACCAGACGCTGCAGCGGAAACTCCACGCTGATGTTTTTCAGGTTGTGGCCACGCGCGCCTTCCAAAATAAGGCGTGGCGTGTGGTCGCTGACCCGGCGCTTGAGACCCATGCCCACTTGCTTGCGGCCGCCCAGGTAGGCGCCTGTGAGAGTGTCGGCATGGCGCAAGGCATCGGGCGTGCCGTCAAAGACGATGCTGCCGCCCTTCTCGCCGGGGCCGGGGCCCATGTCAATCATGCGGTCGGCGGCCAGCATCACGGCCGGGTCGTGCTCCACCACCACCAAGGTGTTGCCCGCATCCCGCAGGCGGTGCATGGCCTGGGTGATGCGGCCCATGTCGCGCGGGTGCAGGCCAATGCTGGGCTCGTCCAGCACAAACAAGGTGTTCACCAGCGAGGTGCCCAGCGCGGTGGTGAGGTTGATGCGCTGCACCTCGCCGCCGCTGAGGGTGCGGCTTTGGCGGTCCAGCGTGAGGTAGCCAATGCCCACGTCGCACAGGTATTTGAGGCGGGTTTGGATTTCTTCAAACAAGAGCTTGAGGGCTTGGCGTTCGCCTTCGGGGATGTGGGCGACTGCCAAGACCGCTTGCCCCCACCCCGGCCCTCCCCCAGAGGGGGAGGGAGTAAGAGGGGCAGCTCCCCCAGTGAGGGAGGGAGTCAGAGATGGCTCTCCGCCTGAGGGGGAGGGAGCTATCTGGCTCTCTCCACCAGAGGCAGTGGGGCTGATCTGACTTGCCCCCTCCCCCCCTGGGGGAGGGTTGGGGTGGGGGCTCGCCTGCGCCAGCAGATCGAAAAATCGCCTCAGCCGGTCAATCGGCAGCTGCATCAAGTCATGCAGGCACAAACCCGGCAAGGCCTCCAACTGCGCGCGGCTCCACTTCACGCCCACAGGCATAAAGCGTTGGGCTGGCGGCAGCACCGCATCGGCCGCAGCCTGGCTGCCCAGGCGCCACAGCAGCGCGTCAGTCTTTAGGCGCGCACCGCCGCACACGTGGCAGGGCGTGTAGCTGCGGTACTTGGACAAGAGCACACGGATGTGCATCTTGTAGGCCTTGCTTTCCAGGTACTCAAAAAAGCGGCGCACACCAAACCACTGCTTGTTCCACTGGCCTTTCCAGTGCGGCGAGCCGTTGATGACCCAGTCTTTTTGCTCTTGCGTGAGCTTGCTCCAGGGCGTGTCGCGGGGAATGCCCGCCACTTCGGCATGGCGCAACAGGTCGTCTTGGGCCTCTTGCCAGGCGGGGGTCTGCATGGGCTTGATGGCGCCCATGCGCAGGGTGAGCTTGTCGTTGGGGATGACCAGCCCCAGATCAACGCCAATGACGCGGCCAAAGCCGCGGCAGGTCTCGCACGCGCCCATGGCCGAGTTAAAGGAAAACAAAGAAGGCGTGGGCTCGGTGTAGCGCAGGTTGCTGTCGGGGCAGTGCAAGCCGGTGGAATAGCGCCACAGGGTTTCGGGCCGGTCTTGGGCCTGCACAAACACGTTGAGCCGGCCGCCGTGCTTGAGCGCGACCTCTATGGCCTCGATGGCGCGCACTTTTTCAGTGCCCTGAATGCGAAAGCGGTCGGCCACCACCTGCACGCTGCCAGGCTCGTTGAAAGCCGCTTCAGCGGGCTCGTGCACCCGCGTGAAACCGCTGGCCGACAGCCACTGCTCGAGCTGCTCTTGGCTGGTGCCCTCGGGCAGCTGCACAGGAAAGGTGAGGATCAGGCGGGGGTCGTCCTGCGCGCTGCGCGCCAAGAGCTCGGCGTAAATGGTCTCGGGCGTGTCGTGCCGCACGGGCTGGGCGGTGTCGCGGTCGAACAGCCGGGTGGAGCGGGCGAACAAGAGCTTGAGGTGGTCGTTGAGCTCCGTCATGGTGCCCACCGTCGAGCGCGAGGAGCGCACCGGGTTGGTCTGGTCAATCGCAATGGCCGGGGGCACACCCTCGACCTTGTCCACCGCCGGCTTGTCCATGCGGTCCAAAAACTGCCTGGCATAGGCCGAAAAGGTCTCGACGTAGCGCCTTTGGCCCTCGGCAAAGAGCGTGTCAAACACCAATGAAGACTTGCCTGAGCCGCTGGGCCCGGTCACCACCGTCAACTCACCCGTGCGGATGTCGAGGTCGATGTTCTTGAGGTTGTGCTGCCTGGCTCCGCGAATGCGGATCAGTCCTTGCGTCATGGGAAGGCCCTTTGGTGGTGAGGGCCATCATTCTAGGGAGGGGGGGCCGAAAAGCAGGGGGCAAGGGAATAGACCGACAGGCCCAGGCGTAAAAAAGCCCGCGTCCTCATGGAGGGCGCGGGCCGTTCAGAAAAACCAGCTTACTTGGCCGGGGCGGGGGCAGCGGCTGCACCGGGCACCAAGGGTGCGGCAGCGGCTGAGGCCGTGGCATCGGCCGCCGGAGTGGCCGCCGGCGCATGGCTGGTGTCACCACCGTGCTTTTCGCCGCTCATGTCCAGGTTGTCGCCCCCTTTGATGATGACAAACATGCCCAGGGCCGCAAACAAAACAAAACCCACTGCAATTTTCCACATGATGAACTCCTCCAAAAAGAAAAAACCCTTAAAAAAGGGCCTTCCGAAATAAGGAAGGCCCTTGATTAAGCGTCCCGGACAAGGACGCCGGGAACACTTAAATTCAGTCGTCGGCGTAGATGTCGACGTCTTTGGTTTCCTTGACGAACAACAGGCCAATCACAAAGGTGGCAGCGGCGATGGTGATGGGGTACCACAAGCCGTAGTACATGTTGCCGTTCTGGGCCACCATGGCAAAGGCGATGGTGGGCATCAGGCCGCCGAACCAGCCGTTGCCAATATGGTAGGGCAGCGACATGGAGGTGTAGCGGATGCGGGTGGGGAACATTTCCACCAGCATGGCGGCAATCGGCCCGTACACCATGGTCACGTAGAGCACCAAGATAGACAAGATAGCGATGATGGTCAGCTTGTCCACTTTGGCGGGGTCTGCCTTGGCGGGGTAGCCAGCTTCCTTGAGCGATTCAGAAATTTCTTTCTTGAAGGCGGCGATGGCCTTGACGCTTTCTTCGTCAAACTTGCTGTTCACCACTTTGGCCACGGGGGCGGTGATGACTTTCTCGCCAATTTTGACGGTGGAAGGGCCCGCTTCGGCCACGGTGACGTTGTCGTAGCTCACCGAGTTTTGGGCCAGGAAGCGCTTGGCAATGTCGCAGGACTTGGTGAAGTCGATCTCGCGGGCCACGGGGTTGCCCTGGAAGGAGCAGTCACCAGCCGGTGCGGACACCACAATCTTGTTCTTGGCCTGAGCGGCAGCCAGGTCAGGGTTGGCGGCTTTGGTCAGCGCCGTGAACAGCGGAAAGTAGGTGACCACGGCCAAGGCCATGCCGGCCAAGATGATGGGCTTGCGGCCGATCTTGTCAGACAGAGCGCCAAACACCACAAAAAATGGCGTGCCAATGATCAGTGAAGCTGCGACCAAAATGTTGGCGGTGGCGCCGTCCACTTTGAGCACGCTGGTCAAGAAGAACAGGGCGTAGAACTGGCCCGAATACCAAACCACCGCTTGACCTGCGACCAGGCCAAACAAGGCCAGCAGCACGATTTTGAGGTTTTTCCACTGGCCGAAGGACTCGGACAGCGGGGCCTTGGAGGTTTTTCCCTCAGACTTCATTTTGACGAAGGCAGGCGACTCGTTCATCGACAAGCGGATGTACACCGAGATGGCCAGCATCACGATGGACACGATGAAGGGCACGCGCCAGCCCCAGTCGGCAAAAGCGGCCTCACCAATCAGGGTGCGGGTGCCCAAAATCACCATCAAGCTCAGGAACAGGCCCAAGGTGGCGGTGGTTTGAATCCAGGCGGTGTAAGCGCCACGGCGACCATGAGGGGCGTGCTCGGCCACGTAGGTGGCAGCGCCACCGTACTCTCCACCGAGTGCCAGACCTTGCAGCATGCGCAGCGCGATCAAGATGATGGGCGCGGCTACGCCGATGGTGGCGTAGTTGGGCAAGATGCCGACGATGAAGGTTGACGCACCCATCAACAAGATGGTGATCAAGAAGGTGTATTTGCGGCCAATCATGTCGCCCAAACGACCGAACACCAGCGCGCCGAAAGGCCGCACGATGAAGCCCGCGGCAAAGGCCAGCAGCGCAAAAATAAAGGCTGCTTGGGGGTCCAAGCCCGAGAAAAATTGCTTGGCAATGATGGCTGCCAACGATCCGTAAAGGTAAAAGTCGTACCACTCAAACACGGTGCCGAGTGATGATGCAAAGATCACCTTCTTTTCTTCACCTGTCATCGGCCTTGGGGCTTCTGCTGCTGCCATGGGGGTCTCCTGTATCAATGGAATGTGCCGCCAGGGATGGCGACATGGCATGCACTATCAACAGCTGGCCTGACCGGTGTCTGACGCTGGGCAGAGTTGCCCCAACGCTTAACTGAATGCCCACTTACAAACCCCGTGTAAACCCTAATTTGTTGTTTCTTGATGTGATAAATCCAGGGCCATCAGACCGGTTAGGGGAAAATTTTTGCCCCTTTGGCACATGAAAAATAAGGGAAATCCCTAGTAAAAAATAATGCAATCGCGCAAGTTCAGCGCCGATTCAGCCAGTTCAAGCGCGTTGGCAGGCCCTTGCAGGCTTAGCAAACCCTGACAAGCTCATGCACCCGGGTGATTTCTCAGCAGAGCCTTGCCAAGGGTCAAAGGGCTGCAAAATGCCTTGGCCAATTTCACGTCATTCGACCATCCGCACCTCCGCACACCGAAGCAGGGCTTTTTTGTGATTCCCTTTCTCAACGTTGCGCAACTCTTGCTCTACATCGGGCTGCTGGCCTTGGTGGGCCAAGGGCTGCTGTATGTGTTGGCGGGGCAAAAGCGCGAGGGGAATTTTTTCTACCAACTGTTCCAAGTGCTGAATCGGCCCTGGATGGTCTTGGCCCGCCTCGTTTCCCCAGCCAAGGTGGCGAGCAGGCACCACGGCTGGGTGGCGTTTTTCGTGCTGGGCGCGCTGTACCTGGGGGTGACCCTGCTCAAGATTGAGCGCTGCTTGAGCGTGGCCATGGCAGGCTGCCGGTGATGGCCTGAACGGCCTTGGGCCCATGTGTCTGGCTCTGTGGCTGCTGACGCTGGGGCAGAACACATGGCACTGAGCAGCCGTGACCGAATGCCGCAGCCCTGACCCGACTGGCCCCTGCGCCGCTCAGCCCTGGCGGCGTATGCCCACAGGCACCTGCGGCGCGGCGTCCCAGGCTGGCCCCTGGAACCAGGCGCCACCGTCCAAATAATCGCGCAGCATGGGCAGCGCGTCCAGCCCCCAAAACAGCTTGCCGTCCACGGCCACTGTGGGCACACCAAAGGCGCCCGCGGCCAGGGCTTCGTCGGAGTGGGCTTTGAGCTGGGCCTTGACGGTCTCGTCACTTCTCTCGCGAGCAGGTTGCAGTTCGGCCATGAGCGCGGCCAGGCGCTGCGGGTCGCTGGGCAAGCCGCCTTCGGCCCAGGTGTGCTTAAAAATACGCTCGCACACCCAGCGGTTGGGCTCGCCCTGCGCGTCGCAGGCCACCGCCAAACGCAAAAGCTCGATGGGGTTGAAGGGGTGGACCGCGGGCATGGCCAAGGGCGTGCCCTGGGCCTGGCCCTGCCACAGCACATGGCGGTAGGTCCAGTCGCGCTTGGCAGGAATCTCAGCCGGCCCCAAGCTGCCATGGGCCTTGAGCAGGCTGGCAAACAAAATGGGCTTGTAGCGCACGCTGAAACTCAGGCCCTGCAGCACCTGGGGCAGCTTGTCAAAGGCCAGGTAAGCGTAGGGCGAGATGAAGTCAAAGTAAAAGGTGAGCTGCTTCATGGTCTTTCCTGGCATGGCGGGTGGGGTGAGCGTGGTCAGGCCGCCGCACGCTGGGCAATGGCGGCCCAGACCTCGCGCTTGGCCTCTGGGGGGCTGCGGCTCCAGGCGGTGATCTCACTGATGGTGCGCAAGCAGCCTTCGCAAAAACCAGTGTCAGCGTTCATGCGGCACACCGAGATGCAGGGCGACGGGGCCTGGGCATCTTCAGAATCGGCCAACACGGCCGCATGGGCCAGGAGCAAGGCACGGGTGCGCTGCTCGGGCAGCACGCCCTGGGCCACGTCTTCAATGCGTGCGCCTGTGAGCCGCGCCAGTTGCGCTGGCGTGGCGGCAAACACGCCATGCGGGTGGCCGGCCGCCGCCCAGACCTCTTGAAAGCGAAACAAGCTGGCATCGAGCACTTGCACCACCGGCGTGGCCTGGGCCACGGGCGAGACGCCGCCTATGGAAAAGCCGGTGCGGCTTTTCACAAAGTCTGCATCGGCGCGCGCCAGCTTTTGGCCGGGCTGGCACACCAAGGCGCTGAGTTTTTTCTCGTCCACGCGCTGGTCGCCCGAGGTGACCACCAGCACGGCCGCCTCGTCGGGCAGGCGCTTGAAAAGAATGCTCTTGGCGATCTGCCCCAGGGCGACGCCCAGCGTGTCGGCCGCCTCCTGCGCGGTGCGGGCCGAGTCGCTGAGCAGGCGCGGCGCATGGGCATGGCCGCGCTCGGCCAAAAAGGCCGCCACGCGCTGCACGCCGTCTGGCAGGGCCAGGCTCATGCGGCGCGCTTGGTGAACAAGGCCTTGCCGGCGCGCGAGTTGGTGGGGCGGCCCAGGAAGTCGCTGATGAACTGGCCCGCGTCGATGAGCTTGTCCAAGTCAATGCCCGTTTCAATGCCCATGCCATGCAGCATGTAGACCAGGTCTTCGGTGGCCACGTTGCCGGTGGCGCCCTTGGCATAGGGGCAGCCGCCCAGACCGGCGACAGACGCGTCGTACTGCCACACGCCCATTTCAAGGCTCACCAGGGTGTTGGCCAGGGCCTGGCCGTAGGTGTCGTGATAGTGGCCGGACACGTCGGCCAGGTCGTAATGCTTGAGCGTGGCCTCCATGGCGCGCTGCACCTGGGCGGGCGTGCCCACGCCAATGGTGTCGGCCACGCCAGCGTGTTGCACGCCAATGCCCTTCATGAGTCGGGCCACCTTGTCCACGGCGGCCGGTGGCACCTCGCCCTCGTAGGGGCAACCCACAGCGCATGAAATAGCGCCGCGCACATAAATGCCATTGGCGCGGGCCAGCTCCACCACGGGGCGAAAGCGCTCAATGCTCTCGTCAATGGAGCAGTTGATGTTGCGCTGGCTAAAACGCTCGCTGGCAGCCGCAAACACGACGATTTCGTCAGGCCAAAAGGCCTTGTCCAGGGCCATGGCTGATTCCAGACCCTTCAAATTGGGGGTGAGCACGGAGTAGCGCACGCCAGCGCGGCGCTCAATGCCGGCCATGACGGCTGGCGCATCGGCCATTTGCGGCACCCACTTGGGGCTGACGTAGCTGGTGGCCTCTATCTCCTTCAAGCCCGCGTCTTGCAGGCGGTGCACCAACTCGATTTTGACGGCGGCAGGCACCTCGCCCTTTTCGTTTTGCAGGCCGTCGCGCGGCCCCACGTCGACCAATTTGACAGTGGTGGGCAGACTCATTTGTTTCTCCAGCTTAGTATGGGGCAGCGCTTGGTGCGCGGCCGGATAAATCAGTATCCTACTTGGAGCCGCACCAGGCCGCCCATGCCCTGTGGCGCTGCCCCTGCTTCCAGGGCGCGAATTTTGGCCACGATCTGGGCCAGGCTGTCCTCGCGCAGCGTGCGGGCCGAGGTGTGCGGCGTGAGGGTGATGCGCGCATCGCGCCAAAAAGCATGCTCTGGGGGCAGCGGTTCCTGGCGGAACACATCCAGCGTGGCGCCTGCCAAGTGGCCGCTGCCCAGCAAGGCCAGCAGGTCCTCGTCCACCAGGTGCCGTCCCCGCGCCACGTTGATGAGGTAGCCGCCGGGTTGGAGCTGGCTCAAGGTCTGGGTGTTCAGGAGGTTTTCAGTCTCAGGCGTGAGCGGCAGCAGGTTGACCAGCACACGGCTGGCAGCCAAAAAACCGGGCAGTTCCTGCGGGCCGGCAAAGGTTTGCACGCCGTTCAAGTGGCGCGGTGTTCGGCCCCAGCCGCGCAGGGGAAATTCAAAGGCCTCAAGCGCTTTCAGCACGCGCTGGCCCAATACGCCCAGGCCCAGCACACCCACCGAAAATTCAGCACGCGAGCGGGGCTGGCGTTGCTGCCAACGGCCAGCGCGGGTGTCGACTTCGACCTTGTCAAGCTCTCTGAAGTGGCGAATGACCGCGTGGCAGACGTACTCGGCCATCTGCACGGCCATGCCCGCATCGTCCAGCCTGAACACGGGCACGCCAACGGGCAGGCGCAGCTTGAGCAGCGCATCCACCCCGGCGGCAATTTGGAACAGCGCTTTGAGCTGGGTTTGCTCGTCCAGCAGTTGCTGGGGCGGCGCCCAGACCAAGGCGTAGTCGGCGGGCGCGGCGCCCGGCTGCCACAGCTCGACGCTGGCCTGGGGAAAGGCCTGGCGCAAAAAGCCCAGCCATGGCTCGGGTGGAACGGTGAGGTCGCGAAAGAGGATACGCATGAGGTGCTTGATTAGCAGTCAGTGATGCGGGGGCGAGGGTGAGGTGGTGCCACGCGGTGCCCCCACCCCGGCCCTCCCCCAGAGGGGGAGGGAGTGATTCGGGCTCCGGACGGGGCTCCCTCGCCCCTTTGCGGAGAGGGCTGGGGAGAGGGGCACGCGTGAGGCAATTGGGGTGCCACGCGGTGCCCCCACCCCGGCCCTCCCCCAGAGGGGGAGGGAGTGATTCGGGCTCCGGACTGGGCTCCCT
>CAMCUN010000084.1 GCA_945878995.1 Polaromonas sp. YR568 | reverse complement strand
CTGGCCCGGCAGCGCTTGTAAATTAAAGTGCCCCAGCGCCGTTTGCGAGGGTCGCGAGGGGTAGTGAAACACCACGTCTTCAAAGCTCAGCGTGCTGCCCGCGAGCGGCAGGGCGGCCACTTGCGGGTGGGCGGGGGATTCAATGGGCGAGTGCGTGCCCAGCAATTCCATCAGGCGCTCGGTGGCGCCAGCGGCGCGCAGCAGGTCGCCATAGACCTCGCCCAAGACCGCAAAAGCACTGGCCAAAATGATCACGTACACCACGGTTTGCCCCAGGTGGCCGGCCGAAATCTCACCGCTGATCACCGCTTGCGTGCCCTGGTACAAGCCCCAGAGCAGCGCGGCCGAGGTGGCAATGATGATGAAGGCCACCAACACCGAGCGCGCCAGGGTGCGGCGTATGGCCACCTCAAAGGCCTGCTGCGAGGCATCGCCAAAGCGGGCGGCCTCGCGGTCTTCGGCGGTGTAGCTTTGCACCACGGGCACGGCGTTGAGCACCTCAGCGCCTATGGCGCTGGCGTCGGCCACGCGGTCTTGGCTGGCCCGCGAGAGCTTGCGCACCCGCCGGCCAAAGCGCACCGCCGGAATGACAATAAGCACCAGCACGCCCAGCACCTGCACCATCACCAGCGGGTTGGTCCACACCAGCATGGTCAGCGCTCCAATGCCCATGACGCTGTTGCGCAAGCCCATGCTCAGCGACGAGCCCACCACAGACTGCACCAAGGTGGTGTCTGTGGTCAAGCGCGAGAGCACCTCACCGGTGGGCGTGCTTTCAAAAAACGCCGGGCTTTGCCGCAGCACATGCGCATACACCGCCTGCCGCAGGTCGGCCGTGACGCGCTCGCCCAGCCAGCTCACCACATAAAAGCGCCCGGCCGAAAACAGCCCCAAGGCCACGGCCACGCCAAAGAGCTCAAAAAAGTGCCGCGCCAGTCCCGAGCTGTCGCCCCCCGTCATCAGGCCACCGTCAATCAAGCTGCGCAGCGCCACCGGAAATACCAGCGTGGCCCCCGCGGCCAAAAGCAGCAGCACAAGGGCCAAAAGAATGCGGCCACGGTAGGGTTTGAGAAAGGGCAGCAGGCCCGACAGCGATTTGGGCGAGCCTTTGGCAGGAGTGGGAGAAACCATGGGGTCAGTGTAGTTGGGGCTTTTGGGCCAGAGGGGGGCGCAAGGCATGGCCTGCATCACCGATCAGCAGCAGGTGAATGCGGTGACGCTGCATCTTTCGGGGCTCTATACTGATTTTGTATTCGACTTGGAGCTAGCCATGTCCATCAGCACTGCGCTCACCCACAACGACTCTCAAGCCATCCACTTGCCTGCGGATGTCCTCAAAGTGGAGGTGCGTGCCCTTGGCGTGGAGCGGACCATCTCGCCAGAGGGGCATTCGTGGGACCAGTTTTTCAAGGCAGGACCCGCATTCAGCGATGACTTTTTGGCTGAGCGGGCCAGTCAAACCCAGGCCGAGCGCGCCGATTTGTGACGCTCACACACCTGCTGGACACGAACTTCGTGATCAATTTGGACAAGTGACGTCTGCTGACGGTGTTGGGCCATCTCAGCGCCAAAGCTAGCCGCATGGCCGCATGACCGATCACTTTGCCAGAGCTGAACCGCTTGCAAAAAAGTGCCAAGGCGTTTCCCAACTCAATACACCGCGTCATGGTCGCCCACATTGACAGGGATGATTTGCTGGTCTTGGATCAGCAATTCCAAGGTGATTCGGTAAGACAAGTTAATGGACACAGAGTGCAGACCTGTCAGCTTGCCTGACAGAGCGTGCAAGCGAAGCGAAGGATGGTGCGGGTTGAGTTCCAGCAAAGCAAGAGCTTTGGCGTAGGGCTTGCGCAGTTCAGGGTGAAGCTGCAGGAATCGCACGATGCGGCGCATGTAGGCGTCGGTGAACACCAGCGTGTAAGGCATGCTGCTTGTCGGGTTCGTGGCGTTCAGATCTTTGGCTGGTTCAGCAGTTCAGCCAGCCGCGCCATGTGGGCTTGGGCGCTTTCTTGCACGGCGCGACCTGCGGCCAGGTCGGCGCGGGTTTGAATCAGTGCGGCTTCCAACTCGCATTCACGCAGATGGTGGTACTGAGCCATGTCCATCACCACAAACCTGTCTTTGCCTCGCACCGAGATGACTGCTTCGGTCTGAGCGACCAGAGCAGATTCAATGGCAGCTATGCCGCGTACTTTGAGGTCGTTGGCGGTCAGATGAGGCATGAAAGTGGGTCTGAAGCGATTAAAAGTATATTTTCAGTGCCATGAATCACATTGTCAATCGTGCGATTGAGGCTGACCTGGACCTTCTATGTCTTCACCCGTTGCTGTCTTTAAAGCAGATGAAGCCTGCACCTCAGCAGCAGGTGTACGACCTTTTAATAGTGCGGCGGCGCGTTGTCCTGCGCGCGGGAGAGTACATCGCCCGCCGCACCGAATGAGCCAGAATTCGTCTGCTCAAGCTGACCCTTCAAAGCGCTGACCTCCCGCACCAGCAGGTCCAGGGTGGCTTGCTGGCGGATGATGACTTGGTTGAGAGAGTCCATCATGTCGTCCATGAAGCTGGCTTTGATTTCCAGCTCGGTCAGTCGCTTGTCTGTGGGTTCGTCCATGGCGCTATTTGACCTCAGCTTGGCTTGTCTTCTGAGTCGGTCATCCGTCCTGTCTGTCACCGCCTTGGCCTCTTGGCCTAGGATGCAAGCCAAAGCCGGGGCTGAGGCTGGATCGCAAAGGAAACACAGATGATGCTCAAAGACAAAGTCGCCATGATCACAGGCGCGGGTTCAGGAATCGGCCGGGCTGTGGCGCTGGGCATGGCGCGCGAGGGTGCGCGGGTGATGGTGTCTGACCTGAACGTGGAAGGCGGCCAAGAAACGCTTGAGCTGCTCAAGGCCCAAGGCGCAGACGCTTTGTTTGAGGCGGCCGATGTGGGCAATCTGGAGCACCACCGCCAGTTGGTGGCGCGCACTGTGGCGCACTTTGGCCGGCTGGACGTGGCCTGCAACAACGCGGGGGTGGGCGGTGCGCTGCTGCCCACGGCCGACTACCCGGTGGAGGCCTGGGCGCAGGTGATCAACATCAACTTGACAGGCGTGTTTTACGGCATGAAGCACCAGATTCCGGCCATGCTCAAGAACGGCAGTGGCCAGAACGGGGGCGGAGCCATTGTGAACATCGCCTCCATCTTGGGTGCGGTGGCCATGGCCAATTCACCGGCCTACACCGCCGCCAAGCACGGCGTGGTGGGGCTGACGCAATGCGCAGCGCTGGAGTACTCAGCGCAGGGCGTGCGCATCAACGCGGTGGGCCCGGGCTTTATTCAAACGCCCATGATCGCGCCTGTGGCGGCTGACCCTCATGCCCAGCAGGCGCTGGTGGGCTTGCACCCCATAGGTCGGCTGGGCCGGCCCGAAGAGGTGGCTGAATTGGTGCTGTGGCTGGCCTCGGGGCGGGCGTCTTTTGTCACCGGGGCTTACTACCCGGTGGATGGCGGGTATTTGGCCCGCTGAGCCAGTCCCCCAAGGAGCGGCGCTCAAGCGCCAGGCCCCTCAAGACAAGCGCAGAGGCGCTGCGTAGCCGGTCATCTCCAGGTAGCCCTGGCCCACGCGCTGGCCCTGCCTGAGCAGCTCGCTCAAGCCCTCCCAGTACACCGCACCTGTGGAGGCGCGGCTGTCCAGCTCTTGCGCGTCCAGCCTCGCCCGCACGGTAAAGCGACCCGCCGGGCAGTCCAGCTGCCATTGCACGGGGTAGCGCGCTTGGGTGAGCGGGCTGGTCCACCAGCGCTCGGGCAGCCAGCGCACGCTGTCAGCTGCAAAGTTTTGCGGCGTGCCGCCCGGTTGGCGCCAAGAGCCGCCCGCCCACAGGCTGGAGCCGTCGGCGCGCCGCAGCCGAAAGGCGGTGAGCGCGCTGCCGTCGGCCAGGTTCATGCCCACCCAGTCCCAGCCTTGGGCCTCGGGGTGCAGCAGTTCATCACTCCATTCGTGGTCCAGCCAAGCCCTGCCTTGCACGGCCAAGCTTTGCCCGCGCAAGCGTATGAGGCCTTGCGCTTGTAGCTGGGGCTGGCTGTAGTAGTAGCTGGCTTGGCTGGCTTGCGGCCCTTTGCGCGACAGGCCGTTGACGCCTTGGCGCAGCAGCGGCTGGGTGGTGGCAAAGCCGAGCTCCAGCGCAAAGTCTTTGGCGGGCAGCTTGGCGCTGTAGCGGCTGGCCTCGGGCGGGCCCTGGCGCTTGAGCGTCCAGTCGTCCAGCCGCAGGTCTGTGTCTTGGAGCGAGGCTTGGGCCAGCTCAAAGCCTTGGCGCGCAATGCGCTGGTCGTGCAGTAGCACGCCACCGGCCAAGTCGGTCACGGCGGCGTGGGCAAAGATCAGTTGCTTGGCGGCAAAGCGCGAGTGCAGGGCCTGCGCCGCGTCCACCCGGGTGCGAAAAAAAGTCACTTGAAAGCCCAGTTCACGCCCGCTAGGGGTTTGGGCCGCACCGGTGATGTACCACCATTCGGTGCGCAGCTCGGGGTGGGCGCCAAAGTCCCGGGGAAATTCAAGCGCCTTGGGCGGCAGGGCATGGGCACTTTGCAGCGCTGGCAGCGGCAAGGCCGCCAAGCCCAGCCCCTGCAGAAAACGGCGCCTGGCCAGGGGCGAGGTCAAAGGAAAAACGGGCATGTGCTGATTGTCTCAGCCGCGCCTGCTCTCGGTGCTCTGTGAGCCTTTCATTGCGCCTCAAATTCATCGGTGATGGTTTTGAACACCACCTCGCCCGTGGCGATGTGCACCACACGCACCTGCTCGCGGGTGGGGTCTTGCACGCTCTTGATCGCCATGGCCACCGCCAAGCCGCGGTCCACGTCAAGTTCATCAAAGCTGTCTGGGGGCAACAAGCTGCCATGCAAGGGTTGCTCTCGTTCAATGCGGTACTGCGGGTGTGTCATGGTGTCCATCCAGTGGTCTCAGGGCTGGCCTGTGGCGGTGGCCTCCAGGGTGCGGCCTGCTGGGCCACCCTGGGGCGTGAGCGTGCAGTTTGCGCCACGCTCACCGTTCGCAAACGTATAAAACGTGAGCCTGCGTAAGCGCTCCCCGCCCGGCCCGGGCCGCAATCACCAGTCTTCTTTGACGGCCATCACCGCGTTTTTGCCGGCCGCCTGCCGGCCCGCCAGCCAGGCCGTGAGCGTGCCCGCCACCAGCACCGCCAGCCCCAGCAGGGCCAGGCGCAGCAGCGGCACCTGCAAGTCCATGGTCCACCTGAAACTTTGCGGGTTGACCACATGCACCAGCACCACCGCCACGCCCAGGCCCAGCGCCATGCCGGCCAAGCTGCCTATGGCGGTCCAGGCCGCGCCCTCACCGGCGACCACGGCCAAAATTTGCCTGCGCGTCAGGCCCAGGTGGGCCAGCAGGCCAAACTCCTTGCGCCTGGCCAGCACCTGCGCGCTGAAGTTGGCGGCCACGCCAAACAGGCCAATGCCTATGGCCACGGCCTGCAGCCAGTAGGTGACGGCAAAGCTGCGGTCAAAAATGCGCAGCGATAGGGCGCGTATCTCGCTGACCGAGGCCAGCTCCAGCCAGGGCGCGCTGCCTGTGGGGGATTCGGCCGCCACCACCTCGCGCACGGCTTGCTGCACTTGGGCGCTGCGCTCGGGGTCTGTGAGCCACAGCGCCAGGTCGTTGATGCGGGTGTCGCCAGTCAGGCGCACAAAGTCGCGCTCGTCCATCATCACAGCGCCAAACTGGCGGGCGTAGTCGCGCCACACCCCAGCCACAAAAAAGCGCGGTGCAGGCCCCTCTTTGTGCAGGTGCGCCAGGGCCGCACCCAAGCGCGCAAACTCTTGGCCGGGCCGCGCGCCGTACAAATCAAGCATGGCCTCGCTCACGTACACCGGCGTGAAACCGGCGGGCACGGCCAGGGGCTCGCCCACCAGCGGCAGGCTTTGCCGCACGTCGCTGAGCTCGCGCGCAATCAGCGAGACCGCTGGCTGCGCGGGGTCCATCTGCAAGGCCGTGATGCGCAAGGTGCCTACACGTTCTACGCCAGGGAGTTGGCGCAGCTTGGCAATGGCCTGCGGGCTGAAGTACACCGTGTCGGCCGCGGCCGTGCTGGTGGCGCTGCGCGCATAGAGGTCGGCGGGCAGCAGCACATTGAGCCAGTCGGTGACCGACTGCCTAAAGCTTGCCACCATCACGGTGAGTGCCACCGCCAAACTGAGCGAGGCCACCACGCCGCTCACAGCCACGCTGGCGCTGTGGCGCACGCGGCCTGCGCGTTCAATGGCCAGCAAGGGCAGCAAACGGTGGCGTGCAGCGCGCTGCAGCGGCGCGTGCAGCGCTTGTATCAAGATTGGCAAGGCGGTGATGCCGCCCAGCAGCAGCAGCGCCACCGCCACATACGCGCCCAGTGCCATGCCCGCCACGGGCGGGGCCAAGGTGAGCAAGCCACTGGCCGCCAGCAGGGCCAAGCTCCAGGCCGGGTGCGACTGGCGGCGGTTGTCCGAACCCAGGCCCTTGAGGGTTTGCGCCAGCGGCATGCGCTGCGCCGCGCGCGCAGGCCACCAGCCGCCCACCACGGCCGCAACCACACCCAGCGTGCCATAAATGGCCGCAGCCCCCGCACTCCAGTGCAGGCGCGGCGCCACACCGGCAAAGTAGCCCCCGCCCAAATCGCCGCCGGCAAAGCGCAAGGCCAGCGCCGCCAAACCCGTGCCCAGGGCCAGCCCCAAGGCGCTGCCGATCAGGCCCAGGGCCAGGCTTTCATACAGCACCAGCTGCAAGCGCTCGCGCCCCGTGAGCCCCAGCACACCCAGCAAGGCCAGCTGCTGGGCGCGTTTGGCCACGCTGAGCGAGAGCACAGAAAACACCAAAAACGCGCCTGTGAACAGCGCCACCAGGGCCAGCACCGTGAGGTTGACGCGGTAGGCCTTGGACAGCTGGCTCACGCGCGAGGCCGCGTCCTGCGGCTCTGACATTTGCAGCCCTGGCTCGTTGAGCTGCGCGCTCAGGGCCTGGCGGTCGGCGCCGGGCTGCAGCCGCACGTCTATGCGCGAGAGTTGGCCGCCGCGCTCAAACAGGTCTTGCGCGGCGCCCAAATCCATCACGGCCAGGGGCGCGCCGCCGGCGGCCACGCTGCCCGCTACTTTGACGCTCACCAGCCGGCTGCCGCTTTGCAGCTGCAGCTCATCGCCTGGCAAGCGCTGGCGCGCAGCGGCATTCAAAAACACCGTGGCCGGTGCAAACAAGGCAAAGCGGGGGGCTTGCGCGTCTGGCCTGGGCATGAGCGCAGGCGCCACCCCGGCCACGCGCAGCGCGTCCAGGCCCAGCACCTGCAGGTTGACTTTTTGCCCGCCTTCTAAGGCGTGGGTGCTGAACTCCAGCACCGGGCTGGCCAATGCCACGGCCGGGGCTTGGGCCACGCGGGTGTAGAGCGCTTCGTCCAGCGCACCTTGAGGCGCCCTCAGCACCAGATCGGCCTGGCCGTTGACGGTGCGCACCGCTTGTGAAAACTCGCTCAGCGCCGAGGCGTTGATGAGCTGCACCGCAAAGGCCAGCGCCACGCCCAGCATGACGGCGACCACCGCGGCGGCATGGCGCCAGGGGTGTTGCCTGAGTTCTTGCCAGGAGTAGCTGCGCAGCAAGGTCAGCATGTTCATGTTTTACGGTGCCTGCATGCCGGTGGCCGTCAGGCGCAGCACGCGGTCGGCGCGGGCGGCGGCAGCTTCTGAGTGGGTGACCAGCACCAAGGCCGAGCCTTGCTGCCGGCATTGCGCGGTGAGCGCGTCCATCACGCGGCTGGCGGTGCTGGGGTCTAAGTTGCCGGTGGGCTCGTCGGCCAGCAGCACGCCGGGGCGGTGCACCAGCGCGCGGGCAATGGCCACGCGCTGCAGTTGTCCGCCCGAGAGCTGCTGCGGCAGGCGCGACTGCAGGCCGTCCAGACCCACGGCGGCCAGCATGTGCGTGACGCGCTCGTCGTCGGGCGTGCCCAGCAGCAAGAGCGGCAGGCCCACGTTTTGCGCCACGTCCAGGTGCGGCAGCACATGAAAGGCCTGGAACACAAAGCCCACATGGCGGCGCCTGAGCAGGGCGCGCTGCTCATCATTCAAGGCGCTGAGGTCTTGGCCTTGCAGCCGCACCTGGCCCGCGTCCCAGTGGTCCAGCCCGGCCATGCAGTTGAGCAGCGTGGACTTGCCCACGCCCGAGTCACCCACAACGGCCACAAACTCTCCAGGCGCCACGCTGAGCGAGACGTTCTCAAAGACGGTGCTGTCGCCATAGCGCTTGGCCAGGCCGTCTATCTCTAAAGCAAGCAAGGTGTCTTTCGGGTGGTTCATGGTGCGCCCCAGTGCTGGGTGACCAGGTTTAAAAGTTGCGCCAAGGCTTGGCTGTCGTCGGCCTGCACCACTTGCCGCTGGGGCATGCTGCGCAGCCAGGTGAGTTGGCGCTTGGCCAATTGGCGGGTGGCGGCAATGCCGGTGTCCCGCAGCTCTTGTGTTTGCAAGGCGGTCAAAGGGGTGCCAAGGGCCTGCTGTTCCAGCAGCTGCCAGGCTTGGCGGTAACCCACGCAGCGCATGGCGGGCAGCTCGGCGTGCAGGTCGCCGCGCGCCATCAGGGCGCGCACCTCGTCCAAAAAGCCCAAGGCCAGCATGTGTTCAAAGCGCTCGGCAATGCGCTGGTGCAGCCAAGCGCGGTCGCTGGGCTCCAAGCTCAGCAGCACATGGTTTGTGTCAGTGACCGGGCGCGAGGCGCGGGTTTGAAAGGCCGACAAAGGCTGGCCCGAGACGCGCCACACCTCCAGCGCCCGCGAGATGCGCTGCGAGTCTTGCGGCTCTAGGCGGGTGGCGGTGGCAGGGTCTACCTCAGCCAGTTGGGCATGCAGGGCGGGCCAGCCCTGGCTGGCCGCTTCTTGTGCAATGGCGGCGCGCACCTGAGGGTCGGCGGCGGGCATGTCGTCCAGGCCCTCAAAAAAGGCCTTGAAGTACAGCATGGTGCCGCCCACCAGCAGGGGCAGGCGCCCGCGTGCACGGATTTGCGCCACCAGCTCGGCCGCGTCGCGGCAAAACTCGGCCGCGCTGTAGGCCTGGCGGGGGTCGCGAATGTCAATGAGGTGGTGGGGCGCGGCGGCCAGCTCTTGGCCGCTGGGCTTGGCCGTGCCTATGTCCATGTGGGTGTAGACCAGGGCTGAGTCCACGCTGATGATTTCTACCGGCCAGCGCTCGGCCACCGCCAAGGCCGCGGCGGTTTTGCCCGAGGCCGTGGGTCCGGCCAAGGCGATCAGTGGCAAAGGGGTGCGCATGGTCGGGGTCTGGGCCTTATTTGGGGGCAGGTTCTGCGGGCGGCATCCCCAGCCGGCGCACCAGCACCCAGGCGCCCATGGCCAGGCACATGCACCAAAAAAGCATGCCTTGCACCAGCGGCAGGGCATTGCCGTCCGCCTGCTGGCCCAGCCACAGGCCCATGAGGAAGGCGCTCAAGGTCATGCAAAAACCATTGAGCGCAGCGGCCGTGCCCGCCGCCTCGGGAAAGGGCGCAATGGCGCCCATTTGGCTGCAGGGCTGGTGTATGCCATGGGAAAACATGAACAAATTGAGCGGCAGCACCACGGCCCAAATGCTTTGCACTTCGGCGAAGTACAGGCCCGCCAACAGCACACTGGCGCCTAAGCTGAGGGCGCCGCCCACATCCAGCGTGCGCTGCAGACCCACGCGCTTGAGCCCTTGGCGGCAGCACACCGTGCCCAGCACGTAGCACAAGCTCATGGAGGACATGCAAAAACCATAAGCCAGCTGGCTCATGTCATAAAGGCGAATGAGCACAAACGAGGAGGTGGCCAGGTAGGTGAATAAGCCCGCATTGCTGGCCGAAGCCACCGCCGAAAATGCCAAAAACCGGGGGTGCAGACCTATGCGCAGCCAGGTGCGCACCATTTCGCGGGGCTCCAACGCGTTCAGTCTGCGGCTGGCCAAGGTTTCTTCAAAGCGCCACAGCACCACGCCCAGCGTGAGCGCGCTGAACACCGCCAACGCCGCCAGCGCGGCACGCCAGTCCAGCAGGTGAGACAGCAAGCCGCCCACGGGGGCGCTCATGCAAGCAATCAAGCCCAGGCCGGTGAGCACCTGCGACATGACGCGCGCGCCCTCTGTTGGGCTGTGGCGGTCGCGCACCACGGCGCGCGCCGTCATCACGGCCGCCCCCAGGGCCGCGCCTTGGCACATGCGGGCCAACACCAGCCAGCCCAGGCTGCTGGCCCAGGTGCAGCCCACAGACGCCAGCACATACGCGCCCAGGCCCCACAGCAGCACAGGCCGGCGGCCGAAGCGGTCAGACAGCGGCCCCCACAGCAGCTGCGAGACGCCGTAAGCCAGCAACATGGCGCTCAGCGTGTACTGCGCCTGCGACACAGGCACGCCAAACTCGTCGCTCAGGGCGGGCATGGCCGGCAGGTAGAGGTCTGTCGACAAAGGCTGCAAGCCCATGAGCAGCGACAGCATGAAGATCATCACGCGCGGCGAGTTGCGGCCTTGGGTGAGGGGCGCGGGAATGGATGAGGAAGGCAAGACGCAGGCAGTAGGAGGGCAGGGCGGCCAGACCGCAGTGTGGCCACAGGGCATGTGGCGGGGGAAAGCGTAGCAGATGCGGGTTTCAAGCCCCAGTGGTGTGCCCTCTTACACTGGTGCCATGAGCGCTTTGAACTCCCCCAACTTGCCGGCTGCGCGGACTGCGCCCGGACTTGTATCCGCCGCCGGCGCCCCCTCGCGCCTGGCTTGGGCCTTGGGCATCGCGGGCCTGTTCCCCTTTGTGGCGGGCGCGGCCTTGCAGTGGTTCAGCCCGCCGGGCTGGCGCATGCTGGCAGCCTCTGCCCTCTTGACCTATGGCGCTGTGATTGTGAGTTTTTTGGGCGGCATCCATTGGGGCTTGGCCATGCGCACGGCCACGCCCGCCAACGCCCGCCTGGTGTGGGGCGTGATTCCCAGCCTGCTGGGCTGGCTGGCCATCTTGCTAGACGCCCCCTGGGGCCACGCCGTGCTGACGCTCAGTCTGCTGGCTTGCTTGGCGGTGGACAGTGTGGTTTACCGCAGCATGGGCCTGGCAGCTTGGTTGCCGCTGCGGGCCGTGCTCACGGTGGTGGCTGGGCTGAGTGTGGCGGTGGGGGGCTGGGCTTATTGGGTGGGGTAGGTTTGCCGCTGCGGTTTTGACTGCTGCTCAGCAGGTGTGCCAAAAATGCATCTCAGTGCACAATAAATTCTGATTTCAACCCGTTTCGAATTGATGCAAGACATGTCGATTTCGTTTTCCCTTGACTCGCAAGCTGTCAAGCAATTTTGTGTCTCTCACAAAATTCGCAGCTTGGCCCTGTTTGGTTCTCAAGCCAAGGGCACCGCGCGTCCCGATAGCGATATAGATCTGTTGGTGGAGTTTGAGCCAGACGGTGTCCCAGGGCTGTTGGCCATGGCTGCGATGGAAGAGGAACTGTCAGCCTTGATGGACGGACGCAAAGTTGATTTGCGCACACCGCGCGATCTTTCGCGTCACTTCAGGGACGAAGTCGTGCGCACTGCTCATGTGCACTATGCGCGCTGAAGACCGTATACGACTGCTTCACATGGTAGAGGCAGCTCAAGCTGCATTGAAATTCGTCCAAGGCAGGCAAGCGTCAGACCTGGAAACCGATCAAATGCTTTTGTTTGCAGTAGTTCGGGCCATAGAGATTTTTGGTGAGGCAGCCAGCAAAGTTTCTGCGGACCTACAGCTCGCCAACCCGTTCATTCCTTGGCGCGCCATCACTGGCATGCGCAACCGTTTGGTGCATGCTTACTTTGACGTGGATACCCAAACGGTGTGGAAGACTCTTCAAAACGAGATTCCTGACGTCCTCAAGGAACTCAGTGCTTTGCTTTCTAAAGACCCGGCATAAAAAGGCAGGCTTCAAGCGTCGGGCCAATGCCGATGGGTGTGCAGCTTGGACAAGTTCGCCATTCCAAGCTTCCAGTGCCCTTAACCCGCTCAACGCCCCCGCAAAAACAGCGCATCCAACTCCCGCATGCCCAGCTGCCGCCAAGTAGGGCGGCCGTGGTTGCATTGGTCTGAGCGCTCGGTGGCCTCCATTTGGCGCAGCAGGGCGTTCATTTCTTCCAGCGTGAGCCGGCGGTTGGCGCGCACGGCGCCGTGGCAGGCCATGGTGGCCAGCAGCTCGTTGCGGGCGCGGGTGAGCACTTCACTGGCGTCGTGCTGGGCCAGTTCGGCCAGCACGCTGCGGGCGAGCTCCACCGCGTCGCCCTGGGCCAAGCTGGCGGGCACGGCGCGCACGGCCAGAGTTTTGGGAGACAGGGGGGCGATTTCGAGGCCCAAGGCTTGCAGCGCCTCAGCGGCCACTTGGGCGGTCGCCATTTCTTGGGGCGTGGCGGCAAAGCTGGCGGGAATGAGCAGGGGCTGGCTGGCCAAGCTGGCTTCGTCCAACTGGGTTTTCAGGCGCTCGTAGACGATGCGCTCGTGAGCGGCGTGCATGTCGACCACCACCAGGCCCTGGGTGTTTTCGGCCAAGATGTAAACGCCTTGCAACTGCGCCATGGCGCGGCCCAGTGGCCAGTCGCCAGGGGGCAATTCGGCGGCGTCGCTGAGGGGGGAGGAGGGGGCTGAGCTCGGGGCAGGTGCAAAATTCGCAGGCAAGCCAGAGGCCGGCGCCCAGGCCGGCGGCGGCTCTTGCGCCGTCAAGGGCACCGTGGGCGCCGCGGCAGGCCACATGGCAGCAAAGTCGTTGACGCGGCTGTCTTGGCGCGGGGGCAGGTGCATGCCCGCTTGCTGCCAGGGGCGGGGCGCGGCAAAGCGCTCGCTTGGCGTGGCATTGGCGGCCTCGCTCTCCAAAGCTAAGGGAGCAGCTTGGGCCAAGAGCCCGGCGCGGGGCGCCGCCAAGGCGTCTTCCAGGGCGTGGCGCACGGCTTGGTGCACCTCGCGGCTGTCCCTGAAGCGCACCTCAATTTTGGTGGGGTGCACGTTCACGTCCACCCGTGTGGGGTCTATCTCCACGTAGAGGGCGTAGAGCGGCTGGCGCTGGCCGTGCAGCACGTCTTCATAGGCGGCGCGGGCAGCGTGGGTGAGCACTTTGTCGCGCACAAAGCGGCCATTCACATAGGCAAACTGCAGATCGGGCCTGGCCCTGGCGATGTCGGGCAGGCCCGCGCGGCCCCACACCCGCACGGGGGTGCCCGGGCCGTCGCTGCGAAAGTCAATGGCCACCGACTGCTGGGCAAAAGTCTCGCCCATCACATCGCTCAGGCGCTGCGTGAGGGACTCCATGGCCTCCCGGCGCGGGGCACGCCACTGCTCAATGAGTTTGCCCTCGTGCCAAATGGCAAAGCCCACATCGGGTCTGGCCAGCGCGTGGCGGCGCACGGCTTCAATGCAGTGAGCCAGTTCGGTGGCGTCGGTCTTGAGGAATTTGCGCCTGGCGGGTGTGGCGTAAAACAGCTCGCGCACCTCCACCGTGGTGCCCACGGCGCGGGCGCTGGGCTTGAGCTCGCCAGTGCGGCCATCGAGCTGCCAGCCATGCTCGGCATCATCCGTGCGCGAGAGCAAGCTCATGTCGGCAATGGAGTTGATGGCGGCCAGCGCCTCCCCCCTGAAACCCATGGTGCTGACGTTTTGCAAGTCGTCGAGCGAGGCAATTTTGCTGGTGGCGTGGCGCTTGAGCGCCACGGGCAGCTCGTGGCGGCGAATGCCCATGCCGTCGTCTTCAATGCGAATGAGCCGCACGCCGCCGGCCGACAAGCGCACCACCACTTCGGTGGCCCCCGCGTCCAGCGCGTTGTCCACCAACTCACGCACCACCGAGGCGGGCCGCTCGACCACCTCGCCCGCGGCAATTTGGCTGATGAGCTCGTCAGGGAGTTCTTGAATGGCGCGGCGGGGGGTGGGGGTGTTTGTCACCTGGAGGATTTTAGGTGGGCGCAAGGGTGGGGCTCCAGATGGAAAGCCACTGGCTTGACCGGTGGCAGGTTGAAGGCTACCGTTCCTCACCACTTCGTAAGGAATAAGCATGATCAGCACCTTGACCAGCAAAGCGCAAATCACGCTGCCTAAGGAGGTTCGCCTGATGCTTCAGTTGGAGCCCGGCGACAAGGTGGCGTTTGTTCCTCAGGCCAATGGACAAATCGTGGTGAGCAAAGCCTCCAAAGCCTCCTTTGCCAGCTTGCGCGGCTTGCTGCCCGCGCCAGCCAAGGCCCGCACCATCGATGAAATGAACCAAGCCATTGAAGAACAAGCCAGCAAGATTTGACATGCTGGCTGTCGACACCCACGTCCTGGTTCGCTTGATCACCCATGACGACCCCAAGCAGGCTCTGCGCGCACCACATGCGCTGGACGCCGCACTGCTCGCTTTCCCCGGCTTGAGGTTCGAGGCCATGCCGGTCTTGCTGACGGCTGCCAAAGCCTGGCAAAGCCAGGGTGGCGACTTTGCAGACCACCTGATAGGCGCGCAAATGCAGTCCTTGGGATGCGAGGCCGTGCTGACTTTCGACATGCGGGCCAGCAAGGCGGGCACACACCGGGCTGTGTAGGTCAGCGGCTGGGTAGCTTGCACTGCAACTGAGCTGCGGTTTTGCTGCCTCAGTCGCGTGGCCAAGTGCAGCTCGGGCTTGTTCTAGCCTCAACCATTGCGCGCACATTCAAAGCAGCCCCCGGCCCCATGCCAGAATCCTGCCCCATGGAACTGGTGACCTTTTTAATCGACTTCATCTTGCACGTTGACCGCTATCTGGAGGCCTTCACGCGAGACCATGGCATGTGGGTGTATGCCCTGCTGTTCGCCATTATTTTTGTGGAAACAGGTGTGGTGGTCATGCCCTTTTTGCCCGGGGATTCGCTGCTGTTCATCACTGGGGCGCTGGCAGGGGCGGGCTTGCTGAGCTTGCCTTGGGTCATGGCGCTGTTGCTGGTGGCGGCCATCTTGGGGGACCAGTGCAACTACCTCATTGGCCGGCGGGTGGGCCCCAAGGTGTTTCAGTGGCCGCAGTCGCGGTTTTTCAACCGCCAGGCGTTTGACCAGGCGCACCGGTTTTACGAGCGCCACGGCGGCATCACCATTGTGATTGCGCGTTTTATGCCCTTTGTGCGCACTTTTGCGCCTTTTGTGGCGGGTGTGGCCGAGATGGGCCGGGCCAAGTTCAGTGCCTACAACGTGGGTGGGGCGCTGCTGTGGGTGGTGGGTTTGTGCGGGGCGGGTTATCTGTTTGGCAACATGGCCTGGGTGCAGCAGCACCTGAGCAAAATCATTTGGGCGCTGATCATCGTGCCTGGTTTGCTGGCCATGCTGGGCGCCTGGCGTGCCCGCCGCGCAGCGGCCTGAGGCTTTTCAAATGGCTCGGCTGCGGGCCAGCGGCGGGTTGCGGGCAAAGTAGCGCTCTATGCCTCGCATCAGCGCGTCGGCCAGCTTGTTTTGAAAGCCGGTGTCGCGCAACCTCTCTTCTTCGTCGGGGTTGCTGATAAAAGCCGTTTCCACCAGCACGCTGGGAATGTCAGGCGCCTTGAGCACCGCAAAACCCGCTTGCTCCACGCGGGGTTTGTGTAGCTTGCCCACGCGGCCAATTTCGCCCAGCATGGCGTCACCCAACTGCAGGCTGTCGTTGATTTGGGCGGTGGTGCTCATGTCCAGCAGGGTTTGGCGCAGGGCTTTGTCGCGAACCTGAATGTTCACGCCACCCACGCCGTCGGCGGCGTTTTCTTTGTCGGCCAGCCAACGCGCGGCGCTGCTGGAGGCGCCGCGCTCGCTGAGCGCAAACACACTGGCGCCTTGCGGGCGGGCTGTGTAAAAAGCGTCGGCATGGATGCTGATGAAAAGGTCGGCCTGCACGCGCCTGGCTTTTTGCACGCGCACATGCAGGGGCACAAAAAAGTCGCCGTCGCGCGTGAGGTAGGCGCGCATGTGGGGCCGCTGGTTGATGCGATCGCGCAGCAACTGGGCCACTTGCAAGACCACGTCTTTTTCGCGCGTGCCGCCCGGGCCAATGGCGCCTGGGTCCTCGCCGCCGTGGCCGGGGTCCAGCGCCACGATGATGAGCCTGTCGGTTTTGGTGGCGGTGGCTTTGGCAGGCGGCGCAGGCAGGGCTTGGTCGGGCGTGGGCAAAGCTGCCAAAGGCTTGCGCTTGGCGTGCTCGGCCATGAGCTCGCCCAAGGGATCGGGGGCGGTGGCAGCCGAGGCGTCTGGCAAGGCGCTGCCAGGGTTGGAGCTTGTGCCTGCCTGCAGTTTTTCTGCAATCAGGGCTTCCAGCGGGTCTGGCGCTTGGCTGGGGTAGAGGTCCATGACCAGCCGGTGCTGGTAGGGCGCCACCGGCTTGAGGCTGAACACCTGGGGCTGCACAGGCTGCTTGAGGTCTATCACCAAGCGCACCACGCCGGGCGCGTTTTGACCCACGCGGATGCCCGCAATGTTGGGGTCGTCCGCCCTGACCTTGGCCACCAACTCCTTGAGCGCGGGCTGCAGGTCCAGGCCCGTGATGTCTATGGCCAGGCGGGGTGGGTCGGGGATGATGAACTGGCGCGCCCGTATGGGCTCGTCAGACTCCAGCGTCACGCGGGTGTAGTCTTTGGCGGGCCACACCCGCACAGCCACCAGCTCGGCGCCTTGGGCAATCTCACTGCGGCCCAAGAGCAGCACCAGGCTGCCCCATTGCAGCAGCTGACGCCTTTGCAAAAGACTGGGTTGACCTTTTTCAAAAGGCAAGCTCATTGCAAACCCTTGAGCAAGGCGTCGCCCTTGGCGCTGAAGCTGCTCATCTTCACTTGTCTGGGGCTCACGGATTGCTCATCTTCGATGGCTTGGCTCTCTTGGCTATGGATCTCCAGCACCAAGTCGGGTGCGGGCAGGCGGTCTTGGGCTTTGTCGGGCCACTCCACCAGCTTCAGGCCGGGGGCGGCAAAGAGGTCCCTGAAGCCGGCTTCTTCCCACTCGTCAGGGTCGTTGAAGCGGTAAAAGTCAAAGTGGGAAATGGCCAATTCAGCGCCTGACAGCTTCAAAAGATAGGTTTCAACCACGGCGTAGGTGGGGCTTTTGATGCGCCCTGCCACGCCCAGGGCCTGCAGCAGGTGGCGGGCCAAGGTGGTTTTGCCCGCGCCCAAGTTGCCGCGCAACTCAATCAAGGCGTTGCCTGGCGGCTGCAGCTCCAGCAGTGCGTTGGCCAACTGCTGGGCAAAGGCTTGCGTGTCCTGCTCCTGCTGCCAGACGGTGCTTTCTACAATGCCGTGATGCAATGCGGCCATGAGGTGTGGGTGTTGATTCGGGACTGGGCAAAAGCGCTCGGATTCTCGCAAATCGGTGTGGCCGGCGTGGACCTGAGCTCGGCAGAGCCTGGATTATCGGCTTGGCTGGCGGCGGGCTTCCATGGCCAGATGGATTACATGGCCGCGCACGGTTTAAAGCGGGCCCGCCCGGCCGAGTTGCTGCCCGGCACAGTGAGCGTGATCACCGCCCGCATGGACTACCTGCCGCGCCAGCGCACGGGCGACTGGGCCGAGCAAGAACTCGAGCGCCTGCAGCGCCCGGGCGAGGCGGTGGTGTCGGTGTACGCCCGCGGCCGGGACTACCACAAGGTGCTGCGCTCGCGCCTGGCCCAGCTGGGCGAGCGCATTGCCGCCCATGTGCAGCCTCTGGGCCACCGCGCTTTCACGGATTCAGCGCCTGTGATGGAGGCTGAACTGGCCAGCCGCAGCGGCCTGGGCTGGCGCGGCAAGCACACGCTGGTGCTCAGCCGCGAGGCGGGCTCCATGTTCTTTTTGGGCGAGATTTTTGTGGATATGGCGCTGCCGCCCACAGCGCCTGTGGCCGCCCACTGCGGCAGCTGCAGCGCCTGCATGGACCTGTGCCCCACGGGCGCCATCGTGGGGCCGCAGCGCCTGGACGCTAGGCGCTGTATTTCGTACCTCACCATTGAGCACGCAGGCGCCATTCCCGAGGAGCTGCGCCCGCTCATGGGCAATCGCATTTACGGCTGTGATGACTGCCAGCTGGTCTGCCCTTGGAACAAGTACGCCCAGCGCTCGGCCTTGCCCGACTTTGACGAACGTGCCGCGGTGACCGGCCAGACCTTGCTGGCCGTGTGGCAGTGGAGCGAGGGTGATTTTTTGCGCCACACCGAGGGCAGCCCCATGCGCCGCATTGGCCATGAGCGCTGGTTGCGCAATGTGGCCGTGGCCTTGGGCAATG
>CAMCUN010000083.1 GCA_945878995.1 Polaromonas sp. YR568 | reverse complement strand
TGGTGGCGTTCGTGCCGGTGGTATCTTTCACAATCTGGGCCACCTGTGGAAAAATAAAATCCCGGTGGAAAAGGATGCGCGCATCGATGGTGTAAGCCGCTTGTGGAGAGCGCAGCTTGTTGGCCAGCCAGTCCAGAAATTCGCTTTGGCTAGGCCGCTGCATATTGGGCGCAACAAAGCCAAACTTTTGCATACGGCCAAAGGCGATTTGAAAACCGCCCTTCATCTCAGGCGAGTAGCTTCCAAAGAATCCTTTCAGGTTCACAAAATAGGGAACCTCAACCACCACCTTGATCTCGCCGCGCACCATCATGGAGTACATGCGGCGCATGCGCTGATCAGCAGCCGGATACAGGCTCACCACGTCTATGTTTTTTGCGACGCGCAGCATGGAGTCACAGTATTGCTTGGATGCCAGCAGTTCATGTGCGCTCTCTATATGTGAGCGCTGCTTCATCAGGTCCAAAAGCTGGTCGAATATTTGCCAGGCCTCCGGGGAAGACGAGTCCTTGTGCATAGCACTGCTTGTGACTTGAGCCAGCAGCTTAATTTCCTGTGGCGCAGAGGCCTGCTCCAATAAGGTCTCCTGAAGCGCGAGCGGCTTTAGCGCTCCCGCCGCTGGTGATTCTGGTGGAGGGTCCTGCACCACATTCGACAGGATGTGACCCACACCCAGCACGGCACTGAACACGGACTGGGGAAAATTGAGATCCAAGCGTTTTGCAAAAGGCGGACTCTTTGGAGCCTGCATGGACGGCGCTGCAAGAGATTGCCGCAGTATCACGGGTCTTTCTAAAAGCTCACTGGATACCACCTGCGCAACCAGATCAAGCTTGGTCAGCTGCGTATCTGCTGGCAATGCCTCCTGCGTATCAAAAGCATCCTGGGTATCCTGGATGTCCTCTATATGCGGTGCATCTTGTGTGACGGCCAGAGCGCGCTCCTGCTCATCAAATGCCTCGTCAGTTTGCACCACTGCATCCACTGATTGCACACCCTCCTCATCCTCGCTTGCCGGGTACTTGATGATGTAGTCATCGATCTTGCGGATAAAGAACAGGGGTGCTGGCAGCATGGTCCAGTCGTCATAGTGCGCATAGCCTACGCGCAAGCCCATGGCCAGTGTGGCCAGCGTCGTCGTATCCACATCGGCGGGTGCATGAAACACTGTGATGTCCATTGATGAGGGCACAGCCGCATCTTTATCCAATGGCTCAACCGTGGACAGCAGAAAAACACGGTCGGAGATTTTTCCATCCTCCAGTGCATCGTCCATGGAGGCTCCTATTGCGGTCATGCGGAGCATGAAGCGGTAGCACGACTTGCCGCGCTTGATCTGAAAGGTCTTCCTCGGACCCATCACACCCACAAAGTGCGCGCGACCTACTTTCTTTTGCGTGGGCACCATTTCCACCAACTGTTTGATGGTGCCTGCGTATTCATCCTCATGCAGCTCGCCGGTTGATTTGAGCGTGGCGCCTTCCAGGAACCCCTCATAGGCCACGCGGCTCCAACTGCGCAGCGCAATCTCGGCAGCCTTGCCGTAGCGTAAGCGCACAAAGGACATTAAAGGGAAGGACGTGGCGATGTCTACGTGGCCTATTTTTACCGGGTGGTGGGTGAGCTCTGAGTCACGCAGGTCACGCCACAAACTCGGCAATGTGCCCCAGTCGACTAGGACAACGGCTCTAGCATCCAGCATCTGGGCCTCATTGAGAACCGCGATCGTCTGGGTTTGGAAGTTCGCCTTGAGCCAGTCCTCATTGGTGGCGATGGTACGTTGCGAGCCCAGCCAGATAAGGGCCACGGAGAGTTTCATCCAGTCGGTGCGGTGAGTGCCTGTTGCATCCCCATAGGCAAAAGAGAGTTCGGTGATGTTGCTGTGCAGGACTAGGCGCGAATACACCGCCATACAAACGGGGGTTTCCCCGCTATATCGCTGCGCATTCATCCGTAGTGCCTGGATACCGTAGATGAATTTCGGCGCATTTCCCGCGTCCATTTGCCCCCGCACAAAGGCGCTAGCACCGATGACATAGCCCGAGTGCGCCAGCATTACATCCATCATTGCACTTTGCGCGCGGTGGATAAAGGCCTGCGCGGCCTTGTCCTGACGCACAGGGGTATTGGCCTCTTCCATGGGCAGCAGGTGGTGCACTCCAGCCTGCGCCAGACTGCAAATGGCGTGTATCGCAGCGCGCCGGTTGACGCTGTCATCACTGTTGCGACCGGCATCCTTGGCTGCGCAAATCATCACGTATTTGGGGCCGGCATGTGCGCCAATGGCCTGTGGCAGACCACTCTCTCTCCAGGCCTGCATGCGCAACTCAAAACGCTGGCGCGACTTAAGCTCTTTTCCGGGCAGGATGGCGCGCGCGCCGTGCACACTGGGTGGCAAGGGATCTATGCGCGTGGAAACACTGGTACCAAAGAGCACCTGGGCGGTTTTTTGGATGATGGACTGCTCACGCGGTGTGCCGCCAATAATCCACAGGGTCGCGTCCTGAGACGCATTTGCGGCCTTGAGGACACTCACGCACTGGCTGCGAAAGTCCGCCAGCACTTTCTTTTCCCGCACCGTGATCGCACCAACGCTTTTTAAAGGATCCTTTTGTGAGCCCTTTGGCGCGTCGTTTTGCGGCTCTAGCTCCAAATCGAGTTCCTGCTGGGCCGCGCCCTCATCATCTTCAGCCTCCCAATCCGCATCCTGCACATCCTCTGCGCTTTCGCTCTCCATCAGCGACACGCCGGCGGCACCCACGTCTTCGAGTTTGAGCATCGCCTGCTGGGGCTTCTTGTTGATCACCAGCTTGCGACTGGCCGAAAGCGGAGTGCTTTGTACGATACCTCCCAGCATGGGTATCACTGTCTCCAGCAGGTCCACCTCATCGGATTCCATGACACTGTGCTGGTCCACGCGTCGGTACAGTCGGGTGAGTTGGGGCAGACCCACCCACCAGGCTCCTGACACGTAAGGACCCAGGGTCAGCGCTTCTTCCAGCGTGGCGGGCAGTTGCTCCTGAGATTCCATGACTAGGCATGCATACTCTTCGCTAAAACGCCACTTATAGCCATCGGGCGTTTTGGTCCTGATGACGGGCACGGGAATGCAACGCGCGTCATCAGCAATTACATAGGCAGTTGCCGTGTCCCCCGTATTTTTTCCATCGGGCATCTTGTTAGCCCAGACCCGCTTGGCTGCAGACAGACTCAAAAACACTGAATCGGTATACGGAGCGGTGCTGATGTGGATCTTGGCCGCCATGGAAAACAAATTTCTTCCACCGGCTTCGCTCAGCGGCTTGCGTGGTGCGGACATCAATTCCACAGACTTCACGCCGGGCGCTGACGACAGAACCATCTCACACGCGCCCATCCCTTCAAAGAGCACCTGCCCCGAAAGCTGCTCGGCCATCAGGCGCGATATCAGGTTGAAGTTCAGTGCGTCACCCTTGAGTGCTCGCATGGCAGAACTTACCCTAAAACAATCAACCCTAACGCTGCGCCGGACCCTCGTGGCCATTGAGCCCATCTCGTTTCTCTGGGCCCAGGGCTCCAGCACGTTGGTGCACCAGGCGAGGACCACCTGGGCAATTTTCTCCAAGAGGGCTGCTTCCGTAATCTGTAGGTCCATGAGTTCAAAGGCCTGCGTACTGCCTTCTGTGGTGAGGCCCAGGTGGTATTCCACCCCGATCACACCCTCCATGGCCGCCTGCAGCATCAAGCGTAGGGACGCTATGGGCAGATTTTTCTTCTTTGAAGCCTTGGCTGCATCGCGCAGGTCGCATAGCGCCAAGCGCAAGTCATTCTGAAAGAATACCGATTGCGTGCGCACGGTGCTTGCAAGCCAGTCGGTGCTGATGGCTCGCGCGAGTAGCAAGAAGTCCTTGCCTTTTTTGCTTTCTTTGCGTTTCCAGATCGTTCGCGTGTCATTGGCCACTACAGTTTCCCCTTGCGTTTTTGCGCATTTTTAATTTCATTCCCTGCATCAAACCGTGATCAGGTTCTCTATTTGAGCCAATGGAACCGAAAACGAGGTGTACAAATTCTCGTAGCAAGCGCGCGCCACAGGATCGGGGTCGCTCAGGCACTCATTAAGGATCGAGCGCATCATTACCAGCATCGATGTGCGCTCAGTGTCTATCAGGCCCTGAGCCGAGCCAGGCGCCCAAGCAGCGTCCACAAAATAGACAAAAGCCGGCCTGTCACCGCGCATGGCGCGCCCGATGGTTTGCAAAATAATGATCATCTGGTCTGCCACAAAAGGCCGCGCATAACTACCAAGACGCGAGGACACCAGCGGCAATCGAAGGAGTTGTTTGACTTGATCGACTGCCACATTACGCTGCGCGCGCAACTCCTCCAAGGCATGCTGCATATTGGCAAATCGCTGCTTGTCAAATGACTCCGAGGCGCGACCCACCAGCCCCTGAATCAGCCCAAGATCATCCTGGCGCGGGTGCGGCCGTGTTAGAAAATACAAAGATCCGATCATGGCTTGATTGGCGCGTGGGCCCGTCCTGAACACAATGTTGACTCCCCGTCCTATTGCGCTCATCGGGAAAATCAGGATGTCCCAGGAGACATCATCACCGAGCGATTCCACGTCGTTTGCTGTGACTGCGTCGGCTTCCGACCCCGGGCCGCCAGCACGGCGCAGAAAGCGCACCTTGCCACGCCACTCGGTGTAGGTGGACTGGATATATTCGTATAAGGCGCGGCACTGGTCGTAGCTATTGACCACAAAGCCCGCGCAGCGCCGCACACAATTAACCACGTCGTTGCTGGCGATTGCCACAGACACCCGGCTCAAGGGTCCGCCTGAGAGCAACCCATCCACCATGGCCTGTAGCGCTCGGTCGCGCGAGGAGAGCTTTGCACCGCTAAAGCGCAAAAACTTGCCCGTCTGGTAAGGGTCGGCAACGGGAGTGAATGCGTAGCGGGAATCGACCCAGCCTTGCCCCGCATTGGGGCGCTTCAATACGTAATGGGGTCCTTCGTTAATATGAAAGCGCGGACTTTGCTTCAGAAGAGAGGTGGCACTGCATAGCAAAACGGCCATGCGCGGCGTGTTGTCATCATTTTGTTCATAGGCGCGCAGCGCTTGCATGCGCTCAAAGAGGCGCCTGGGAGTTCCTTGAACCCCGACGTGGGTAACATTCACATTACCCTCGTCACTGGCGGTGAAGCGAATTCCGCTGAGTTTTCCGGTCAGCGCCTCGGGCAGTATTCCCAGCTGGTCCTTAGATGGCCGTGACTCAAACACCGAGTCACTCACCAGGTTCAGGGAATTGAGCAAGCGCAGGTGGGGTGCCAAGCCCATATGCTGCAACACCACCATGGAGACCGTGGTCAGCAAGGAGCAGGCGTCTAGAAAGGACACAGGGTCCAGCGGCGTCCTGATGTTGCCAACTTTGCCAAATACATCGGCAATTTTTTCGGCAGCCTGCGCGTCCGGATCGCGGTCCCAGTTCTGTAGCGCGTCATGCAAATCGCGGTAGACCTGCGTAACTTCTGCTTCGCTCATTGCCAAAAAGGAGGCGATTTCCGGGATGTCGCGCACCAAGTTAACTTCTTCTTCTGCGTCGTCCTTGATTGAGGGGCGAAAGGCCACGAGTTTGACGGCCGCATCCCACAGTCGCTCCATGCCCTGTCGCGCACGGAAATGCTCCTGGCGCTCTTCCTCATCTTCTTCGTCCCCCTCGTAGGGAAACATGTCGGAAATGATGGACAGCGAGGTCAAGAGCTTGCTGTCATAGGTTTTTCTGACCATCTCGCTCAAGTGCTGTATGCAGGCAGACAGGCGGTTCGTGGCCTGGCCGAAACGTCCGGTCATTTCGATTAGGCTGGGCATTTCCTTACCCGAGACGAAGGCATTCCTGCCGCGTGCCACCGGGCCGTGGAGCTCGTTGATGAGGGTGGCCCACAGGGCTTCTTCATCGCCGAAAAGCTTCATGATGGGCGTTCCCCGGTCGTCCAGATCGGCCTGCGCGCCGTCGCACTCATCGACAACGAGCAAATCAAAGGTGCGTGCTACGAACTCAAAGTGGCGGGCATCAAAGTCGCTGTAGACGTTGGCAACTGTTCTGTCCAGTGAGAGGACGTGCCCAGCCCAGATGTTTGCCGCGATCAGTTCGCGCTCCGGGTACATTCGTGCGCACACGGCGCTCAGGGCGCAGCGGCGGTTTTGCGGCTTGGCGTTGGCCGCAATGCGCTGGGAGATATCCATGCAGGGGGGCTTTTCGTGCGGAAACGCCACTTCTTCTTCGCTGGCAAACCCGGCCAGGGCACAGTTGGTGGCAAAGAAGCGTGCGGCCGGGCTGCTCACTGCAAAGCCGCGGGCATTCTTGGATAGTCCCATGGCAAAGTTGGCTACGTGGCGCGCTCTGGACCCCTCACTTTGGCCGGAGAGCAAGCCGGTGCGAACCCCGTAGGTCTGAAGCGTTTCCAGAAAAGCGACAGCAACCTCAATGGAGGGAAACAAAAAACAGGCCTTCAAATCGCGCCGTGCGATCCAGGCCGCCACCATGTACAGCAAGGTAGTCTTGCCCGCTCCGGGCAGTCCAATAAGATGCTTGATTCCTTTCAGGTCAATCCCTTGGGCATGCGCCAGTCCCGTGTGGTTCGCTTGCAGCAACTCGGCAGTCGGCATTCCACTTTTGTCGTGCAGTCGGTGAAACCAGCGCCGCTGGCCATTCTGTTGGCGCGCCGCTTCTACATCTATCGAATCAAATTCGTCGGCGATTGCGATCAGCTCGCTCCAAAGCACCATACCCGGTGCGGTCTGAACACGCCGTAGGTCGTACATGGGTGGGTCCTGTACGGTGAATCCCAGGCTCTGGATGTCGCCGCGGTAATCACTATTCTTGCGGTTGATGTTGGCTCCAAGCCACACGTCCTGCATGGCGGTAGGCTCGCGCGTACGGATGCTTGGGTCGGTGCACAAAGAGGCTACTGCCCGGGTAATGGGCTCAGGAGTGACCGTACTCCAGCGCCGCATGATCTTGAAGTCCTTGTCAATCTCGTAGAACTGAGGAAACCCATCCCGATCTGCTTCGGCTTGTGCGTCACGCCCGGCGTGGTGGTTCAGGTAGGCATCCACCACCAGCCGCATCTCGCGCAGGGTGCTGGGCGCAAAGCCGCTAATCCGCAAAGTATGAATTGCACGTGCTACATCCGGGTGCAGGCTCGATGTCACAGAAGCAAAACCTGTTAGCAAGGCGGGCATGACGGAGAGGCTATCGAGCCCCAGGAGTTCGCTCACCACCACGCACAAATAGTTCAGGCGGTTAGCGCCCTTGAAGGGTTGCAGGGCTTCACGCATGCAAGGCATCCCTAGAAATAGAGGGAACTTCACTAACCATGCAGCAAGTTAGACGCCGGGCGTTCTCGCCCATCGAAGATCGGAGACGCTCCAGGTAGGAGGACTGTGAGCGCACGATCCAGTCGGGAACTACAAGCAGCTTTTTCTCATAAAAGGCCAAACCACCGATGCTATTCTTGAGCTTCAGCCCCAGTGTTTCTGGAGAGGCATATGCCTTGAGATCAATACCGATGCGGTCATTCGCAATTGCCACATCCACCTGGTCCTGGTGTGGGTAGAGCCTCACCGCAAATCCTTCGGTTTTGAGCTCATCATGGAGCCACAGCTCATGGATTCCGGGCTCGACCCAGAATTGGTGGATCTCGGGGCGCACCCGGCTAGCCTGCATTGCGGGCAAACGAGCTCCTTCCTGTGTGGACCGCTCGTTGCGGCAGGCCCTGGATGAACAAACCAGAAGCCTAGCTCCATTTTTATGAGGCTTCAAGAGGCTGTTGCAGTGCGCGCAGAGCACGATTTCTGTGTCAACGTAAGAAGCTGAAAAAGGTTCATAAAACTCACGCTGAACCGGCAGCCACAAAACCGGGGGCAGCTTTTTGCCTATTTCAAAGAGTTGGGGTGCACTAGCCACCGGATTGCGAACCACAAATTCACGGATCAGGGTGTAATACTCCGCAGCAGACTCCGGTGGAAAATGCGCCAGTGCGTCCTTGTAGGCCGCAAAAATGCGCTCTTCTAGGTGCGAGGCAATCGAGCCAAAGACCTCTGCAAGTTCCTGCGCTTCCGACGTGGGAATGCCGTGGTCTGGGTCAATCAGAACGGTGGCACCAAAGCCGGCCAACAGCAACTGGGGCATTTGCAGCCATTGCGAAAAGGGCTGGCGGCAGGCGCTCAGCAACTCATGTATTTCACCGCCCACATCTGCCATGCCCGATTGCAAAGCGGCCCTGGAGACCAGTGCCATGGCTTTGCGGTCCTCTTCGGACAGGCCCGTGCGGCTGCCCGGATATTGCGAGAGTCCTGAAATTATCTGGCGGTCCACCAGGGCGGTCTTGGCCTGGCGAATTACCAAACTGGCCAGAGCTCCAACCAACGCACTGGCATCATTGACCTCGCGCTGGGGTTTTTGCAGCAGCGTCTCGATGGCCTGGCGCACCAAGGAAGGCATTTCGCGGTAGTTGTGCTTGGAGTCGGGGTCCGCGCGGTATGACTTCATGGTGCGCGGCTCGATTCCCGCCTTTTGGGCAAACTCTTCCCAACTTATCCGCCCCAGGCGCTGCTCTAGTGTTTTTTTTGCCCCATTCAGAAAATCCTTTTGCTGCGCGTCCATCATGATTTTTTTCTAAAGTTTGTTATATCGTGCTAACTTCAAAGAATTTTAGCTGCGCCAAGTACACATTGTGTATCGCTTTTAAACGGCGCGCTTCTTTATCGCACACACAAATTTAGTCATATTAAATTTTATAAATGAAATTTTCAATCTAGGATCAGCTTTTTAATTGCCCCAGTAGTTTGTGCTTCAGTCGGTAGCTCTACAAAAACCATCGCGATTCACTAAAGGCGGCCTAATTTCAATGTGGGGCACCCGCGTTGGGGCCAGCGCCCCACATGCGCGCCCCACGCCGCACCACACCGGCAGCGCCGTGGCCTTGGTGGGGGGTGGCTCGCCACCGCGGCCGGGCGAGATTTCACTGGCCCATGGCGGCGTGTTGTTTCTAGACGAGTTGCCCGAGTTCCCGCGCGCGGCGCTGGAAGCCTTGCGCGAGCCGCTGGAGACCGGCCACATCACCAGTGCCCGGGCAGCCCGCCGGGCCGAATTCCCAGCGCGCTTTCAATTGGTGGCCGCCATGAACCCTTGCCCCTGCGGCTACCTGGGCTCGACCCTCAAGGCCTGCCGCTGCTCGCCCGACCAGGTGGCCCGCTACCAAGGCAAGATCAGCGGCCCCTTGCTCGACCGAATTGACCTGCAGGTCGAAGTGGGCCCCATGGCCCCACAAGAGCTGCTGAGCGCCACCCCCGGGGAAGCCAGCGCGACTGTGCGCGAGCGCGTGCTGGCCGCGCGTGCCCTGGCCCAAGCCAGGCAAGGCACAGACAACCAAGCCCTGCAAGGCCGGCACATCGACGAGTACTGCGGCCTCGATGCCGCCGCCGCGCAGTTCTTGAACACCGCCGCCACCCGCCTGGGCTGGTCGGGCCGCAGCATCCACCGCTGCCTGAAGGTGGCACGCACCATTGCCGATTTGGCCGGTGCCGAACGATTGTCGGCGCTTCACCTGGCTGAGGCGGTGCAGTACCGCCGGGGTTTGCAGCGGCAGGGCTGAGGCGCAGGTTTTGTAAATCACCGTCTTTGTTGTCCAGCAGCGAACACCTCTTTGCAAATCCCGTCTCCAGGGATGCAAGCGATGTTGCAGGTTTTCATGCGGTGCCTCTTTCAGCCAGGAAAACCGCTTTATTCCCTGAGGTCACCGCACTGGCACTGCCCGGTCACCCGGGGCGAGCCTGGTCAACGCAACACATCGAACAAGTTGTTGTGGTGATCGGTCCACACCTTCAAACCGGGAATGGGTGCGATCGGGGTGGCAGAGGCCAAGCGCGGGTCTTGAATGAGTTGGGGGTTGCGGGTCACGATGACAAAGTCGGTTTGGTAATAGTCACCCCGGGCCGCTGTGTCGGAAATCAAGATCGCCGTCATCCCCTCTTGCTCCGCCAGCAATTTCACCATGGGGGCCAAATTGATCAAGCGGTTGGTCACGTTGTACACAATCGCGCCGTCGGGCTTGATTTGCTTTTGGTACACGCGCAAGGCCTCCACAGTCATCAAATGCATAGGAACGGAGTCGGAAGAAAACGCATCGATGCTGAGCATGTCAAATTGTTGGGGCGGATCGCGCTCCAAGCTCAAACGACCGTCTCCCAAACTGAACGACACCTTGGCTTTGGCATCGGTGAGGTACCAAAAGTATTTTTTGGCAATGTCCAGCACCGACGGCACCAGCTCATAAATGCGGTAGTTATCGGTTTCGCGGCCATAGGCGGCCAGCACCCCGATACCCAAACCCAAAATACCGACATCGATGGAAGGACGTTCTTGGGTATAAAAATCCAATACTCGCGAAATCCCTGCCCCAGGACCAAAATAACTGATGGGCTTGTTGCGCAATTGGGCGTCGGTGTACTGCCACCCATGGCTGATGGTGCCGTGGAAGAGGTGGCGCATCGTGGCCTTGTCCTCCAGCGGTCCAGTTTGTGTCACGCTCAAGGTGCCATAAAAATCGCGCTTGGACACAATGGTGCTTGAACTGGGCCGCGAATAGTCCCACAGATACCAACCGGTGACAGCGCTGATGCCCACGGCCGCTGCGGTGATGGCCTGAGCTCCGCCTTTTGACCAGCCGGGCGTCGGGCTTTGCCACCACAAATACGTGGCCAACAAGCCGCAGGCCATCAAGGCCAAGGGTAACTCCGCAAAGGTGTCAAAGACCAGCGGCGCCAACACCCCGACCAACAAGCCCCCAATGGCCCCGCCCACTGCCAAGGCTAAATAAAACTGGGTCAGGTATTGAGGCTCGGGCCGCATGGCCGCCAATTCACCGTGGCAAAACATACAGCCCACAAACAACAGCACACAAAACAGCGGCAGGGCGAAATAAATGTTCATGGTCGAGGCATAGCCTTCCACCATGCCATATGCGGTGACCAGCAACAACACCATCAGCAGCGGCATGAACCATTGCCGCGCATACCAACCGCTTTGCGAGCGCGCGCCACCCACATCAAACACCAAAATAAAGGTGGCTAGGTAAATCACCAGGGGCACGATCCACAAAAACGGCACCGAGGCAATGTTTTGGGTCATGTGATTGGTGAAGGACAGCAACAGCACCGAACCCAAGGTCGCCAACAGGTACCACAGCACCACCTGCAGTAACTGGGGCGGGGTGGCTGGCGTGCTGACGCCTTGCGATGATGGCACTTGAGCACTGCTGTTTTGGGCCAGCAACGTTCGCCAAGCCGACACAATGACCAAGAGTGCAAAAAGACCATACAAACCGCTCCAAGCCACCGCCTGGGCTTGCAAGTTGATGCTGGGCTCAATCAAGGGTGGGTAGCACAGCAAAGAGATCAAAGACGCCAAGTTGGACAAGGCAAACAAGCGGTACACCTTGACCTGCGGGTGGGTTTTGGCCACCCATGCTTGCACCAATGGGCCGGTGGTCGAGAGCAAAAAGTAAGGCAGCCCCACGGTGGCCAACAACAGCAACAAAATGCGCACCGAGGGCTCGGTGTCGGGGCCAGGCTTCCAGTGGTCACCGGCCAAGATGGGCAACCACGCCAAGGAGATCAAGACCAAAGTGGTGTGCAAAATGGCCTGCTTGCGTTGGTCAAGCCGGCGCACCACCCAATGGGTATACCCGTAGCCCATGAGCAAGACCATTTGAAAAAACACCATGCAGGTGGTCCACACCGCTGAAGAGCCGCCAAACCAAGGCAAGATTTGTTTGGCAATGATGGGCTGCACCATGAACAGCAAAAAAGCGCTGGTGAACACCGTTGAGATGAAATAAATCATGCAACCGACCTGTGTAACTAAAAAAGGGGGTGTTTGCAAGCCAAAAAAGACCACCCCGTGTCTGCAAACACTGGGTTGTTATTGTGGCTCAAATGGCGGCTGTCAGGCCTTGGTAGATATCCCCAAGTAGACCCGTGGCATCACGGGCGCAGTCAGTGGCTGGCATGCTTAAAAATAAGCCAGATCATTGATGTCCTCGATCAAGCGCTTGATGATGCTCTTCGAACCATAGGACTCTTGGATCAAGTCACGCTGGCGCAGTTACGCGCAGCAGGGCCTGAGTGCGTGCGACACGGCGCTCAAAGCGCGCTTCGGATTCGGTGAGCTCATGGGCACGCGCGGCTTTCCGCCCGAGGCCTTGGCTGGGGCGCACTGGCAGGTGGAGGACAACTGCTTCAAGCCCTATCCCTGTGGCTTTGTGCTGCACCCGGCACTCCAGGCCAGCCAGGCGCTGCTTAACGCGCACGGTGTGCTCGATGCCGCCGCTGTCAGCCGCATTCAATTGCATGTCGTGCCGCTGGCCTTGATGCGCGCCGACCGGCCACAACCGGCCGATGGCATGTCGTACAAACTCAGCCTGCAGCACGCGCTGGCGGCCATGCTTGGCACGGGCGATGCCAGCGTGCAGCGCTTTACCGACGCGGCGCTCATGCACCCCGCCACGCAAGCCCTCGTGCTGGTCAACTCGGCGGGTGCCGCCAAGCGCACGCCTGCGCCCGACCTCACGCCGCAGTCCTGGCACGACGCCATGCAGTCCAAGTTCTTCAGCTACGTGCACATGATGGACCCCACCATCAAGGCCATGGCCGCGCGCGGTCAAGGCGCCATCGTCAACGTGGTGGGCAACGGCGGCAAGGTGGCCAGCCCTATGCACCTGCCCGGCGGCTCGGTCAACGCAGCCCTGTTGCTGGCCAGCGCGGGCTTGGCCACCGCCTACGCCAAGCAGGGCATACGCCTGAACGCGGTGAGCCCCGGCCCCACACTCACCGAGCGCCTGGACATCGGCATCACCAACGATGCCCGCGTGGCCAACATCTCCAAAGAAACCGCGTTGGCGCGCATGGTCGAGTGCATTCCCATGGGCCGCATCGCCAGCCCCGAAGAGGTGGCCGACGCCGTGGTCTTACTGGCCTCCAGCCGGGCCAGCTACATCACCGGCGTGAACATCATGATGGACGGCTCGCTGGTGCCGTTGATCTAAAGCCGATCAAGCGCCGGCGGGATTTTCCCCATGTAGGAGCCAGCCTGCTGGCGATTGGCGTCGGTCAATGTGCATCACCGCAGGCGAAGTGGTAAATCGGTACCTGACCCCGATTTTCCAGTGACCTGCCGTTGGCATTCCGCGTGAGCGAAGGTTTAGGTTGCAGTCGCGAACGCGGCAACTGGAACCGCCCTTGACTTGGCCACCGACTTGCTTCGCGCCTTGATGCGCTCTACTTCGTGCATGGTCTGGGCGCTAAAGTAGGATTCTCCGCAATTTGTGCAAGACCACATCGGGATGCTTTCGATGACCAGAAGGCCTTCACCTTTGCCGTAGCTTCTGGTCACGTGCTTCAATTGCACGCGGTCACTGCCGCAATGCGTGCAAGCGCTCGACGATTTGGCCCGAGAGGATGATGTTTTCGAGATCGAGGATGGTGAGCTTGTCATCTTCAAGTTCGTCTGCAGCGTGGGTGGAGGCGGCGTAGCTGCGCGTTGGGCACCAGGGTCATTGGCAAGTTAACGAGGGCGGCGGCACGAGGTGCTAGATCTCACCGCGCACAAAGCGTTGCTCCAGGACCGTTCTTCCCCATTGATCACCAGGCGACTCATGCTCAAGCCGGAAACCCGCCGCCTCATAGAGGTGGCGCGCAGCGTCTAGACCTGCGAAGGTCCAGAGGAAGACTCTGCGGTACTGGCGTTCATCGCAGAACGCCAAAGCTGACTGGAGCAGCTGCCTTCCAATGCCCTGGCCTCGCAGGCTGTCTGAGGTGATGAACCACCGAAGGTGTGCGCCCTCTGTGGCGGCGTGAGCACCGTCTATGGCAATGGAGCCCTGAACTTCTGGCGTGACGGCCAGCCAAAGCCCGTCGCGCTCTGGTGAGAACGACTGGCAGAACTGCGCCAGTTCTTGGGCCACCTTGGCCTCGAAGTGAAGCCCAAAGCTTGCATGTTTGGCGTAGTACTCAGCGTGCATCTGCGCAATCCGGCCGATGCAGCCTGGAACGTAGCCGGAGTGGACAGTGGCGCGCATGGGGTGGGTGATGTGAGGGCCGACCTTGCCGAGTGTGGGTGGGACCCCATTGAAGAATCAGCGCGGCAAGGCCGTGTGGCAGCGACTCAAAGTGTTTCTGATTTCAGCTTCTAGGAATCTGGCCTGCCTGTGGCCCGCAGGCCAGCCTGCAGGGGCCGGCTCATTCGACGCTGATGCCTGCGGCCTTGACCACCCGCTCGTAGCGCGCAAGGTCGCGCCGCATTTCCTCGCTGAACTGCTCGCCCGTGCCGGGCATGGCCTCAATGCCCAGGGTGCGCAGGCGGTCGCGGGCGGCGGGGTCGTTGAGCACAGCATTGAGCTCGGCGTTCAGGCGGCTGGCAATGGCAGGTGGCAAGCCCGCAGGCGCCAAGATGCCCACCCATGAATTGACCACAAAGTCGGGCACGCCCGATTCAGCAAAGGTGGGCACATCGGGCAGCGAGGGCGAGCGTTTGGCGCTGGACACGGCAATGGCGTGCAGCTTGCCGGTTTTCACGAAGCCCTGCGCGCCGGCCACGGCGGTGTAGACCAGCGGAATTTGCCCGCCGACCACGTCGGTCATGGCTTGGCCGCCGCCCTTGTAGGGCACATGGGTGAGGTTGGCGCCTGTGCGCTGGCGCAGCAATTCGCCCGCGATGTGTGGCGTGCCGCCTGTGCCCGAGGTGCCGTAGGCCAGCGGGCCTTTTTCTTTGGACAGGGCGATCACATCGGCCAGGGTTTTGACGGGCGCCTGCGGGTGGGACACCAAGATCAGTGTGGCATCGCCTATCTTGCCGATGGACGTGAAGTCCTTGAGCGTGTCAAAGGGCAGCTTGGCAAAAACATGCGGGTTGATCACGGCCGTGCCGTCAAAGGCCAGCACCAGGGTGTAGCCGTCGGGCGCGGCGGCCTTGACCTGGGCCATGCCAATGTTGCCAGAGGCGCCGGGGCGGTTTTCAACGACCACTTGCTGGCCCAGGCGTTTGCCTAAAAATTCAGCGATCAAACGGCCGCTGGTGTCGGTCACGCCGCCGGGCGTGAAGGGCACCACCAGCCGAATGGGTTTGTTGGGCCAGGCGTCTTGCGCCAGGGTGGGGCCAGCGGCGAGGCTGCCCGTCAGGGCCAACGCAGCGGCGGCCAGCCAGTGGCGGCGGCTGGCAGGCTTGTCCGTGGCGGCGTGGTGGGTGTGAAACAAGGGGTTCATGGCGGGTGACTCCGAGGCTTGAAACAAACCGTCAATGATTGGGCATCATCGCGCTTGGCGCAAGCAGGGGAAACCGGGGTTGCCAAACGGCCCTGTTGTCAGGAAGCGGCAATCAGGCCAGCGGCGAATTGCAGGCTGGCACCGCTCTCAGGCGGCTCGGCCGTGGCGGTGGTTGACCGGTTTCCTGGCGGCAGGCGCCATCGCAGCTTGGCGGCATTCAGGAAACAACTCTGCCCACTCTTGCGCAGACAAGCTGACTTGGCGCGGCGCAAGCCTGGGCCCACCCACCGGGGCTTGTAGCCCCACGGGCGAAGCGACCGGACTGTTGAGCCGGGCGGCCAAAGCCATGAGTTGTTCCAGGGACATAAGTGACAGATCAGTCAGAGTGATGACTGAACTATGGCCACTTTCCCGCGGGCAAATGTTAATTAGTGAAACCATTCGTGAAGGTTTCCACCTTGCCTCTGCCCGTCCAAGTCACTCCTGCAAAAAATGCAGGCCTCGCGCCTCACAGGGCGCCTGTCAAGGGCTTGATGTGTGGCCATTTCGCTGGCGCGGGATTGCGCCGTTCTGCTGCAAGACCGTCAGCGTTGGCAGACCGCTGTGGCCCACGGCCTACAAGCTCTGCCCACCGCTGACCTCTATGCACTGCCCGGTGATCCAGCGCGCGTCGTCCGAGGCGACAAAACCCACCACGTCGGCGATGTCGGCGGGCTGACCGATGCGGCCGAGGGCAATCGTGGCGATCACCTGCTCGGCGGCGGGGGTGCCCGGTTTAACGCGGTTCATCGCGGTGTCGGTCAGGCCGGGCGAGACGGCGTTGACGGTGATGCCGCGGCTGCCGAGCTGAACCGCCAGCAGCCGCGTGAGGGCCTCTATGCCCGCCTTGGCGGGTGCGTAGGCCGCCATGCTCGGGAAGGCCGCTCTGGCCCCCATGGACGAGATGTTGATGATCCGCCCGCCATCGCGCAGACGAGCCAGTGATTGTTGAATCAGAAAGAACGGCGCCCGCAAGTTGACGGCGATGGTGCGGTCAAACTCGGCGTGGGTCACGCACTCTATGGTTTCGCGGCGGACCACGCCGGCGTTGTTGACCAAGATGTCCAGGCCCGTGTCGCCCCGTCGCTGCGCCAAGATGGCGTCGGTTTGCTGCAGGAGCTCCGTGGGGCCGTCATCGCCTTGCAGGTCCGCAAAAACGGCGGCGGCAGCGCCGCCGCCAGCCTCGATCTCCCGCACCACCTCAGCCGCCTGCGCGCTGGCTTGACGGCCATGGACCAGCACGAGGGCGCCTTCGCGTGCGAGCACCAAGGCGATGGCCCGCCCTATGCCCTGGCTGGAGCCTGTGACGAGCGCGACTTTCTCTGAGAGCTTGCCCACGGTCGGCCTTTCAAGGAACCACGATCAGTTTGCCAAAGGCCGAGCGGTCTTCCAGGGAGCGAAAGGCCGCAGGCGCCTCGCTCAAGGGGTAGACCTGATCGACCGGTGGATTCAGGCGCCCGTTTTCCACCAGCTCCAGCAGGGCGTGCAGGTCGCTTCGGTCCCAGCCGTTGGAGCCCATGATGTTCAGCTCAAAGGTCCAGATGAAGCGGATGTCGGTCTTGGGGTCGTAGCCAGCGGTGGCGCCGCAGGTCAGCAGCTTGCCCCCTTTGGTGAGGCAGCGCAGCGAGGGCACCCAGGTGTCGCCGCCCGTGAAGTTGACGACCATGTCGACACCCCCGCCGCCGCCTATCTTTGGCTTGCCGACCAGCGCTTGGACCGCCTTCATGAAGTCGCCGTCCTTGTAGTTGACGCCGTGGTGAGCGCCCAGCAGAGCCAGCCGATCGAGCTTGTCTTGGCTGGAGGCGGCCACGATCACCTCGGCGCCGCTCAGGCGGGCCAGCTGCACGCAGCAGGTGCCCACGCCGCCCGACGCGCCCAGGATCAGGATGCGTTGCCCAGCGGCAGAGCCTTCCAGCGGCAGGCCGCCACGGCCGACCATCATGCGGTAGGCCGTGCCGTAGGCGACCGGCAGCGCGGCGGCCTTCTCAAAACTCACGCCCTGCGGCAGTCGCAGGAGTTGGTCGGCTGGCACGCGGCAGTATTCAGCGAGTCCGCCGTCGGTGGTTTCGCCCAGCAGCGCGTAGTTGTCTCGGGTGTAGGGGTCGGCCAACACGCGGTCGCCCACCTGCCAGTCGCCACACCCTGGCCCGACTTCGGCGACGGTGCCGGCCACGTCTATGCCCATGATCAAAGGCATGGGGACCTTGATCCCGGGCATGCCCTTGAGGGTAAAAAGGTCGTGGTAATTGAGGGCGCAGGCACCCACTTGGATCACCACGTGGCCTGGCGTGGCCAAAGGCCGCGGCCAGTCGGTGTGGTAGGTCATGTTCTCAACGGTGCCGTGAGACGCGATAACTTGTGCTTTCATGGACTTGCCTGGGGTGATGGGGTGTAGATAAAAAAGTGGGGCGCTCACGCCAACCTGCCGCAGGGGCGCTGTGGCTTGGCCGTGTCAGCGGCCCAGATCGGCGGCCAGGGTACGGATTCTCATTTTGTCGATCTTGTTGGCGGCCGACAGCGGCATCTCGGCGATGAAGCGGACGAAGCGCGGATGCTGGTAGACCGGGCCCTTGGCCAGGGCGAAGGCCTTGATGTCGTCTTCGCTCACGGTGGCACCTGCTTTGCGCACAATGAAGGCCACCGGGATCTGGCCCTTGATCTCGTCGGCGATGGGGATGACGGCCGCTTGGTCCACATCCGGGTGGGTTTCCAGCAGGCGCTCGATCTCGCCGGGGTAGAGGTTTTCACCGCCGCACACGAACATGTCGTCCACGCGCCCGACGAAGTAATAAAAACCCTGGTCATCGCGGCGCATGACGTCGCCGGTGCGGTACCAGCCGTCCACCAGCCGCTTGCGTGTTTCTTCTTCGCGGTGGA
>CAMCUN010000082.1 GCA_945878995.1 Polaromonas sp. YR568 | reverse complement strand
CTGCGCGGCAAGATCGTGCCCGTGGTCGATTTGCGCGAGCGCTTTAGCTTGGGCGCGGCCGAGGACACCGAGCGCATCTGCATCGTGGTGGTGCAGGTCGAGGAGCCCGACGGCGGCAGCCGCCTGACGGGAATGATTGTGGACGTGGTGGAGGAGGTCTCGCAGTTTCAAAGCGACGACCTCGAGCCCCCGCCCGACTTTGGCGATGCCGTTGACGCGCGCTTTATTGTGGGCATGGCCAAGACCCGGGGGCAGGTCAAAACGCTGCTCGACATCGACCGCCTGCTTGGCTTTGTGGGACACATCGACGTGCGCGCACTGCACACACGCTCAGCTGAACTTTGAACACGACTCTTTAAAGGGCCTGAACCATGTTGAACTTGAAAAAACTCGTCGCCGGTTTTGCCATGCTGTTTCTAGGCAGCCTGGCCGGCATCCCGACCGTGAGCTATGTGTTGACCGAGCCCATCCGCATTGGCGGCCAACTCTACAACCAGATTGCGCACGAAAAAGACCTGCTGGCCGCCGTGCTGCCACCGCCTGCTTACCTGATTGAGACCCACTACTTGGTGACCAGTGCCATGGTCACTGTGGTGCAAACCTCGATCAGCGGTTCAAGCCAGGTCAGCAACGCCGGTGAAGGCAAGCGCTTGACGGAACAAATTCCGCGTTTGCTCAAGGAATACAACGAGACCTATGCACAGTTTGCCAAGAACGCGCTGACCGACCCTCGGCTGCTGCCGCTGTTGGAGGAGTCTGACCGGCATGTGCGCAGCTACTTCAATGTGTTGACCAAGAACTTCATGCCCATCCTCGACAGCGGTGACTTGGCCAAGATCCGCAGCGAATACGAACAAATGTCCAAGGCCTACGAAGACCATCGCCGCGCTGTCGATGCGCTGGTCCTCAAAACCAACGAAAGCACCCGCCAGACGCTGGTCAAGGCCGAGGCCATTCAAAGCCAAGTGATTTGGAGCATCGCGGCCCTGGGGCTGGGCGGTTTGCTGGTCGGCCTGGGGCTGGCCTGGGTCGCTTACCGGGTGTCCATCAAGCCCTTGACCACGGTGGCCCGCCACATTTACGAGGGCACTGAAAAAAGCCGGCGCGCGTCCAGCCAGCTGACCATGGCCAGCCAAAAGTTGGCGCAAGGCGCCAACGAGCAGGCCGCCGCGATTGAAGAGACCAGCGCATCACTGGAGGAGGTCTCCAGCATGATCCACTCCACGGCCAAAAACGCCGAGCAGGCCAAGCAACTGGCCTCAGAAACCCGGGCCTCGGCGCAAGAGGGCGTGAGCAACATGACGCAGATGACGGTGGCCATGGACGCGATTGAGCGCTCCAGCAGCGATGTGGCCAAAATCGTCAAAAGCATTGACGAGATTGCCTTCCAAACCAACATCTTGGCACTCAATGCAGCGGTGGAAGCAGCTCGCGCCGGCGAGGCCGGCGCCGGTTTTGCAGTGGTGGCCGACGAGGTGCGCTCGCTGGCCCAGCGCAGCGCCAAGGCAGCCCATGAGTCGGCCGAAAAGATCGAGGCGTCCTTGCGCAGCAGCCGCACCGGCTCGGTCTCCTTGCAGCGGGTGCAAGAGTCGCTCAGCCAGATTGAAAGCAAGATCGCCCGCACCGATGCGCTGGTGGCCGAGATCACCATGGCCTCGCGTGAGCAGGCCCAAGGCATAGAGCATGTGGGCGTTGCCATTGAGCAAATGAGCAAGGTGGCGCAAGACACGGCCGACAGCGCTAGCCAAATTGCACATGCGGCTGAGCAAACCTATGACCAAGCCCGCGAGGCCGAGGCACTGGTGGAGCGCGGCATTGAGGTGGTGGGCTTCACACTCCATCGCAATGCCACTGAGCAAAATGAAGAGGGCGTGGCCCTGTCTGGTGCACGCCGGGTCCACCGCCAGCCGCCCGGCGCTGTCAGCCAAGTCACCCTGGACCGGGCAGACAGCGGCCAGGAACCGTTGCACCGAAACAAGCCCCAGCTGCGCTCACCCGCGGCTGGCGCAGATCGCCACTTCAAGGACTTTTAAGGTTTGACCAAGGCTGCTGTCCAGGCTCGCACGCCCGTGGATCGGCCCATGTCGGCCGAGGTCTTTGAGCGCCTGCGCGCCTTGATCCATCAACACAGCCGGATTCACCTCACACCGAACAAGCTCAACATGCTGAGCAGCCGGCTGGGCAAACGCCGCCGTGAGTTGGGGCTGCAAAGCTGGGACGAGTACCTGGCCTGGCTGACGCAACAAGGGCCGGACGAACTGGACACGCTGATCGACCTGGTGGCCACCAACCACACGCATTTTTTTCGCGAAGCGATTCAGTTTGAGATTTTGCAGGCCGAACTGCTGGGCCCCTTGCTCACGCGCAGTCCCACGGCCAAGCGCGGGCTGCGTTGCTGGTCGGCCGGTTGCTCCAGCGGTGAGGAGGTGTTCACCTTGGCCATTGTGTTGGCCGAATATGCCCAAGGCCATCAAGCCGATTTGCGCTGGCAGATTGAGGGCACCGATATTTCACACCGTGCCTTGCACACAGCTCGGCAAGCCATTTATGAAATGGACCGCTTGAACCTGCCGCAAGCGGGGCTGCTGGAGAGGTATTTTCAACAGGGCAGTGGGCCTTACGAGGGCTTTTGCAAGGTCAAGCCCGAGCTGCTGGACAAGGTGCACTTTCATCGCCTGAACTTGTTTGGCCCGCTGAACCAGATTCCCCAGCCGCAGCATGTGGTGTTTTGCAGGAATGTAATGATTTATTTCGAGCCCGCATCGCAAACACAATTGGTGCAGCGCCTGCACGACACGCTGGAGCCCGGCGGCTACTTGGTGGCCGGACACTCCGACAGTTTGCTGCGCATCAAGCACCCCTTGCTCAGTTTGGGCAATGGCATTTATCAAAGACCCGTGTTGGCTTGAGATTTTTGGAGCACGCCTTGCCTATCAAAGTTCTTGTGGTGGACGACTCCGCGATGGTGAGAAAAACCATCAGCGACACCCTGGCGCACGACCCCGACATTGAAGTGGTGGGCGTGGCCAACGACCCGCTGATTGCCATGGACAAAGTGGCGCGCTTGCAGCCCGACGTGATGACGCTGGACATGGAGATGCCGCGCATGGACGGGCTGACCTATTTGCGTCAGCTGCAAAAAGAGCGCTCGCCCGTGGCCGTGGTGGTGGTCAGCTCGCTCACGCAGCAAGGCTCGCAAATTGCGCTCGACGCCATGGACGCTGGCGCCTCTGAGGTGCTGGCCAAGCCCGACGGCAGCATGTCTATTGGCGCGCTGGCGGGCAAGCTGGCCTTTCACATCAAGGCCGCCCATGCCGCCAAAAAGCGGTTTAGGCCTGCCGCCAGTGAGCCCGTGGCACGCGCTGTGTCCCAGGGACCTGCGCCTGTGGCCATGCTGGGCCGCCACGACAAGCGCTTGATTGTGGTGGGTGCCTCCACTGGCGGCGTGGAAGCCTTGAGCCAGCTTTTGCCCGGCTTGCCCGCAGGCTTGCCGCCTATTTTGGTGGTGCAGCACATCCCGGCCTTTTTCTCCAAGGCCGTGGCCGACCGGCTCAACCAGCTGTGCGGCTACGAGGTGCGCGAGGCGGTGCATGACGAGCCCATCTTGCCCGGCCAGTGCCTGATGGCGCCTGGCAACTTTCACCTGTTGGTGGCGGGCGTGCCCGGCAGCTACCGCACACGCTTGGTGCAAAGCCCCCCCGTGCACTATTGCCGGCCGGCGGTGGACTTGTTGTTTCGCTCGGCCGCTGAGCTGGCGGGCAAACACACCCTGGCGGTGCTGCTCACAGGCATGGGCAGTGACGGCGCTTTGGGCATGCAGGCCGTGCGGCGGGCTGGCGGCATCAACCTGGCTGAGCATGAAGACAGCTGCGTGATTTACGGCATGCCGCGCGCGGCGGTGCAGCTGGGCGTGGTCGATAAATCGGTGCCGATTGAGCGCATGCCGCAGGCCGTCTTGGAACACCTGAACCTGGTGGGAGCTTGAGACCATGACACCCACAGACACCTTGGTGCTGAACAGCGAGCCCGCCAACGCCTTGCTGGCGCAAGAGCGGGTGGCCCAGATGCTGCAAGACGCCCGCTTGCTGGTGGTGGACGACAGCAAGATGATGCGCATGGGCATCTCGCGCTCGCTCAAACAAATTGGTGTGCGCTTCATTGAGGAGGCCAGCCACGGCCGTCAAGCGCTGGAGCGGCTGCAGGCCGAGCCCTTTGATTTGATGCTGCTGGACGTGGAAATGCCCGAGATGACCGGCCTGGAGGTGCTCGCGCAAATGCAGCAACACCCGCAGCTCAGGGGCTTTCCTGTCATTGTGATTTCAGGCGGGCAAGACATTGACGACGTGGTGCGCTGCATTGAAATGGGCGCCGACGATTACCTGCCCAAACCCTTCAGCCAAGTGCTGCTCAGGGCGCGCTTGACTTCTTCCATCGAAAAAAAGCGCCTGCGCGACATGGAGCAACTGCGCCGCCAGCAGCTCCAAGCCCAGCACGCACAGTTGGAGCAAGAGCAGGAGAAAACCGAAAACCTGCTGCTCAACATCTTGCCCCGCTCGGTCTCGCAGCGCCTGAAGGCGGGCGAAAAACGCATTGCCGATGCGCACGCCGAGGTCTCGGTGCTGTTTGCCGACCTGGTGGGTTTCACCCAGCTGTCCAAGGGGTTGTCGGCGCCGGACTTGGTAGAGATTTTGGACCAAATTTTTTCAAGTTTTGACGCCATCGTGGGTGAGATAGGCGTGGAAAAAATCAAGACCATTGGTGACTGCTACATGCTGGTGGGCGGCGTGCCCGAACCGCGCGCAGACCATGCGGTGGCCGTGGTCCAGGCCGGTTTTGCCATGCTTCGCGCCATGGATGAGATCAACCGCCAGCACAGCACTCAGCTGCAAATTCGGGTGGGGGTGAACAGCGGGCCGGTGGTGGCGGGCGTGATTGGCATGCACAAGTTCACCTACGACCTGTGGGGCAACACGGTTAACATTGCCAGCCGCATGGAGTCCACCGGCACGCCAGGGCGGATACATGTCTCACCGTCCACCGCGCTGCTCTTGGGCCAGCGTTTTGCACTGGAGGCCAGAGGCAGTGTGAGTGTCAAGGGCATTGGCGAGCTGGACACTTTTTTTGTGCATGCCCCCCCAGTTGACATGGAGGCCCCTGCGGCCAGCTTGCCATGACCCCCCTGAACTTCACCCCCCCAGCCGGCTTTGACAACTTGGCCCAAGCTTGCGCGCAGGCGCGGGCGAGCTGGCCCGGGCTGCCGGCCATTGCCCAGGCCTGCATTCAAAGCTTGGGGCTTGCACAGCTTGGGGTGCAGGGGGCTGTCCATGATGATGTGGCCGCCATGCTGCGCTTTGTCCATGCGGTGGCCCACGACCTGGAGGCCCTGGGACGCAACTGGCCTGAGGGCCTGGAGCCCGCTTACCACAACCGCCTGCACACGGCCGACGTGATGCTCACACTGACGGCCTTGCTGCACGGCCAGCAGGCCACTGCTCAGCCGGCGGCCAGACCTTGGGCGGCGGCCTGTTTGGCGGCTGCCGTGGCGCATGATTTTGGCCACCCTGGGGGCACCAACTCGCAGCCCTTTGAGCTGGAGAGCCGGTCTTGGCAAGCGCTGGTCGAGCACACCAGCGGCTTGCCCCAGCCTTGGCGCGGGCGCATTGAGTCGCTGATCTTGCACACCGACCCCCTGACCGTGCAGGCCAACCACCTGCGGGTGGCCAGCCAGGCCTTTGACTGGACCTTGCCTTGGTGCCAGGTGCTGCTCAATGAAGCCGACATTTTGCTCAGCGCCAGCACGCACTTTGGCCCTGGGCTGAGCCAGGCTTTGGCACAAGAGTGGCAGCATGCGGGCGTGGCCGCCCATGCCGTGGTGGCCAGTCCGGCCGGCCGGGTTCAGTTTTTGCGTTCGATTCGGTTTTCCAGCCCTGCTGCGCTGGCCTTGGGGCTGCCCGAGCAGGTGCAGCAGCAGGTGTTTTGAGTGGTGGCTTTGAGCGTGTGGCTCTGAGCTTTTTCAGTTGATTGTTGTGAGTGTCAATGCCATGAATTTTTCTGTGGACCTGGCCAAGGTGGCGGCCATGGGCAACCTGTCGCCCTATTCCCAAGAGGCCATGGACGCCTATGTCCGCCTCGGCCTGAGCAGTGAGGACAGGCTTTACTACCAGCTGGTCAGCGAGCTGTCGCTGGACTCGGCCGCCTTCATGCCTGGCCGCAACCTGTGCGTGGAGGGCCAGCCCGTGAGCGAAGCCTATGTGGTGCGCCAGGGTGAGCTGGAGGTGCTCAGCGAAGGCGCGCGTTACCGGGTCGGGCCTGGCGCTGTGCTAGGGCTGGCCGCCGGCCTGGCCGATGTACCGCACAACATGACGGCCACGGCAGTCACGGTGGTCACCGCCAGCGTCATTCCCATCTTCAAGGCCCTCAAGGGCATTGGCAGTTTTCACCCGGGTTTGCGCGGCATCAACCGCAACACGGTGATGCGCATCCTCAACCTCAACGCAGTGCCGGAGTCCTTAAAATGAGCGGGTTTGTTGAAGCCAGTTTTGCGGCAGGCGCCCATTTGTTTGAGGCCGGTCAGGCGGCAGACAAGTTCTACATCATCAAGCAAGGCACGGTCGAGCTGCTCGACAGCAAGACCGGCCAGGTCTTTGCCACATTGACGGCCGGCCAGCCCTTTGGCGAGCAGGCGGTGCTGGCCGGCGGCGCGCGCAGCGCCACCGCGCGGGCCAAAGAGGCCACGGTCTGCATGGAGCTGACGGCGGGCGGCTTGCAGCAAGTGCTGTCCAAAGAGTCGGACATCAACCGCATTGTTTTTCGTGCGCTGCTGCTGCAGCTGTGCATGGCCAACCAACTGCGCCAAGGCTGACTGCGCTCAGGCAGAGGGGGCGAACATGTCTTGCAAGGTGGACAATGTGCGTTTCAAAGTGCTTGCGTGTGCAGCGCCTTCACGACGCACCAGACGCGACTTGTCGATCGTTCGGATTTGATCGAGCAAGATCAAGCCTGCCTTGCCTTTGAAAGTGATGGGCACACGAAAAGCTGCAGGCTTTGACCCCGTGGTCATGGGCGCCACGATCACCGTGCGCAAATGAGCGTGCATCTCGGGCGGTGAGATCACCACGCATGGCCGTGTTTTTTGAATTTCACTGCCCACTGTGGGATCGAGTTGCGCCAGCCAAATGTCGCCTGTGGCCAATGTCGCAAGGCCTACCACTGCAAATCCTTGTCATCAGCATTGGCAAACTCCGGCCACACCAAAGCATCTTCAGCGGCCTGTGCAATGCGTTGGCTGTCAGCCGCCCAGCCTTCACGGGGGTTGCGCTTGACCGGGCGAATCTCGATCACGCCGTTGTTGACTTGCAGGTCGGCGGTGTCTTGCAGTCCGGTTTGCTCCAAAATGGGCTTGGGGATCAAAACGCCTTTGGAATTGCCCATGGCTCGAACGGATACTCGCATGTGGGGCCCTCAAGTGATGTAAGCACAATGTTAGCACTGCAAGGGCAACTTGATGGCATCAGACAACGCGCTGATCCAGCGGCCCACAAGCCACAAGTGGTTATCGGGAAAAACGAGGTGCTCAGCGGGGTTTTGACCCAAACTCTCCACACTTCTCTCCACACTTCTCTCCACACTTCTCTCCACACTTCCCGCATCTTTCAAATGGACCCGGTCCAATCACCGCCACACACCACCATGACCCACACACGCAGCGCCAACGCCGTCCGCCTGGAATTTGCACCCGGCTCTTTGGTGCAGACCAACCTGTCGGGCGCGGCCTTCACCGGGGACTGGCTGTGGGTGGCGGGCGACGAGGCGTGTGGCCTGGACCGTTTGCGCCGGCTGGACCCCGTGGGCCGTGAAAGCTTGCGCTTTGGCGAGGTGCGCGACTTTCCCCTGGCTGATTTGCTGGACCTGCCGGGCGCCGCCGACGAAGAAGCCGACCTGGAGGGCATGGCCGTGGCCGACGGCTACCTCTGGGTGGTGGGCTCACACGGGCTCAAGCGCAAGAACATCAAACCGGACCGCTCTCACGCTGACAACGCCAAACGGCTGGCCAAGGTGGCGCTGGACGGCAACCGGCGGCTGCTGGCTCGCCTGCCCCTGGAGCCCGATGCCGACGGCACGCCCTGCCTGGTCAAGCAAGCGGCCGATGGACGCCGGGCACTGCGGCTCAAGGGCGATGCACAAGCCAACTTGCTGACCCGGGCGCTGGCCGACGATCCCCACTTTGGCCCTTACATGGCGATCCCGGGCAAGGACAACGGCTTTGACATTGAGGGCCTGGCGGTGGATGGGCCCAGGTTGCTGCTGGGTTTGCGCGGCCCGGTGCTGCGGGGCTGGTCGGCGCTGCTTGAAATTCAGGTAGAAGTTCGTGCCGACGATTTGCGACTGGCGCCCCTGGACGACAAGGGCACTCTGGTGCGCAAGCATTTTTTGCAGCTCGACGGACTGGGCGTGCGCGATTTGCACTTTTGCGGTGACGACCTGTACATCTTGGCCGGCCCCACCATGGTGCTCAATGGTGACATCCGTCTGTTCAAGTGGCCGGGTGCGCGCAAGGTGATGAACGCCAACGCCGAGCCTGTGCGCTTTGAAGCGGCGCTGACAGAGGCCACCACGCTGCCGCACGGGTCTGGCAGCAACCGGGCAGAGGCCATTTGTAATGTGCCAGCCGCCATGGCGAGCCCCCAAGCCCGCTGGCTGGTGCTCTATGACGCGCCTGGCGCTGACCGCCGCGAGGGCGAGCACACCGTGTTTGGAGATTTGCTGCGGCACGCTTGAGCACCGCAGCAAGCATCACTGCACCACGATATTGGCGCCCTTGATGGTCTTGGCCCAGCCGGCGGTTTCGGCCCTGACCACCTCTTGCAAAGCGGGCGCCGCTAAAAAGCGAATTTCAAGCCCAGCGGCCTTGGCTTTGGCCACCACCTCGGGCGTTTCCACCGAGGCTTTGACGGCGGCCGTCAGTCGGTTGAGCGCCTCGGCCGGGGTGCCGGTCGGGGCGAACAAAGCCACCCAGCCCTCCAGCTCAAAAGCTGGCAGTCCGGCCTCGGCGGTGGTTGGCACCTGCGGCAGACCGGGGTGGCGTGTTTTGCCGGTCACCGCAATGCCCTTGAGCTTGCCGGCCTGAATGTGCTGCATCACCGAGGGCGGGGTGGTGATGAACAACTGCACCTGACCGGCGAGCATGTCTTGAATGGCCGGGCCAGAGCCTCGGTAGGGCACGTGCAACATGTTGGTCGAGGTCTGGGACTTGAAGATCTCTGTCCCCACATGGGCCAATGAGCCCGAGCCTTGGGAGGCGTAGGACACCTTGTCAGGGTTGCTTTTAAGGTAGGCGATCAACTCGCTCAGGGTGTTGGCGGGAATGGACGGGTGCACTGCAATCACGTTGGTGGCCACCACCGCCATGGCCACGGGCACAAAGTCGGTTTGCGCCCAACCCGGCTTGGGGAACAGGGAAGGGTTTCCCAGGTGGAAGGCCGAGTAGGAGGTCAACAGGGTGTAGCCATCTGCCGCTGAACGCGCCACATGGCTGTAGCCGATGTTGCCACTGGCCCCGCCCCGGTTGTCGACCACCACAGGCTGGCCGAGTTGGCGGGCCATGGCCTCGGCCAACAGCCGCCCGGAGGCATCGACCACCCCGCCAGGAGGCGCGGGCACGACCACGGTGATGGGCTTGCTGGGAAAACTTTGCGCATGCGCTTGCAAACCCGCTGTGAGCAGGCATAAAAAACCGGTCAGGACCACCATCAAGCTTTTCATAGATGATCTTTGTCAAAGGTGAAAGAACTTCAATTTAACCCATCAGCTGGCTCAGGGTGATGCTGCCGCTCAAGCCCACTGCCCTCACCTGGTATTTGACTGTGAGGCAGGAACAGGGATGTGCTTGAGGTCCCGGAACTTAGGCCCTACTCACGCCATACTCAGGCCATCGCCTTTTAAGGAGCGCCCATGCAAGCCGACCACGGACATCACCACGAACACAGTCACCACCACAGCCACGAGCACAGCACCCTGAGCGAGATGGACCTGCGCGTGCGCGCCCTGGAAACCTTGCTCACGCAAAAAGGCTACCTGGACCCGGCGGCGGTGGACCGCATCATCGAAACCTATGAGGTGCATGTGGGCCCACACAACGGCGCCAAAGTGGTGGCGCGCGCCTGGGCCGATCCGGCGTTTCGGGACTGGTTGCTGCAAGACGCCACCGCCGCCATCGCATCCATGGACTACACCGGCCGCCAGGGCGAGCACATGGTGGCCGTGCCCAACAGCGCAGAGACCCACCACATGGTGGTTTGCACCCTGTGCAGCTGCTACCCCTGGCCGGTGCTGGGCCTGCCCCCGGTTTGGTACAAAAGCGCGGCTTACCGCTCTCGCGCTGTCATTGAGCCGCGCGCGGTGCTGGCCGATTTTGGGCTGAGTCTGCCCGCAGAAAAACAAATTCGCGTGTGGGACTCCACCGCCGAGGTGCGTTATTTGGTGCTGCCCGAGCGCCCGGCGGGCACGGAGGGCTGGAGCCAAGAGCAGCTGGCCACGCTGGTCACCCGCGACTCCATGATTGGCACCGGCTTGGCGCTCAACCCTCAGGAGGCGGCATGAACGGCGTGCACGACATGGGCGGCCTGCAAGGCTATGGGCCGGTCATGATCGAAGCGAATGAGCCGCTGTTTCATGGCGAGTGGGAGCGACGGGCTCTGGGCGTGACGGTGGCCATGGGCGCAAGCGGGCTGTGGAACATCGACCTGGCGCGCTCGGCCCGCGAGTCTTTGCCCCCGCTGGACTACCTGCAAGGCCCTTACTACGCCATCTGGATCCAGGCGCTGCAAAAGCTCTTGGTCGAGCGCGGCCTCATCACGCTGCAGGAGCTGGAACAAGGCCAAGCCCTCACACCACCGGTGGCCGGTGTTCGAGTGCTCAAAGCCGCCGAGGTGGACGCGGCCCTGGCCAAAGGCAGCCCGGCCGACCGGCCAGCCCAAGCGCCCCCGCGCTTTGCCGTGGGCCAGCGCGTGCGCGCCCTCAACCTCAACCCCCAGGGCCACACCCGGCTGCCGCGCTATGTGCGCGGCCATGTGGGCACGGTGGTGCTGCACCATGGCAGCCATGTCTTGCCCGACCAGCATGTCAAGCACATGCTGCCGCCTTTTGAGGGCACGGCCGAGCACCTCTACGCCGTGGTGTTTGAGGGCGCCGAGCTGTGGGGCCCGCAGGCCGAAGCGGGCAGCCAAGTGTGCGTGGATGCCTGGGAGTCTTATTTGGAAACTGCGCCTTCGCCATGAACACCCCCATGACCACCCCAATGACCACCCTCAGCGATGTGGCCCAAGCCTGCGGCGACGGCTTTCCCCTGCCCTCAATAGCCTCGCAGGGCACGGTGTTTGCCGAGCCCTGGCAAGCCCACGCCTTTGCCATGACCTTGCAGCTGCATGAAAAGGGCGTGTTCACCTGGCCGCAATGGGCCCAAGCCCTGACCCGCGAAATCCGCGCGGGCCAAACGCGCGGCGAAGCCAGCGACGGCAGCCTTTACTACACGCACTGGCTCAATGCGCTGGAGCAACTGGTGATAGAGCGCGGGCTGGGCACGCCCGAGCAAATTCATGAGTTGGAGCACGCTTGGGCCGCTGCTGCCGAGCGCACCCCGCATGGCCAAGCCATTGTGTTGGACAGCCCACAAGCCCTTGGTTGAATGGGCGGGAGCCCAGCTCGACCAGGCTTGCGCTCAATACCTCGGGCTTGGCAGGGATGGTTGAGGGGGTGGCTCAGCCCGTCAGCCGCTGCAGCGCTTCTTCGTACTTGGCCGCTGTTTTTTGCGCCACCTCGGGTGGCAGCGCGGGTGCCGGTGGGGTTTTGTCCCAAGGCTTGCCGTTGATGCGCACGGCTTCTAGCCAGTCGCGCACAAACTGCTTGTCGTAGCTGGGCGGGTTGACGCCTTGGGCAAAGGCGGCCTCGTAGCCTTCGATGGGCCAGTAGCGCGAGGAGTCGGGGGTCAGCACCTCGTCCATCAGGGTCAGCGTGCCATGCTCATCCAGGCCAAATTCGAACTTGGTGTCGGCAATGATGATGCCCTTGGTCAGCGCAAATTCGGCCGCCGCCTTGTAAATGGCGATGCTCACGCGGCGCATCTCGGCGGCCAGCACAGGCCCCACGACCTCCACCACCTGCTCGTAAGAGATGTTTTCGTCGTGCTCGCCCGCTTCTGCCTTGGCCGCAGGTGTGAAGATGGGCTCGGGCAGGGGGCTGGCGTTTTTCAGACCCTCTGGCAAAGGCACGCCGCAGACCGATTGGCTGACCTGGTACTCCTGCCAGCCGCTGCCGGCCAGGTAGCCGCGCACCACGGCTTCCACCGGGATGGGCTTGAGGCGCTTGACCAGCATGGAGCGGCCCTCCACCTGGGGCAGCTCGGCGGGCGTGACCACGCTCTCGGGCGCCTGGCCGGTGAGGTGGTTGGGGCAGAGGTGGCCGAGCTTGTCGAACCAAAACAGCGCCATGCGGGTGAGCAGCTTGCCCTTGCCCGGAATCGGCTCGCCCAGGATCACGTCGAACGCGCTCAGGCGGTCGCTGGCCACCATCAGCAACTTGTCATGGCCCACGGCGTAGTTGTCGCGCACCTTGCCGCGAGCGAGCAAGGGCAAGGAGGTGAGGGCGGAGGTGTGGAGGGCAGTGCGCATGGCCAGGCATTCAGGCGGTGGGGGCCGACAGGGCGGCCAACAAAAAACCCGCTGCTCAGGCAGCGGGCTGTGGATTATCTCCCTGCGCGCGGCAAGCGCGCGCAGCCGAATTCAGCGCACCAGTTGCGCCAATTCGCCCTTGGCGTATTTGGCCACCATGACTTGCATGCCCAGGGGCTTGATCTTGCCGGCCTGGCCTTCGCAGCCGAACTCCAGGTAGCGCGCCTTGCACACCGCCTTGGCGGCTTCGCGGGCGGGCTTCATCCATTCGCGCATGTCGAATTTCTCGGGGTTCTCGGCCATGAATTTGCGCGCTGCGCCCGTCATGGCCAGGCGGATGTCGGTGTCGATGTTGATTTTGCGCACGCCGTGCTTGATGGCTTCTTGGATTTCTTCCACCGGCACGCCAAAGGTCTGCTTCATGTGGCCGCCGTATTGGTTGATGAGGGCAAGCAACTCTTGGGGGACCGACGACGAGCCGTGCATCACCAAGTGGGTGTTGGGGATGCGGGCATGGATTTCTTTGACGCGCGAGATCGCCAAAATGTCGCCCGTGGGCTTGCGGCTGAATTTGTAGGCGCCGTGGCTGGTGCCAATCGCAATGGCCAGGGCGTCGAGCTGGGTGGCCTTGACGAAGACGGCCGCTTCTTCGGGGTCGGTGAGCATTTGGCTGTGGTCGAGTTTGCCCTCGGCGCCAATGCCGTCTTCTTCACCAGCCTCGCCGGTTTCCAGGTTGCCCAGACAGCCGAGCTCGCCCTCGACCGTCACGCCCACTTGGTGGGCCATCTCAACCACTTTGCGGGTGACCTCGACGTTGTAGTCAAACGACGCTGGGGTTTTGCCGTCCTCCATGAGCGAGCCGTCCATCATCACCGAGCCAAAGCCCAGGCCGATGGCGCCTTGGCAAATTTGGGGGCTGGTGCCGTGGTCCTGGTGCATCACCAGGGGGATGTGGGGGTAGGCCTCGCAGGCCGCTTCAATCAGGTGCTTGATGAAGCTCTCCCCGGCGTACTTGCGCGCACCAGCTGAGGCCTGCAAGATCACGGGCGCGCCCACCTCGTCGGCCGCCGCCATGACGGCCTGCACCTGTTCGAGGTTGTTCACGTTGAAGGCGGGGATGCCGTAGTGGTGCTCGGCCGCGTGGTCGAGCAGCTCGCGCATGGAAACAAGGGCCATGAATCTGTCCTGTCGGGTGGTGAGGTGGGCTTGTGGGCTCCGGCATGCCCGCCGGTAACCCGTTTGTAACTTGTCAATTTTAGCGGCCTGCTTGAGCTCAGACTGTCGCCGTGCAGCGCGCTGTGGGGTCGGGCAAAGGCTGACAGGGTGGCGCCCCCTTAAACTCTGTCCATGCTTTGGATCAAGTCATTTCACATTATTTTTGTGGCCAGCTGGTTCGCCGGTCTGTTTTACCTGCCACGCATCTTCGTCAACTTGGCCATGGTGGCGCCCGGCAGCGTGGCCGAGCGTGAGCGCTTGCTGCTCATGGCGCGCAAGCTCATGCGCTTTACCCACCTGCTGGCTGTGCCGGCGGTGTTGCTGGGCCTGTGGCTTTGGTTGGGCTACGGCATAGGCCGCAGCGCCGGCAGTGGCTGGATGCACGCCAAGCTGGCGGTGGTGGTGCTGGTGCTGGGTTACCACCACATGTGCATGCGCTTGTTGCGCCAGTTTGAGCGCGGCCACAACCAGCGCAGCCATGTGTGGTTCCGCTGGTTCAATGAACTGCCCGTGCTCTTGATGGTGGCGGCTGTGGTGTTGGTGGTGGTCAAACCCTGGCAGTCTTGAGACAGGGCTGGCTCTGATGCCTTTGCGCCCAGGCCATCAGCCCACCTCGGCCTGGCCGCTGGCTTTGGCCACGGCTTGCGTGGTGGTGTATGCCAGCCTGTACCCGTTTGCCAATTGGCGCGACCAAAACCTGCTGCCCTGGGTTTTTCTGAGCGCTCCGCTGCCGCGCTACTGGACGTGGTTCGATGTCTGGACCAATTTGCTGGGCTATGGCCCGCTGGGTTTTTTCTTGGCCCTGTCGGTGTTGCGCGGCAGCCGCCCGGGCTGGCCGGTCTCGCGCGCCACGCTGTCGTGCGCGGCCTTGTCCTTGGTGTTGGAGACGGCCCAGAGCTATTTGCCCGCCCGGGTGCCCTCCAACCTGGACTTGATGCTCAATACCGCCGGCGCTTGGCTGGGGGCTGGCCTGGCATTCTTGCTGGAGCGCTGGGGGGCGCTGCAGCGCTGGAGCGAATTTCGTGCGCGTTGGTTTTTCCCCGAGGCGCGTGGCGCCTTGGTGTTGTTGGCTTTGTGGCCTGCCGCGCTCTTGTTTCCCGCCTCGGTGCCGCTGGGGCTGGGCCAGGTGATGGAGCGACTGGAGGACGCCGCCGTGGAACTGCTGCAGGGCACCCCCTTTTTGCAGTGGTTGCCCGTGCGCGAGGTGGAGTTACAGCCCTTGCTGCCAGGCGCGGTGGTGGTTTGTGTGGCGCTTGGTGCCGTGGTGCCCACTTTGTTGGGCTTTGGCGTCATTCGGCGGCTGTGGCAGCGCCTGGTCTTTTTGGGGCTGCTGCTGACGATGTCGGTGGCCGCCACGGCGTTGTCGTCGGCACTGAGTTTTGGCCCGGAACATGCCTGGGCCTGGCTGGACCAGCCCGTGCGCTTTGGCCTGGCCGCCGCCCTGCTCTGGGGGCTTGCCGCGCTGTGGCTGGGCACGCGCCCGGCGGCCGTGCTGGCGCTGGTGGCCGTGGCGCTGCAACTGGCTTTGTTGAACCAAGCGCCTTCTGACCCGTATTTTGAGCAAACCCGTCAGGTGTGGGAGCAGGGTCGGTTTGTGCGTTTTAATGGACTGACCCAATGGCTGGGTTGGCTCTGGCCTTTTGCGGCCCTGGCTTACCTGCTGCATCGCTTGCTCAGCACATCTGTTGGCCTGAGGGGCAAACGTAGAATCGATCCATGACCCAGACCAGCGCACCCATGATGGCGGCCTCACAGGCCCAGCAGCCTGCAAGCTCTTATTACAAGCACCACGTTTTTTTCTGCCTCAACGAGCGCAGCAATGGCCAGGACGCTTGCGCCCACCATGGCGCCCAGCAGGCTTTTGACCATTGCAAAGCGCAGGTCAAGGCGGCTGGTTTGGCCGGCCCTGGCGGTGTCCGGGTCAACAAAGCTGGTTGTCTGGACCGTTGTGCGGCAGGCCCGGTGGCCGTGGTATACCCCGAGGCGGTGTGGTACAGCTATGTGGACGCCAGCGACATTGACGAGATCATCGAGTCGCACCTGAAAAAGGGCGAGGTGGTGGAACGCTTGCGCACGCCAGCGCACCTGGGCCGCTGAACCGCCGTGAATTCCCACACCCGCAAATTCACCATCGCCGGGCCGGCTGGCCTCTTGGAGATGGCCGAGGACGCTGGAACAGGGCCTGCGCGGGGCACGGCGGTGATTGCGCACCCGCATCCGCTTTATGGCGGCACCCTGGACAACAAGGTGGTGCAAACCTTGGCCCGGGCTTTTACGCAGTGCGGCTGGCGCGCCCTGCGTTTTAACTTCAGGGGGGTGGGTGCCAGCGCGGGCACCTACGACGAGGGCCGAGGCGAGTTGCAAGACATGCTGGCCGCCATCGCTCAGGCGCCCCTGGACGCCCCGCTGGCCTTGGCCGGCTTTTCATTCGGCGCTTTTGTCACCACGCAGGCCATGGCTGAGCTGACTGGACAGCGCGAGGTGGCCAAATTGGTGCTGGTGGGCACCGCCGCCAGCCGTTTTGAGGTGGCCCCCATCCCGCATGAGTCGCACGACAAGACCTTGGTGATCCATGGCGAGGCCGACGACACCGTGCCTTTGTCGGCCGTCATGGATTGGGCCAGGCCACAGGTCTTGCCGGTGATGGTGGTGCCTGGTGGCGGGCATTTCTTTCATGGACAATTGCCTCTTCTCAAAAGCTTGGTGGTGCGCCACCTCGGCCCTTGACACCTGTTTTTTGAGGCAAATCAGTGGGCGGCTGCAAGCGGCGCCTTTTTGTTGCGATCCTCAACGCCCTCTTTTTCACTGGTTTTTTGTGCACTCTTTGTCGATGCTTCGCTTTGCTTTTTCCCTTCTCGCTGGCCTGAGCTTGTCTGGCTTGGGGGTCTTGCCTGCGGCGGCCCAAGCCCCCCGGCCCTTGGAAATTGCGGCACGCTCTTATTTGGTGCTGGACGTGACGGCCAACCAATACCTGGCAGCCCATGAGATTGACACCCCCGTGGAGCCGGCCTCGCTGACCAAGTTGATGACGGCTTACTTGGTGTTCGACGCCCTGAAGTCCAAAAAGCTCGAGCTCAAGCAAACCCTGGGGGTGAGCGAGCGGGCCTGGAAAATGCCGGGCTCGCGCATGTTCATAGACCCCAAAATGCAGGTGCCTGTGGAGGACCTGGTCAAGGGCATGATCGTGCAGTCGGGCAATGACGCCACGGTGGCGCTGGCCGAAGGTGTGAGCGGCAGTGTGGAGCGCTTTGTGCAGCGCATGAATGAGCAGGCCAAGGCGCTGGGCATGCCAAACACGGTCTACAAAAACCCCGAGGGCCTGACCGAGCCTGGCCACCTGACCACCGCGCGCGATTTGGCGCTGCTGTCAACCCGCCTCATGACGGATTTCCCAGAATATGTGGGCTACTACGCCATCAAAAAGTACCGCTATTCGGGCACACCTGCGGCCAATGAGAGCAACCGCAACTTGCTGCTGTTCCGCGACCCGTCGGTAGACGGCCTGAAAACCGGCTACACCACCGCCGCAGGTTATTGCCTGATTGCGACCGCCAAGCGTGATTTTCCCAATCTGGGAGTGGGTCAGCAGCCCGGTGGCCGGCGTTTGGTGGTGGTGGTTTTGGGCACGGCCAACGAGAACGCCCGAGCCAGCGAGGCGCAAAAACTCTTGAACTGGGGCTTCACGGCCTACGAGGCGGTCAAATTGTTCGATGGCGGCCAGGCCGTGGTGAGCCCGTCGGTCTGGAAAGGCAAATCGCCCGTGGTCAAGCTCGGCCGCCCGCTGCCCATCGTGGTCGCGGTGCCCGCAGGCACGGCCGGCCGGCTCAAAACCGAAGTGGTGCGCCCCGACCCGCTGGTGGCGCCTTTTCAGCGCGGCCAGGTGGTTGGTTCTCTCAAAATCACCAGCGAAGGCGCCACCGCCTCGCTGGCAGAAGTGCCCCTGGTGGCACTGGAAGCGGTGGAAGAAGCCGGTGTCTTGGGGCGGGCCTGGGACGCCATTCGCTTGTGGATCAAGTGATTGACAAGGCTCGCCAGTCCAGCCAATTTGCCCGCCAAACTGCGTGCTGCTACACTGGCGGGCTTTTCCGACTTTCGGCGGAAGATTTTCGTGTGTTCATTTTTATGAGCCCATTCAACGTTTAGGGACGTTTTTTTAATGCCAACCATCAATCAGCTCGTGCGTCAGGGCCGCGAGGTCGAAAAGACCAAGTCCAAAAGCCCCGCGATGCAAAACTCTCCACAGCGCCGCGGCGTGTGCACCCGTGTGTACACCACGACGCCTAAAAAGCCCAACTCAGCGCTGCGCAAAGTCGCCAAAGTGCGCCTGACCAACGGCTTTGAGGTCATC
>CAMCUN010000081.1 GCA_945878995.1 Polaromonas sp. YR568 | reverse complement strand
AAGACCCGCCTCTTATGGTGCCAACCAAGACCCGTCCACGTCGCCCGTGAGCACGCCGACGATCTTGACCTCGGCGGCCACGTTGTCGAGCGAGGACAGCGCGGATGCGGTGCTCCAGCTCTTGTGGCTGAGGGCTGTGGCGACCTTGTAGTCCACACCGAGTTTGTCGCCGTCAAAGTATTTCCAAGCGGGCGCAGGGGCGCTCAGGCCCACCACCATTTTGAGCACGCCAATCGCGTCACTGAGCTCGACTGACCCGTTTTGGTCAAAGTCAGCCGCAATGGCCTGGTAGGGTGACAAGGCCACGTTGTTGGTGTTGACGGGCAAGCCCACGATCATCTTGAGCACAGCGATGGCATCGGCCAAATCCACGGCCGTGGTTTTGTTGACCTCGGCGGGGGCTTTGGTGGCGTTTTTCCAGAACGTTGGCTTGGACACCACCGTGTCGGCTGGCGCAATGGCTGCCGTTGCAGCGCTTGTCATGCTCTCAAGCTTTCCAGCCAGGTCGGTGTAGCTGGCCACCGCCGTGATGAGCTTGCCCACCTCGGCCTGCGTCAGGGTGTAGGTGCTGGCCGTGGCTCCTGTGATGTTGCTGCCGTTGGCAAGCCATTGGTACTTGATCGCGCCATTGCCCGTGGTGGGTATGCCCTCTGCATCGGTCAGGGTGTTGCTGGCGCTGAGCACTTGGCCCAGTTTGGCTGTGCCGCTGATGCTCACCGCGCCCTTGGGCGCGTCGTTCACAGCGCTGACAGCCACGCTGACCTGCACGTCGGTGCTTGATGCAAGCGTTGCATCGTCCACCGCCTTGACCTTGAATGCAGCGACCGTGCCGTTGGCGTGGGCCGCTGGGGTCCAGACCCACTGCTCCTGCGGGGCCAGCAGGGTCAATCCGGGCTGCACCACCTGACCGCTTTTGGTCAGCGTGCCGCTGGTGACAGACTCCACGCGAAACGCAATATCGCCGCCTTGCGCGTCAGCCTCGTTGGCCGCAGCCGCCAGCATCGCATAGGTGATGGTCAATGGGGCGTCTTCAGTGGCGCCGGCCAGCGTGGTGACTGCGGTGAGCGTGGGTGCCGTTTGCGTGCTGCTTGTTTGCAAGGCGCTGGCAGCGACATTGGCATCTTGAAAGGCCAAGGTCTCTATGCTCACCAGAGTGTCTGCGCCCTCAGCGACAGAGCTGACCGAAAAAGAGCCCGCTGTGCTGGACCAGGTGACGGTGTAGTCGCGCTGGGGGCCACTGAAGACGGCCACATCATTGCCTGCACCGCCGTCAACCACGTCGTTGCCTGCGCCACCTCTGAGGCGGTCGTCGCCCGCCTCGCCATAAATACGGTCGTCGCCTTCGCTGGCATCGATCTGGTCTTCACCAGCACCGCCTCGCAAGATCTCACTGAGGCTGGCGCCCACAATGAAATCATTGGCTGAAAGGCCTTGAACAACCGACCCAGAGGCAAAACCAAAGTTCTTGCCATCGACCGCGGCGCCGTTGCTGATGGTGACCGTGTGCGAGGCTGGCGGCTTGATCGCCAAAATGGCCTCGGCCAGGCTCAGCATGTCTATGCGTTGGAAAGTCAGGCCGGTGTTGATGACGCCGTCGGTGGCGTCCTCCTTGTCGACGATGATGACCCCGGTTTTTCTCATCAGGTCTCGGATTTCATCGTAGGACAGGCGCCGCCCCAGCTCCTTCATGGCCAGTTGCTGGGCCAGAGCCACCATGCCGGCGACCTCTGGTGAGGCCATGCTGGTCCCGCTCATGCCGACCGCACCACCACCGTTTCGGGCCGCAACAATATTCACCCCAGGGGCAAAAATATCAGACTCCGTCTCGGAGCGTTGAGTGAAGCCGACTATTGAATCTGGAACGCCTTTTTGCGTATCGTATGTGTCGGCTGACGCAAAAACAGCGCCCACTGACAGGGAGTAAGGGTCTGAAGAAGGGTAGCTGACGCCTTGTACTTGATTGTCTCCGTATGAGTTTCCAGACGCTGACACCACCACCACGCCCGAATTGGTGAGCGCCTTGAACTGGGTGCTCAGGTAACCTTCCGTTGGCGATGTGTCAAAAGACCTATCGCCCAAGGACAGGTTGACCGCCACCACGTTGTAGCGGCTTGCGTTGGCCACCACCCAATTGAGCGCCTCCATGATGTCTGCACCTTTGCCGGAGCCGTTATCGCCCAGCACGCGCAGGGCAATGATGTTGACCTCAGGCGCAGCGCCCAGGTAGTTGGCATCAGACGAGCCCACCGTGCCGGCCACGTGGGTGCCGTGACCTTGGACATCGCTGGCGTTGTTGTCGTTGGCGCCTACGAAGTCGTAATTAAAAACAATGCGGTCAGCGATTCCGTTTTTGTCGGCATCGGGGCCGAAGTGAGGATGGTCCAGGTCAATGCCCGTGTCGACGACGACCACAGACATGCCCTTGCCTTTGATATTGGCAAAACGCGGGTCTGCATGAAAAGCGGCAATGTTGGTGGCCAGACCCAGGTTGGAAAACGGAGCGCTCGCGGCCGACGCACTGAGCGGCATATCGACCGTGTCCCCTTTTGTGAATGTGCCCGATCCGGCTGAGTTCACGATGATGGAGGCGGCCGCTTTGCTCAGGCTGGGGAAAGTGGGGCTCCAGCCTGACTCGGCGCGAGCGACGATGGTGTGCACCCCGTTGCTCAGCTCATCGAGCTGGTACTTGCCGCTGCTGTCAGACTTGGTGCTGGCTTCACCTGTATCCAACCGGCCGTTGCGATTGACATCGTCAAACACCACCCAATTGGCGAGCTTTTGCTCACCCGCATCGACCACACCGTCTTTGTCGGCGTCGTTCCACAACTGCCCTTTGACGCTGCCCACGCCTGCCACGTCGTTGTCAGAAATGGTGTAAGTGACCGGGTTGACTGACAAAGCGGCGTATTGCGGGTCGTCGCTGGTGACTGTGATGCTGAGATCAGCTTTGTGCTGCTTTTCTGCGAGGCTGTCATCGACCGCGCTGATCTGCACGGTCTGTGGGGTGTTCCAGTTGAGGGCGTCAAATTTGAGTTGCTTTGGGCTGCTCTCCAGCTGATTGCCACCCCTGACATCTACCGTGACGGCCTGGCTGGGCTTGACCGCCAGCGACAGGCTCAAGCCGGTGGCCGCCCCACCCTCTGCCAGCAAGGTGCTGGCCGGCGAGACCACCAGCCCAGGGGGATTTTTCACATCGATCTGCACGTCGGTGAAGGCGAGCTTTTCAATGTTGCTGGCCCGCACGGTGTGGCCCGCGTAGTCCTTGCCGGCGGTGTCCTTTCCCTCAATGGTCAGCTCGGGCTTGTCCGCCGTGGGCGCAGTCACCGTAAAGTCTCGGAAGAGCCCAAAAAAGACCAAGGTGTCACTGCCGGCGCCACCATCGACCTGGTCTGCCCCACCCAGGCCGTCGAAAACCTCGTTGGCCACGGTGCCGGTGAGGCTGTCACTGCCCTCGGAGCCAAAGACCTTTGCGCTGTCGCTGACCTGCAGGGGCTTGGACTCGTTGCGAATAAAGCCCAGGGTCTCGACACCCACGGTTCGTGACACATGGCCCGCGTATTCATTGGCGTCTTCGCTGCCTTCAATGCGGGTGATGCCGGCCACGGTCGTCACCACAAAATGATCGCCGGGGCCAAACAGCACCAAGGTGTCGGCGCCTGCTCCGCCGTCTATGAAATCGCTGCCGCCCATGCCGTCGATCAGGTCGCTCTTGTCGGTTCCAAGGATGCGGTCCGAATCGAAGGTGCCCAGCAAAGGCGTGACACTGTCCGAGCCCAGGGGAATAGTGTCGTCAGCGGTCTTGATGTTTTCGACATTCAACAGGCGGCTGACGGTGTAAGCATGGTCACCTGCTGCGTAGCCGCCCCGCACCGCAGTCAAGCCGCTGACGGCGTGGATGCTGAGCTCGGTGCTGTTCGCCTGAAAGACCACGGTGTCGCTGCCGGCGCCACCATCAATCAGGTCGCTGCCACCCAGACCGTAAATCAAATCGTCCTTTGCCGTTCCTGTGAGGGTGTCGTCAGATTGCGTGCCCTGGATGGCGCCCTCGGGCACAGGCACTTCCACCACGACTGCGGCCGCGCTGACCGTCAGGTGGTAATCGCCGGTGCTTTCATCGTCAATGTTGACGGCGGCGATGGTCACTGTGTACTTGCCGTCAATGGGCACCTTCTTTGCATCAACGGGCAGCTTGACATCAAAGGCGGTGTCTACGCCTGTATGGCGGCTGTCCAAAAGAGCGCCCGCAGAATCGTGAACATCAATGCGGAAGTAGTCGGTCCAGGTGCTGTCGGTCGGGCCGTCAAAGTTAACGCTGAGCGTGCCTTTTGCAATCAGGTCCACGCTGAACACATCTATATCGTCAGCCGTCGGGAGCTTGCCCGACATGCTGACGTCCAAGGCCAATGGGTTGGCAGCGCTTGGGGTGTTGTTGTTCTCTAGCTCGATGTTGGGGGCAGCGGCGGCCAAGGTCGTCAGGGTCAGGCCGTAAACCCCAGCGTCGTGCTTGCTGCTGTCCGAAGTGGACAAGCCAAAATAATAAATGCCGGCATCCAGCGCACCCAAAGTGAATTCAACGTCTTTGCCTGTGACATCACTGACCAACAGGTAGCCGTCTTCATCGTACAACCAACCCTGGAAATAACTGTCTTCGCTGTCGGTCGGGACGTCGAAGGTAATTTTCAAATCGCTTGAGGCTTCGAGGTTCACAAAGAACCAGTCCACGTCATCTGCTGTCGAGAGCTTGCCTTTGATTTGCTTGCCCGACTGGACCTCGTTGGGGTAGTAGTCGTTGGGTTCAATCTCGAAACCTTCGGCGGCTGCCACCAATGAGGCCTTCAGCTCGTAAACATCGGCACTGTAGTTGTAGTCGCTTGAGGCAATTTCGACAAAATAATCTCCCGCCTGTGTCACCGAGGCCTCGAAGATTTGCGTGCTGCCAGCGCTGAACGACGCGATGACCATGCCATCCACATCAATCAAACGAACGCTGAAGGAATCAGAGTAATCGGTGTAGTCGGGGTAATCGCCTTCGCCGGTGTTGTCGGTGTTGTCGGTGTTGGCGGTGTTGGCGGTGTTGGCGGTGTTATTAACGTTTTTGACGCCCAACGCACCGTTAGAGATATCGAAGTTCAGCGTCAAAAGACCCGCACTCAATGCCTCCAGCTTGAAGGTGTCGATGTCGGCGTAGCTGCTGAGCTGACCCATGACCGCCTTGTCCAAGCTCATCGCGTTGGCAGTTTCAAGGCTGTCGTTGCTTTCTGACTCAAAGCCCTCAATCGATCCCGGCGCGTAGCTGGCCTTCAGGCTGTAGGAGCCGCTGCTGTAGTCATAGCTGGAAGCAGCGCTTAAAACCAGGTAGTACTCGCCCGCTTGCGCCACCACGGTCTTGAAGGTCTTGTCCGCGCCACTGGCGTATGAATTGAGCAGCGTGCCGTCGGCGTCATAAAGGCCCAAGCTGAAGGAATCAAAATAGTCGTAGTCGGTGGGCAGATCAAGGTCCAGGGTCAGCAAGCCTGAATCACTCACAACGAACTTGAAGTAGTCCACATCCTCGCCCGAGGCCAGCTGCCCCGTGATCGCCGTGCCCAGGGTGAGCTCGCTGGCCTCCTCAGCACTGTTGTTGCCTTCTGATTCAAACCCCGCAGTCGAGCCCTCTTGATGGCTGACCTTCAGGCTGTAGGAGCGGCCTTCGCTGTAGTCATACTGGTAAGTGGCGCTGACAGCCAAGTAGTAGTCGCCCGCTTTCGACAAACTGGTCTGGTAGGTATCGCTGACACCGTTCGCGATTGAATTGAGCAAAACGCCTTTGTCGTCATACAGAGACAACGTAAAGGGGTCAAAGTCATCAAAGCCTATGGGCAGATCAAAGGCCAGGGTCAGCACCCCTTTACCGGCCACAGAGAACTTGAAGTAGTCCTGATCCTCACCCGTGGTCATCTTCCCTGTCATGGCCGTGCCCAGGCTCAGCGCATCGGCCGTCTCAGCGGTGTCGTTGCTTTCGGACTCAAGCACCCGAGTCGAGCCCGGCACATGGCTGGCCGTGAGGCTGTAGGCCACGCTTTGGCCAGGGAAATATGCTGCGCCCACCACCAAGTTGTACCCGCCCTCTTGGACCAAGATGGCCGGAAAGGTCCTGGTCTTGGCGCTTGAGAATGAACTGAGCCAAGTGTCATTGGGGCCATAAAGCTCAAGACTGAAGTAGCTGTCCACGTCGCCCTCGGGCGGCAAATCGAACACCAAGCTCAGCGCGCCTGGCGAGGTCACAGAGAAATTGAAGTAGTCCCTGTCACCTACCAATTGAAATTCATTCGAGACCTTCAAGCCCAGGGTCATTGCAACCGCAGTTTCAAAACTGTCGTTGCGGTCCGCATCCACCACCGTGTCATTACCCTGACCGCCTCCCTCAGTGTCGTTTCCAGTCCCACCTGTCGAGGTGTCGTTGTACGGTCCAGAGTTAGCCGCAGAAAAATAACCGTTTGGTACAGACTCTTGACTCATGGTATTAATTTAAAAGTGTTAAAAAATTAAGATTTATTGAAATTTTCAGCATTAATTTAAATAAAACAACTCACAGGAGTCATTTATCAAAATCAATGACATGAAATGTCAAACCTAAAAACCAATATTTAAACTGATTTTTTACACACTTTTTTACAATCATAAGAAAAAAGCCGACCGAAAGGCCTTGGGTTCAAGGCCCTGGACAATGCGCATTTCAAGCCAGCGTAGCGCTTGGGCAGGCGTGGGCACAGTCAGCCAATGCAGAAACAACGGCGTTGCTCAGAAAGAGTTATTTACCCAAAGGGGCGAGGGAGCCTGCATTCATTCCCTCCCCCTCTGGGGGAGGGTCAGGGTGGGGGCATCGTGTGGCACCATCGTTGCCTCACGCGTGCCCCCCTCCACAGTCCTCCCCCCAGAGGGGGGAGGGAGCCCATATTCATTCCCTCCCCCTCTGGGTCAGGGTGAGGGCATCGAAAAGGCCCTGCGGCAAGCACCGCCTGCGCTTGCCCAAACGCGCACTTTATTTAGCAGCGTTGTTGTAGTACGTTCTGATTTCGCTGAGGTAGCTGGTTCCTTTGACAGGCACGCCCCCAGAAACTTTGCCTTCTTTGGTCACCACAGGCGCGGCCGTGCTGATGGCTTCTTCAATGGTGAGGTTGTACTTGATCAGTATTTTTTGAACTTCGGCCCGGCCGTGCAAGATTTCCTGGATGCGCTGCTTTTCAATTTGCGCTTCCAAGGCCATCTTTTTTTCGTTGGCCTCTTTGACCGCTCTGGCGATTTCTTCTTCGAGGGCGGCTTTTTGCTCTCTCAGGAGTTGCAAAGAATTCATGGCGAGTGGCACCTGTTGGAAAAAGTTAAGAGCCATCCTACGAAAACACAGGCCCAGACTCCCACGGTTTTCCGTTAAAGCTCACAAACCCTCTCTTTTTTCGCAGCAATCCCACGCTCTGTAAAAAATATTGTTGAACCTGGTGGAGGCTGCGATCATTGCAATCAGCCCATGTTTCGACTGATTCTTTTTTTAAGCCTTGCATTCTGGCAATTAACTGCGTTTTCCTTCGCAAAGCCGCTGGTGCTAGAGAGTGTTTACTTTAAAGACCCCAGCAGCGCATTGACGTTAGAGCAGGTGCGCACAGCCCCGTTCCAGGTCTACCAAGGCAGTTTGGGTCTGGGCTTTGAGCCGAGCGCGGTGTGGGTGCGGCTGACCTTGTCCTCAGCGACAGCAGCGCCAGATGGTCGTGCGGCAGAGGTGGTGCTGCAGGTCGGCCCCCACCACTTGGAACGCATCGATTTGTTTGTCCGGACCGGCGGTCAATGGACACAGAAAACGCGCGGCGCCTTGTTCACGACAGCGGCCAATGTCAGCCCTGACGGCATGCACAACTTTGAGCTGACGCTAACGAGCGCCGAGCCCACGCAGGTGTTCCTTCGCATGGAGCACACCGGCTTTTTGGTCACCCAAACAGGTGTGTTGTTAAAAGCCGACTTCCCCCAAGCCATGGCTAAGCGTGTGCGCGCCATCACGGTGTCTATGGTGCTGGCCCTGAGTCTGCTGGGCCTGGGCTTGACCTTTTATATCCTGGACCGGTCCTTGCTGCTTTTGGTGTATTGCGGCTTTCAGCTCGTGGTGGTGCTGTTCGTTGCCTCTTTGTCGGGCTTTCTTGCGCTGGTTTTGCCCAGCGCATCGCCCGAGGTGTTGACCGGCCTCAATCGTTTGTTTTTCGTGCTGCGGGTGTGCATGACCGTTGTGCTTGCGTGGGCCTTGCTGAAGCCTCACAAACTCAAGCCGCTGTACCTGCGGGGCATACAGCTTTTGCTGGTGGTGTGCGCTCTCAATGTGGTGATGCTCTTCATGGGGGAGGTGCGGCCAGCCCTGCGCTCGATCCTTGTGGTCTTCACCGTGCTCCCCTTGTGGCATCTGTATGGCATTTGGACAGCAACCGACCTCCCAGTTCAGCAGCGGCGCCTCCTCACCTTGGGCAGTGTGGTGTACCTGGCGCTGGTGCTGGTGGGCGTGTGGCTTAATTTGACCGAAGCGGGCTGGCTTCCGGGGGTGGGCCCCGTCAAACAGGTGCTGGATTTGCGGCTCAATGGGGTGGCCGTCGGCGTGGTTTTCTTCGGGATCACGATGCTTGAGCACAGAGCCCAGAAAAAAAAGGTCGCTCAAGAGGTGGAATTGCTGCGTGAACAAGCCCTGCAATCGCGCGCCCAGCAGGCCGAGCTCGATTAGCGAAGTTCCCTGATCGACATGCTCACCCACGAGCTCAAAAACCCCTTGGGCACGGTGCGCTTTGCATTGGCGTCCTTGAAGCAGCAGGCACAGGACCACAAAGACTGGCTGATGCGCCTCCAAAGCATTGAGCTGTCCACCAAGCGCATGGACGAGCTGATCGAGCGCGTGGTGCACTTCAACAAAATGGAGAAAGTCATAGCCAAGTCAAACCCGACCGCCATGGACGCAGGCGAGCTGATCCAGGACTTGCTTCACGAGGTGAGCCGACCCGACCAGTGGCAGCTTGAGGTGGAGCCTGAAACCACCTTTTGCTGCGACCGCCAACTGCTGACAGTGATACTCGACAACCTCATGACCAATGCCAGCAAGTACTCTGTGCGCGAGCAGCCCATTTGCATCAAGGTCAGCCGCCATGAGGCGAATTTGACCCGGGTGGAGATCAGCAACCATGTGGACCCTTTATCGATCCCCGAGGAAAGCCGACTTTTCGATAGGTATTACCGCCACCCTCAGACCCACAACCAGCCCGGCATGGGCTTGGGGTTGAGCGTGGTCAAAACCACCGCGCAAAAAATTAGCGCTCAAGTGAGCTACCGCCAAGGCGATGGTCAAGTCTTTTTCACGCTTTTGGTGCCCGCATGATGGTTCAGCCTGCCCTCGCTACCTTCAAGCCCGGCCGCCCCTTGGTGGTGGCCCTGGTGGAAGACGACCGCTTGTTGCGCGAGGAGGTTGAACTGCACCTGTGCCAGCAAGGTTTCGTCGTCCATGTGGCCAACAGCGCCAGCGGTTTGGACGACCTGATGGCCCAGACCTACTTTGACATTTACGTGCTCGACTGGAACCTGCCCGGCGAGAGCGGCCTGAGCCTGAGCCGGCGCCTGCGGCAAGCCCTGCCGCAAGCGGCCATTGTCATGATGACGGCCCGCGTGGCGCTCACCGACCGCTTGAGCGGCTACCGCGACGGTGGCGCCGACATTTACATGAGCAAACCGGTGGCGCCTGACGAGTTGGTGATGGTGCTGCAAAGTCTGGGCAGGCGCCTGCAGGCCCACAACACCGACCAAGACTGGGTGATGAACCTGCGCGACCGCACCCTGACCGGCCCCCAATCGGAGCAAAAGCTGCGCTTGACCCACCGCGAAAAAGCGCTGCTGGTGGCCTTGATCCAAGCCAAGGACAACCTGCTCGACTCCAGCGTGCTGTGCGACCTCATCGACCAAGGGCAAACCGACGATGGGGTCATGACCAAACACGCCCTGGAAGAGGTGGTGGCCCGGCTGCGCAAAAAATTCAAGACAGTGCAGCCGCCCCATGCCGAGCAGGCCATCAAATCGGTGTGGGGCGTGGGCTACCAGCTGTGCGTGTCGGTCACGTTTGCTTGAGGCGGGTCTCCAGGTCACCTTAGGCTGCGTGGCATGGGGCTTGCATGACAAGCCCCATGCCAGACCCTCTGTCCTTGCTATTGAGCCCCGCCACAGTCGAGGGCAGCGCCTGGCGCGACCCCTTGGCGTTGCTCTTGGCCTCCACCGGCGAAGGCGTGTTTGGCATAGACATGGCGGGCTTGTGCGTGTTCATCAATGCCGCAGGCGCCCGCATGATGGGCTGCGAGCCCGAGCAGGTGCTGGGGCGCAACATGCACGAGCTGACCCACCACGCCCACAGCGACGGCACGCCCTACCCCGAGGCCGAGTGCCCTATCTTCAATGCCTTTCGCCAGGGCCTGCCCTGCCGCATTGACACCGAGGTGTTTTGGCGGCGTGACGGGACCTCCTTTGCCGTGGAGTACTCCAGCCACCCCATCTTGGACGAAGGCGTGGTGCGCGGGGCGGTGGTGACCTTTGTGGACATCACCGAGCGCAGGCGGGCGGCCCAGGCCCTGCAGCTGGCCAAGGACGAGCTGGAGGCGCGCGTGGCCGAGCGCACCGAGGCGCTGGCCAGCGCGCTCAAGCAGGTGCGCGAGCTGGCGGCCTGGTCCGAGGCGGTGCGCGAAGATGAGCGCACCCGCATTGCCCGCGAGGTGCACGACGAGCTGGGCAGCTTGCTGGTGGCGCTCAAGATGGACGTGAACTGGATGGACAAGCGCCTGTCCGAGCAAAACCAGCGCAGCGCCGAGGCGGCCGGCGACATGCGGCTGCGCATGCGCGGCAAGTGCCAAAACATGAGCCGCCTGATTGAAAACGCCGTGGTCAACGTGGGCCGCATCATCACCGACCTGCGCCCCAGCATCTTGGACCACCAGGGCCTGTGGGCCGCATTGGAATGGCAGGCGCAGGAATTTGTGCAGGCCGCCGAGCTGCAACTGGACTGGGCCATGGAGCTGGACGGCTCTAGCGAGCCGCCCGAGCCGCTGGCCATGGCAGTCTTCAGGATCTTTCAAGAAATGCTCAGCAACGTGGGCCGCCATGCCCAGGCCAGCCAGCTGCGGGTGGCCATAGCCGTGCGGGACTGTGCCTTGACGCTCACGGTGCAAGACAACGGCGTGGGTGCAGACCCCCTGGCCCTGGCGGCGGCCTCGTCCTATGGCGTGCAAGGCATGCGCGAGCGTGCGCACCATTTTGGGGGGCAGCTTCGCATAGAAGGCGCACCACAGCAGGGCACGGCGGCGACGCTCAGCATGTCTTGGAGTGCGCCAAGTGCTTGAACACGCAGCGGCCCAGCAGGCGCCACCGGTGCTGCGCGTGCTCATTGGTGACGACCACCGCATCGTGCGCGAAGGCATCAAGCAAATCTTGGCCGAGGCGCCGCAGGTGCAGGTGGTGGCCGAGGCCGCCACCGGCCCAGAGGTCTTGGTGCAAGTGGCGCTGCTGCAAGCGGGCGCCGGGCTGGACCTGGTGCTGCTGGACATTGCCCTGCCCGGCATGGACGGGCTGGACGTGTTGCAACAGCTGCAGCGCGACTGGCCGCGCCTGCCCGTACTGATGCTCAGCACCTACCCGGAAAAGCAGTACGCCGTGCGCTGCATTCGCTTGGGTGCCAGCGGCTACCTTAACAAAAGCGCCGACCCCGACGACATGCTGGCCGCCGTGCACAAGGTGGCCGCCGGGGGCGTGTACCTCACACCCGGAGCAGCCGAGGCGCTGGCCCAGGCCGTGGGCCGCGAAGGCAAAACCGGCGCCCAGGCCTTGTCGCACCGCGAGCACCAGGTGTATCGCCTGCTCACCCAAGGCCACAGCGTGAGCGACATTGGTGCACAGCTGGGCCTGGCCGCCAACACGGTGAGCACCTACCGCGCGCGCATTCTTGAAAAAACAGGCACCAAAAACGACGTGGAGCTCGCGCTTTACGCCGAGCGCCACCCCAACGCGTGAAAAAACGGCCCGCCTTGTAGGGACAGCCCTACACACTGTGGTGATGGCTGCAGCGAAATGCAGTCCACAGGTGTTTGAGCACCTCCACTGGCCCCATCTGGCCCGCAGCTTGCATTGGACTAGGCATCCACTTTCCAGGAGGCCTTTCATGTCTGAGTTTTTCGACCCCTACAACGCCGACCGTCCCCTGATGTTGAAGTGCAGCTGCGGCCGCGACCACTCGCCCGCAGACCACCACGCCGAGGTGGCCGCCGACCAAGCGGCCGCCACCTTGCGCCAGCGCAGCGAGACCAGCGAGTTCGAGGCCTACAGCCGCGAGTTCATAGAAGCCACCTTGGTCAAAGCCTTGTTCCCGCAAGACGCGCAGCGCCGGCGCTTTTTGCGCGCGGTGGGTAAGGGAACGGCCATGGCCGCGATCTCCAGTGTGTTGCCGGTGGCCAGCTTGCAGGCCATGGCGCAAGACAAAGGCCCTTTGGAAAAAACCAAGCTCAAGATTGGTTTTATCCCCATCACCTGCGCCACGCCGCTGATCATGGCGCACCCGCTGGGCTTTTACAGCAAGCAGGGGCTGGACGTGGAGGTCATCAAAACGGCGGGCTGGGCGCTGATCCGCGACAAGATGATCAACAAAGAGTACGACGCCACGCACTTTTTGTCGCCCATGCCGCTGGCCATGTCCATGGGCGTGGGTTCGGCCCCGGTGGCCATGAACGTGGCGACCATTCAAAACACCAATGGCCAGGCCATCACGCTGCACGTCAAGCACAAAGACAAGCGCGACCCCAAGAGCTGGAAGGGTTTTAAGTTTGCCGTGCCCTTTGAGTTTTCCATGCACAACTTTTTGCTGCGCTACTACGTGGCCGAAGCCGGCTTGAACCCGGACACCGACATTCAAATTCGGGTGGTGCCGCCGCCCGAGATGGTGGCCAATTTGCGCGCCGGCAACATCGACGGCTTTTTGGGCCCTGACCCCTTCAACCAGCGCGCGGTGTTTGAAGAAGTGGGTTTCTTGCACCTGCTCACCAAAGACCTGTGGAGCGGCCACCCCTGCTGCGCCTTTGGCACCAGCACGGAGTTCATTCGCCAAAACCCCAACACCTTTGCCGCCCTCTTTCGCTCTGTGCTCACAGCCGCCGCCATGGCCCGCCAGTCGAAAAACCGCGAATTGATCGCCAAGGTGATTGCGCCGCAGGCCTACTTGAACCAGCCCGAGACGGTGATTGCCCAGGTGCTCACCGGCAAGTTTGCCGACGGCCTGGGCAAGATCCAGAACGTGCCCGACCGCGCCGACTTCGACCCCATGCCCTGGCAAAGCATGGCGGTGTGGATGCTCACGCAAATGCAGCGCTGGGGCTACGTCAAGGGCGAGGTGGACTACAAACAAATCGCTGAAAAAGTGTTTTTGCTCACCGACGCACGCCGACTCATGAAAGAGCTGGACATGCCCGTGCCCGCAGGCTCCGGCTACATCAAGCACACCATCATGGGCCGTGTGTTCGACCCGGCCAAGCCCAAGGAATACCTGGACAGCTTTGCCATCCGCAAGGCCTGAACACGCATGAACACCACCTCACTGAACCTGCGCGCGGCGCTGGTCTCGCTGCTGCTGCTCGCTGTGTTTTTAGGCGTGTGGCAAATCGCCTCGCAATCACCTGCAGGCGCGGGCACCACGTCGGCCGCCACCTTGACGGCCGACGAGTTGGAGTACGCCAAGATGATGGGCAAAGACCCGGGCGCGGCCAAAGCCACTGGCTTTCCGGGGCCGGCCGAGGTGGCCCGCACCAGCTGGAAGCACCTGTCAGACCCGTTTTACGACAAAGGCCCCAACGACAAAGGCATAGGCATACAGCTGGCGCATTCGCTGGGCCGGGTGGCACTGGGCTTTTTGCTGGCCATGCTGGTGGCCATTCCGCTGGGCTTTTTGATTGGCATGTCGCCCTTGATGCAAAAGGCGTTCAATCCTTTTATTCAGGTGCTCAAGCCCATCAGCCCGCTGGCCTGGATGCCGCTGGCGCTCTACACGCTCAAAGACAGCGGTGTGAGCGGGATTTTTGTGATCTTCATCTGCTCGGTCTGGCCCATGATGATCAACACCGCCTTTGGCGTGGCTTCGGTCAAACGCGACTGGCTGAACGTGGCCCTCACGCTGGAGGTCTCGCCACTGCGCAAGGCACTACAGGTGATTTTGCCGGCCGCCGCGCCCACCATTTTGACGGGCATGCGCATCAGCATGGGCATTGCGTGGCTGGTGATTGTGGCCGCCGAAATGCTGGTGGGCGGCACCGGCATTGGCTACTTTGTGTGGAACGAGTGGAACAACCTGTCGCTGACCAATGTGATTTTTGCGGTGCTGGTCATAGGCGTGGTCGGCATGCTGCTGGACCTGGGCTTTGCCCAAGCGCAAAAGGCGGTGACTTATGTGGAGTGAGTCCCGCACCAGCGAGCCTTTGAGCACCTTGCTTCACCCTCCCAAAACAAAAGAGCCTCTCATGAATGGTTTTCTCAAGGTCGAGCAACTGGCCAAGGCCTTTCAGGCCGACAAGCCGGTGTTTGCCGACGTGTCTTTTGGCATTGCCAAGGGTGAGTTTGTCTGCATCATTGGCCACAGCGGCTGCGGCAAAACCACCATCCTCAATGTGCTGGCCGGGCTGGACACGGCCAGCCATGGCCACGCCTTCATGGACGGCCGCGAAATTGCCGGCCCCAGCTTGGAGCGCGGCGTGGTGTTCCAGGGCCACGCCCTCATGCCCTGGCTGAGCGTGCGGAAAAACATTGAGTTTGCGGTCAAGTCGCGCTGGCCAGACATGCGCCGCGCCGAGCTGGACCAGCATGTGGAGAAGTTTGTAGCGCTGGTGGGGCTCAGTGCAGCCATCGAGAAAAAACCAAGCCAGCTCTCAGGCGGCATGAAGCAGCGCGTGGGCATTGCCCGGGCCTTTGCCATCCAGCCCAAGATGCTGCTGCTCGACGAGCCCTTTGGCGCGCTCGATGCGCTGACGCGCGGCACCATCCAAGACGAGCTCATGACCATCGTGCGGCAAACGCAGCAAACCGTGTTCATGATCACCCACGACGTGGACGAGGCCATCTTGCTGGCCGACCGCATTTTGCTCATGAGCAACGGCGCCGAGGTGAACGGCCACTACAAGCCGGGCGGCCTGGCAGAGACGGTCATCAACCCACTGCCGCGCAGCCGCACCCGCGCGCAGTTGCACCACTTAGACGGCTACTACGAGCTGCGCAACCACATTGTCGACTTCCTGGTCTCCCGGGCCAAAGCCCACTGAGCCCTTTTTATTTTTCATCCCCCCAAGAGGCTATTTATGAACCGACTCGCCGTCACCGAAAAAATCATCAGCACCAAAGTCGCCAAAAGCATGAGCTGGGCGGCCATTGCCAAAAAAGTAGGCCAATCCAAGGAATGGACCACCGCCTTGTGCTTAGGCCAAATGACCGCCACGCCCGAGCAGGCCAAGGTGCTGAGCAAGCTCTTTGGCCTGACAGTTGAAGAGCAAAAATGGCTGCAAATCGTGCCCTACAAAGGCTCGCTCCCCACCCCCGTGCCCACAGACCCGCTGATCTACCGCTGGTACGAGATCGTCAGCGTGTATGGCACCACCATCAAAGAGCTGATCCACGAGGAATTTGGCGACGGCATCATGAGCGCGATTGACTTCAGCATGGACATACAGCGCCAAGCCGACCCCAAGGGCGATCGCGTCAACGTGGTCTTGTCGGGCAAGTTCTTGCCCTACAAGCAGTACTGAGGAACAGGCACGCAGCGCGGCTGCTCAGTGGCTTCAGCTGGCCAGCCCTTTGCCTTCTATGCAATCGGCTGAATATTCGAACACGATCTGGGTGTCGGGCTGAACCAGTTTGAGATTCTTGCCGGCGTAGTGCAGGCGGGACAGCATGTCCCGCATCAAATTCACACGCGCCAGCCGCTTGTTGTCGGTGCGCACAAGGTGCCAAGGTGCGATGGCCGTGTGGGTGGGTGTTCGTCTTGCCGGTCCTTCAAGGTGCAGCTTGCTTTGTTGATGAAGCGTGATGGACATTAAGGCCGACTGCACGGTTTGAACGTAGGCGCAATGCCCGCCCTGGTAGGAAGCAAGTCCTGTCGGAAGAAGTTGTACGCTTGCATCCCGAGAGGGGTTCACATGGCCAACACCAAACTTTTCAAGTTCGGCAACTCACAAGCCGTTCGCATCCCGGCCGAACGTGCCTTGCGAACGTCATGCCAGGCAGCACATCTTTCTGAAGGATGGCGACGGGGTGGTTCGGTACACCTTAACGCAAGTACTGCTTTTATTCGACGATCTGAAAAAAATCAGGCTCACGCCATGATGTGATAGCTCTCGGCATGGGCGATCGGACGCACCGAGCGTTCGTTTTTTTCCATCTTCAACAGCCCATACCGAGACATGGTTTTCAAGGTGCGAGACAAATTACCTTGTTTACGCCCGGTGATGTCCGCCAGTTCACTGATTGATTCGGGTCTAGCGGTGCGAATCACCTCCAGGAGCGCGCGATTCTCATCGCTCAATACTTGGGACAAAGATCGCATGGAGGTAAACCAGATTTTGGGATCTGATGCCTTAGGCTTGATCTCGCCTTTGGCGATAGCCAAAATCCTTTCGCGGATCTTCTCCTGCGGAGCAATGCCAATTCTTATGACTTTCATTTTGACCTCACCTCTTTCAAAACCGAATCGACTTCGGTGAAAAAATCCGACGACAACTTCCCCCCGCCCACGCTGGATGAAGGTGGGTGCAAGGGGTGGGTCGGCACGCGTTGACGCATCATTCAAGCCCCGTCACTTCCCCACCATGGCCTTGATGTCCTTCATCAAAAGGAACAGGTGAAACGGATCCGATGGGCTGGGTTCAAACTCCCAACGGAGGTACCACTGCCTGGCAGGCTCGTCCTTGGCATGCACCAGCAGTGCACGAATCCCAGCAATGTCTGCCGCCTGCGCAGTGCGCAGCAACGCATCTTTGAGCAGTGCTTTGCCAAGTCCTGCGCCTTGGTGCTGAAGGTCTACGGCAAGCCTCGCCAAAATCATCACGGGCACGGGGTGTTGTGGCATACCTTTGGTCACACGCGTTGCCGCATTGGATGGCCCCACACTGCCTACAGCCAAACTGTAAAAGCCTGCGACTGCGCTGCAATGGCAGCTCACATAGGTTTGCGCGCTGTTGGATTTTTGGTTGACGAGTGCAAAGCGCTGCAGAAACTGGTTCAGCGCACTCTCGCCACAGTCAAAGGACTGAACGGCGTCCGAGGCGGCCAGTTTGCGAACTGGCTCGTAGGTCTGCGAGCTCAACCAAGCAGCCCTGGCTCAGACAAAAGCTTCTTGAGCTTGGGCTTGGCGTTCACGGGCTGGTCCAGTGCCACCTGAAACGCCAGCCACTTCTCGTCGCTCAGTTCAAAACGGGTGCGGTCAGCCAAGGTTTGATTTGCGGCCATGATGCCCGCGTCAAGCAGAAACTCGCTCACATTTTTGTGCGCCACGCGGGCCGCTTCCTGAAGCAATTGCTTCACAGGCGCGCTGGCGCGCACATCGATGCGCTCAGATTTGGAATGAATGACTGCGGTCATGGCAAGCCTTTTTTTGGACAGAGCTCCATCATAGCGTCCGGACAACGTCCTGACAAACGCATATTTACGACTGCACCTGTCATGCACCGCCCACACCCCAGCCGCGCGGGTCGCATCCGGGCGCACCAGAAAAAAAGCCCCGCGTGGTGCGGGGCCTGAGGCTGCCTCAAGGCCTGCTGAGCAGGTTTGAGGTCTTTGTACTGGCGGGCCAGAAGATACCAGATCGCAAACCGCCTAAGTTTTCCAAGGGCATGTAGATCAAGCTCTTGGGGTTCAATGCATCATTCTAAATGTTGAGACATCTTCTTGTACCGAGAGTTTTCAGAACCTCTGTGCTAAAGGCTCCGGAATTAGAACCTGCTAGGTTGCGCCACTGTGCCCTTTCGACCCAATGCGAACGGTCGCGGCGCTGCCTTGGGCGGCGGTAATGCAGCGGTAGCGGCCGATCAGCCACCGTCCGCCCTAGGTCTGCTCTCGGCCAAGTCCAGTCATTGGTGCATGACTACTTTGGCGAAATCAATCTTGCTCCCTGATAGCCACCCAAATTCCCCCACCCTGGCCACAGGCTCCTGTTGCAGTGTCCACGAGCATGTGCGAGGTACACCGCGATTTCATCCAAACTCAGTTACTCTTGCCCCGTAACGCAACTGCTATCTACCAAGACTTGGTCGATGCCCACGGCTTTACAGCCGCCTACAACAG
>CAMCUN010000080.1 GCA_945878995.1 Polaromonas sp. YR568 | reverse complement strand
ATTTCTTGCAGGTCTTTGGCGTTTTCCTGGGGAATCAACACGGTCTTGATGCCTCCGCGCAAGGCCGCCAGCAGCTTTTCTTTGAGGCCGCCAATGGCGGTGATCTCGCCGCGCAAGGTGATCTCGCCGGTCATGGCCACGTCGCTGCGCACCGGAATGCCGGTGAGCGCTGATACAAAGGCCGTGGCCATGGCGGCACCTGCGCTGGGGCCGTCTTTGGGGGTGGCGCCGTCGGGCACGTGGATGTGGATGTCGCGCTTGTCGAACATCTCTTCTTTGATGCCCAGCGAGCGGGCGCGGCTGCGCACCACGGTGCGGGCGGCCTCCACGGATTCCTTCATCACGTCGCCCAGCGAGCCGGTGCGGGTGATCAGGCCCTTGCCGGGCATGAGTGCGGCCTCTATGGTGAGCAGATCGCCGCCCACCTCGGTCCAGGCCAAACCGACCACCTGGCCGACTTGGTTTTGCTGCTCGGCGCGGCCAAAGTTGAATTTGCGCACGCCCAAAAAGTCGTTGAGGTTGTCAGGCGTGACGGTGACCTGGGGCGTCATTTTTTTGAGCTGAATGCCCTTGATGACCTTGCGGCAAATTTTGGAGAGCTCGCGCTCCAGCGAGCGCACACCGGCCTCGCGGGTGTAGTAGCGCACGATGTCGCGCACGGCTTCTTCGGTGACTTCAAGCTCGCCGTCTTTCACGCCGTTGTTTTTGACCTGCTTGGGCAGCAGGTAGGTCAGGGCAATGCTGGTTTTTTCGTCTTCGGTGTAGCCCGACAGGCGAATGACCTCCATGCGGTCCAGCAGCGCGGGCGGGATGTTCATGGAGTTGGAGGTCGCCACAAACATCACGTCAGACAGGTCAAAGTCCACCTCCACGTAATGGTCGCCAAAGGTGTGGTTTTGCTCGGGGTCCAGCACTTCGAGCAGCGCGCTGGAGGGGTCGCCCCTGAAGTCGGTGCCCAGCTTGTCGATTTCGTCGAGCAAAAACAGCGGGTTGCGCGTGCCGACCTTGGCCAGGCTTTGCAAGACCTTGCCGGGCAAGGCGCCAATGTAGGTGCGGCGGTGGCCGCGAATCTCGGCCTCGTCGCGCATGCCGCCCAGGGCCATGCGCACGTACTTGCGACCAGTGGCCTTGGCAATGGACTGACCCAGCGATGTTTTGCCCACACCCGGGGGGCCGACCAGGCACAAAATGGGTGCTTTGACCTTGTCGACGCGCTGCTGCACGGCAAGGTATTCGACGATGCGGTCTTTGACCTTTTCCAGGCCGTAGTGGTCTTGATTGAGCACGCCCTCGGCCAGCGCCAGGTCGTGCTTGATCTTGGTTTTTTTGCTCCAGGGCAGGCCGGTGAGCACGTCAATGTAGGTGCGCACCACGGTGGCCTCGGCCGACATGGGGGACATGAGCTTGAGCTTTTTGAGCTCGCTCTCGGCCTTTTTGCGGGCCTCTTGCGGCATGCGGGCGGCTTTGATCTTTTTCTCGATCTCGTCCACGTCGGCGCCTTCTTCGCCTTCACCCAGCTCTTTTTGGATGGCCTTGACCTGCTCGTTCAGGTAGAAGTCGCGCTGGTTTTTTTCCATCTGGCGCTTGACGCGGCCACGGATGCGCTTGTCCACGTTGAGGATGTCCACCTCGCGCTCGAGCTGCTCAAACAGGTTTTCAAGGCGGGCTTGCACCGCGTCCAGGTCCAAGATGACTTGCTTGGCGTCCAGCTTGAGCGGCAGGTGGGCGGCAATGGTGTCGGCCAGGCGGCCGGCGTCGTCGATGCTGGAGATGGAGGTCAGAATCTCGGGCGGGATTTTTTTGTTGAGTTTGACGTAGTGGTCAAACTGCTGCATGACCGCACGGCGCAGCGCTTCGACCTCGCTGCCGCGCTCGGCAGGGGCAGCAGGGGCCGGCTCAATGGGTGTGACGTGGGCCACAAAGTGGTGTTCGCCGTCTTCAATTTTGCCCACGCGGGCACGCTGCTGGCCTTCGACCAAGACCTTAACCGTGCCGTCAGGCAACTTGAGCATTTGCAAAATGGTGGCCACGCAGCCGACGGAGAACATGTCTTCCACCGAGGGCTCGTCTTTGGCCGCTGCTTTTTGGGCCACCAGCATGATGCGGCGCTCGGACTCCATGGCGGACTCCAACGCCTTGATGCTCTTGGGCCTGCCCACAAAAAGCGGAATGACCATGTGGGGGAACACCACCACATCGCGCAGCGGCAGCAAAGGCAGCTCGATGGGGGTGGCTGGCAGCAAAGATTGTCCGGACATAAGAGGCCTTCAAAAGGAGCGTTGGCTCTGCAAGCAGGGCCTTAACGCATTGGGCTGAACAGGCCTGGCAAGGCAAGCCAAACACATGGGGCGCAAAGCCGGGTTTTCAAGCCTTTTTGGCCGCCTCGCGGTACACCAGCAAGGGCGGCTTGTCTTCTTCAATGGTGGACTCGTCCACCACCACTTTTTCCACATTGCCCGCATTCGGCAACTCGTACATGGTGTCGATCAGCGCGTGCTCAAGAATAGAACGCAAGCCCCGCGCACCGGTTTTACGGATCAAGGCTTTGCGGGCAATCGCTTTGAGCGCCGAGGGCCGGAATTCGAGGTCCACGCCTTCCATGGCCAAGAGCTTGGAGAACTGCTTGACCACCGCGTTCTTGGGCTCGGTCAGGATTTGCACCAGCGCGTCTTCGGTCAGCTCGGCCAAGGTGGCGACCACGGGCATGCGGCCCACCAACTCGGGGATCAAGCCGAACTTGATCAAGTCTTCGGGCTGCACATCTTTGAAGGTGTCGGTCAGGCTGCGGGATTGTTTGCTTTTGACCGATGCGCCAAAACCAATGCCCGAGGCTTCGGTGCGGTTTTCAATGACTTTTTCAAGCCCTGCAAAAGCGCCGCCGCAAATGAACAAGATGTTGGTGGTGTCCACCTGCAAAAAGTCTTGGTTGGGGTGCTTGCGCCCGCCTTGGGGCGGCACCGAGGCCATGGTGCCTTCAATCAGCTTGAGCAAGGCCTGCTGCACGCCCTCGCCCGAGACGTCTCGGGTGATGGAAGGGTTGTCGGACTTGCGCGAGATTTTGTCGATCTCGTCGATGTAAACAATGCCTTTTTGCGCGCGCTCAACTTCATAGTTGCAGCTTTGCAGCAGCTTTTGAATGATGTTTTCCACGTCCTCGCCCACGTAACCGGCCTCGGTCAAGGTGGTGGCATCGGCCATGACAAAGGGCACGTTCAGTGTGCGCGCCAGGGTTTGGGCCAGCAAGGTTTTGCCGGAACCGGTGGGGCCTATCAAGAGAATGTTGCTTTTGGACAGCTCAACCTCGTCTTTTTTGGCTGTTTCTTTGTGGCGCAGACGCTTGTAGTGGTTGTAAACCGCCACGGCCAGCATGCGCTTGGCGGCCTCTTGGCCGATTACATAGCCGTCTAGCGTGGTCTTGATCTCCAAAGGCGTGGGCAGGTCGCTGCGGCCGGGCTTGCCGTCTTCAATGCCGGGCAACTCGTCACGGATGATCTCGTTGCAAAGGTCTATGCATTCATCGCAAATGAACACGGAAGGGCCCGCGATCAACTTCTTGACTTCGTGCTGGCTCTTGCCGCAAAACGAGCAATAGAGCGTTTTTTCGCTGGAAGAGCCTTTTTTATCGGCCATGCAGATGCCTTAATCGAGCCCAAAAGGCTCAGGGGAAAACGATTTTCAGATGATACCGAATTGAAAAAGGCGCCGGCTCCAGGGGAGGCAGCGCCGTGACCGAGTCACCAGCAGCCTGCAACAGGCTGCTTTGGCCTCAGGGCCGCTTGGCAATGACCTGGTCTATCAGGCCGTAGTCTTTGGCTTCTGCGGCCGACAAAAAGTAGTCGCGCTCGGTGTCGTTTTCAATTTTGGACAAGGGCTGACCGGTGTTCTCGGCCAAGAGCTTGTTCAACTGCTCGCGGGTTTTCAAAATTTCGCGGGCCGCAATTTCAATCTCGGTGGCCTGGCCCTGGGCGCCGCCCAAAGGCTGGTGAATCATGATCTTAGAGTTGGGCAGCGAATAGCGCTTGCCCTTGGCCCCAGCGGTCAGCAAAAAGGCGCCCATGGAGGCGGCCATGCCGGTGCACAGGGTGCTCACGTCGGGCTTGATGAAGTTCATGGTGTCGTAAATCGCCATGCCTGCGCTGACCGAGCCGCCAGGCGAGTTGATGTACAGCGAAATGTCTTTGTCTGGGTTTTCGCTTTCCAGAAACAAGAGCTGCGCCACCACCAGGTTGGCCATTTGGTCATTGACCGGGCCCACCATAAAAATCACCCGCTCTTTGAGCAAGCGCGAGTAAATGTCATAGGCGCGCTCGCCGCGGCCAGACTGCTCGATGACCATGGGCACCATGCCCAGGGCTTGGGTGTCCAAGGCGCTGCTGCGGGGGCCGGAGTAAATGTCGAAATGCTTCATTGCGGGGTTCTCCAATGCTTGGCTTGCCACCATGGCACCCATGGTGGGGCGGGCTCAATTCCTACTGTACCCAAAAAGAACATGGGGCTTGTACCGTCAAGCACAAGCCCCAGCTGAGCGCCACGCTGTGCGTGGCGGCTTTTTAGTTCTGGGCCATCAGCTCGTCAAAAGACACGGCCTTGTCGGTGACTTTGGCTTTGGCCAGCACGAACTCGGTGACGTTGTTCTCAATCACCACGGCCTCGACCTCGGCCATGCGGCGGCGGTCGCCCATGTACCAGCGCACCACCTCTTCGGGCTTTTCGTAGCTGGCCGACAGCTCGTCAATGTGGGCCTTGAGTTGCTCGGGCTTGGCTTCCAGGCTGTTGGCGCGCACCAGCTCGGCCACCACCAGGCCCAGGCGCACTCGCTTTTCAGCTTGCGGGCGGAACAGGTCTTGAGGAATAGGCGCTTTTTCAGCGTCTTTGATGCCGCGCTGCTTGAGGTCGGCGCGCGCGCCTTCCACCATGCGCTCGAGCTCGGTCTGTATGCTGGACTTGGGCAAATCCAGCTCGGCGCTGGCCAGCAGGGCGTCCATGACGGCGTTTTTGTTGCGCGCCAGCAGGCGGAACTTGAGCTCGCGCTCCAGGTTCTTTTTGATGTCGGCGTGCAAGCCCTCCAGGCTGGCGTCAGGGATGCCCAGCGCCTTGGCAAAGGCTTCATTGACCTCGGGCAGGTGGGCCGCTTCGAGTTTTTTGACCGTCACCATAAAGTCGGCTTGCTTGCCGGCCACGTCTTTGCCGTGGTAGTCCTCGGGAAAGCTCAAGGGGAAGGTTTTGCTCTCGCCAGACTTCATGCCGCGCACGGCGTCTTCAAATTCCTTGAGCATCTGGCCATCGCCCACCAGGAACTGAAAGTCATCGGCCTTGCCGCCGACAAAGGTCTCGCCGTCGATCTTGCCTTCAAAGTCTATGGTGGCGCGGTCGCCTTCTTGGGCTGGGGCGTCGGCGGCGCGCTGGGCAAAGGTGCGGCGCTGCTTGCGCAAAATCTCAATGGTTTTGGCAATGGCTTCTTCTGTCACCTCGGCGCTCACGCGCTCAATCGCGGCCGTGGACAAGTCGGCAATTTTGACGTCGGGGTAGACCTCAAACACCGCGTCAAAGTGCATTTCGCCTTCGGGCGCGCCATCTTTTTGGCTGATGTTGGGCTGACCGGCCACGCGCAGCCTGGCTTCATTGGCGGCCACTGAAAAGGCCTCGCCCACTTTGTCGTTCATGACCTCGTACTGCACCGAGTAACCGTAGCGTTGCGACACCACGGTCATGGGCACCTTGCCCGGGCGGAAACCGTCCATCTTGACGGTGCGGGCCAGGCGCTTGAGGCGGGTTTGCACCTCAGACTCAATGCTGCCCATGGGCAAGCTGAGGGTGATCTTGCGCTCCAGCTTTTCCAGCGTTTCTACGGTCACGGCCATGTTCTGCTCCTAAAAATTCTGCTCGACTGACAAAAAAGAAGACCCGGGAAGACCCGAGCCTGGATAAATGAGATGTGCTTTTTTAAAAAGCCATAAGTGGTGCGCGGGGCGGGACTCGAACCCGCACATCCTTGCGGACGTCAGGACCTAAACCTGGTGCGTCTACCAATTTCGCCACCCGCGCGCCTGAAACAAAAACGCTCATTGATGGGACAAGCCCCGCCCTGTTCAAGGCTGGACTGTCCCAAAACTGCGTCAAATATCAGAAAACCTGCAATTTTAGCCGCATCGGCCAGCCCCGCACCGGGCTCAACGCCGGATGCGGAACCAAGCCGCGTACATGGCCGGCAAGCTCAGCAGCGTGAGCACCGTGGCCACGATCAACCCGCCCATGATGGCCACGGCCATGGGGCCCCAAAAGACGCTGCGCGACAGCGGGATCATGGCCAGCACAGCGGCTGCGGCCGTCAGCACAATGGGGCGGGCCCGCCGCACGGTGGACTCCACAATGGCTTGCCAGGGCGGCACGCCGCGCTGGCGGTCTTGCTCGATTTGGTCGATCAAGATCACCGAATTGCGCTGAATCATGCCCATGAGCGCAATCACGCCCAGCAAGGCCACAAAGCCAAAGGGGCGGTTGAGCACCAGCAGCGCGCCAGCCACCCCGGCAATGCCCAAGGGGCCGGTGACAAACACCAGCACCGCCCGGCTAAAGCTTTGCAGCTGCAGCATGAGCAAGGTGAAGGTCAAAAACAGCATGAGCGGCACGCCAGCGGCGATCGAGGCCGAGCCCTTGCTGCTTTCTTCCACGGCGCCGGCCACCGCAATGCGGTAAGCCCCCTGGCCGGCTTCGGCCCAGCGGCGCTCCAACTTGCGCAACTCGGGCAAGAGCTGCGCGCTCACGGTGGCGCCTTGCAGGCCTTCGACAATGTCGCCCTGCACGGTGATGGCGTAGCTGCGATTTTCACGCCACAACACGCCAGGCTCCCAGGCAAAAACAGGTTTGGCAATTTGCGTCAAGGGCACCATGCGGCCGCTGGCCGTGGCCACATAGCTGTTGGCAAAGTCTGACAACAGCGCCCGCTCGTCTGCGGGTTGGCGCAGCACGATGTCTATGAGTTTGTCGCCGTCGCGGAACTGACCCACAGAGCTGCCGCCCAAGCTGACCCGCGAGGCCTGCGCAATCGACTGGCTGCTCACGCCCAGCGCCCTGGCCTTGGCCTGGTCCACCTCCAGCCGGATGGACTTGACCGACTCGTTCCAGTTGTCGTTGACGCCGCGCATGTTCGTGTTTTGGCGCATCGCCTGCTTGACCTCATCGGCCAACCCGCGCAGCACCTGCGGGTCGGGGCCGGCCACGCGGAACTGCACCGGGTAAGGCACGGGCGGGCCGTTGGGCAGCAGCTTGACGCGGCCACGCACCTCGGGAAACTCTTGGGCCAAGAGCCCGGGCAACTGCGTGAGCAATTGCTTGCGGGCGGGCAGGTCTTGCGCCAGCACAATCAGCTGCGACACATTGGCCTGCGGCAGCACCTGGTCCAGCGGCAGGTAAAAGCGCGGCACGCCCGAGCCCACCCAGGTGCTCACGGTCACGGCGCCGGGCAGCGCCATCAGGCGCTTTTCCACCCGCTTGACGGTGGCCTCGTTGGCTTCAAAAGGCGTGCCTTCTGGGAACCACAAGTCCACCAAGACCTCGGGGCGGCTGGAGTCGGGGAAGAACTGCTGCTGCACCCGGCCCATGCCCACAATGCCCAGGGCAAACAAGGCGATGGTGGCGGCAATGGTCTTCCAGCGGTTGTCCACGCACCAACCCACGGCGCGCCTGAGCCCTTGGTAGACAGGAGAGTCAAAGCTCTCAATATGTTCTGGATGTACTTGGTGTGCCTCGCCAGGCTGTGCGGCCTGCGGGGGCTTGAGCAGCAGCGTGCCCAGGTAGGGCACAAAGTAGACCGACACAATCCAGCTCAGCAGCAGCGCCAGCACCGTCACCGCAAAAATGGCAAAGGTGTACTCGCCCGTGACCGATTTGGCCATGCCAATGGGCAAAAAACCCACGGCGGTGATGAGCGTGCCGGTCAGCATGGGCATGGCCGTGACCTCATAGGCAAAGGTGGCGGCACGGACCTTGTCGTAGCCCTCCTCCATTTTGCGCACCATCATCTCCACGGCAATGATGGCGTCGTCCACCAACAAACCCAGCGCAATGATGAGCGAGCCCAAGGAGATTTTGTGCAAGCCAATGCCCAAGTAACCCATGGCCAAAAAGGTGGTGGCCAGCACCAAGGGGATGGTGATGCCCACCACCAGGCCGGGCCGCATGTCCACGTAATAGCGCCGCCACAGCGGCAGATGCTGGCCACCCGCACGCTTGTGCAGGCCCAGGCTGATGAAGCTGACCGCCAGCACAATGAGCACCGCCTCAATGAGCACCGCCACAAATTCATTGACCGAACGGGTCACCGCGCCCGGCTGGTCTTGCACCTGCACCAAGCGCGCACCAGCAGGCAAGCTGGTTTGCAGTTGGCCCACCGACTGCTCAAGCGCCTTGCCCAGCGCCACGATGTCGCCGCCCTTGACCATGGACACGCCCAGCGCAATGACTTGGGCGCCCTGGTGCCGCACCTTGATGCTGGGCGGGTCCGCATAGCCCCGGCGAATTTGCGCCACATCGCCCAGCCGCAGCTGCGCGCCTGTGGCAGCGCGAATGGGCATGGCCGCCAGTTGCTCGGTGGCCGTGAACTGCCCGGCCACGCGCACCTGCAGCACGTCAGTAGGGCTTTGCAAGGTGCCGGCCGACTCCACCGCGTTTTGCTGACCCAGCTGGGCCAGTACCTGGCCAAAGTCCAGGCCCATGGCGGCCAAGCGCTTTTGCGAGAGCTCAATAAAAAGCTTTTCGTCCTGGGCGCCAAAAATCTCCACCTTGGCCACGTCTTGCACGCGCAGCAAGTGCGCGCGCGCATCGTCGGCCAGGCGCTTGACCTCGGCCGGGCTGAAGCCCTCGGCCTCTATGGCGTAAATCACGCCAAACACCTCGCCAAACTCGTCATTGAAAAACGGCCCCTGCACGCCAGCGGGCAAGCTGGCGCGCATGTCGCCAATTTTTTTGCGCACGGAGTACCACACGTTGGGCACATCGCCCGCGCGCGAGTTGTCGCGGATTTGAAAAATGATTTGCGTCTCGCCCGGCTTGGAGTAGCTGCGAACTTTGTCGGCGTAGGGCACCTCTTGCAGCGTGCGCTCTAGCTTGTCGGCCACCTGCTCGGCCATTTGCTGGGCGGTGGCGCCCGGCCAGTAAGCCCGCACCACCATGACCCTGAAGGTAAAAGGCGGGTCCTCGTCTTGCCCCAGCTGAAAGTAAGCCGCCACGCCCAACACCAGCATGGCAATCATCAGGTAGCGCGTGAGCGCCGGGTGCTCAATGGCCCAGCGCGAGAGGTTGAATTTGACGCGCTCGGCGCCTTTTGAAGAGTCTTTGGAATCGGGAGGGCTGGAATTCATACCGCCCTCACTTGGCTGCGGCAGGGGTGGCGGCTGCTGGCGCTGGCGCGCTTGACGCCGTTGGTGCACTTGGCGCACCAGATGCACCAGTTGCACCAAACACACTGACCTTCTGCCCCGCTGTCAGCACATGCACCCCCGTGCTCACCACCCGCATGCCGGGCGCCAGGCCCGAGGCAATCACCGCCTCGTTGCCATCCACCGTAGCCAGTTGCACGGGCTGGGACTTGATGCTCATGCTCGCTTCATCCAGCACCCACACCGCAGTGCCTTGCCCGTCTTGGCGCAGCGCCGTGGTCGGCAGCTTGATCACCTGCTGGCCTTGCAAGCCGCCACCGCCCAAGCCGGGCAAGGCCACGCTGACCGTGGAGCCCAAAGGCAAGGCAGGCGCGCCATCCAAAGTGACCTTGACCAAAAAGGTGCGGCTGAGCGCATCGGCACTGGCCGCCACCTCGCGCACGCGGCCTTTCAGCTCGGTGGGCTGCGCCCAAGGGCGCATGAGCACTTTTTGGCCCGTTTTGATGGCCGCCACCTTGTCTTCAGGCACCGAGAACTGCACCTCGCGCGGGCCATCGGCCGCCACCCTCAGCACCGTGGCACCGGCAGCCAGCACCTGGCCCACCTCGGCCTCCACGGCGGTGACCACGCCCGAGGCATCGGCCCGCAAACTGGTGTAGGCGGCCTGGTTGGATTGCACGGCCAACTGGGCCTGGGCCTGGTCGAGCTGGGCCTGGGCGGCCTTGAGGGCGGCGTCCCTGCGCTCAAGCTCGGCGCCGCTGATGAAGTTTTGCTCCTTGAGCGCCTGAAACCGCTTGAAGTCGGCCGCCGCCAAGTCCCGCTGGGTGCGGGCAGCTTCGGCTTGCGCGCGCGCCGAATCAACGGCCAACTGCAAATCGCTGGGGTCCAACTGCGCCAAAACCTGGCCGACCTTCACGGACTGACCGACCTCCACCATGCGCTTGGCCAGCTTTCCATTGAGGCGAAAGCCCAGGCGAGCCTCCACCCGGGCCCGCACCTCACCTGAAAACTCCAGGCCCGAATTGAAAGTGCCTGGGGCCACCTGCACCAGCTTGACGGCCCGCACGGGTTCCTCAGCGGGGGGCTGTTTGCTGCATCCAGCCAAAAACAAGGCCAGGGGCAAAGCCAAGGCGGTGAAAGTCATCAGGTGTCGTGTCATGGTCGGGCATTTTACTGACTCACCGGTTATTAACAAGGAAAGCCCTCATATTCCCAAGGCGACAATGCGCTCGTACAAACAGTCACCCCATGCAAGCGCACCACGGCGTCACCCATTACGAAAACTTTCCAGTGGCCTCCTGGCTGTGCCCGGCCGCCCTGCGCCCGGCCGTGGTGGCCATTTACGGCTTTGCCCGCACCGCCGACGACCTGGCCGACGAGGGCGATGTCTCGCCCCAAGAGCGCCTGGCCGATCTGGCCGCCTTCAGGCGCGAGCTGCACGCCTGCGCGCAAGGGCAGTCAGCGCAGCGCTGGCCTGAGGTGTTTGGCCCGCTGCAGCTGGTGCTGGGGCAATTCAAACTGCCGCTGCCCCTGCTGGAAGACCTGCTGAGCGCCTTTGAGCAAGACGTGCTCAACCACCGCTATGCCAGCCAGGCCCAGCTGCTGGACTATTGCCGCCGCTCGGCCAACCCGGTGGGCCGGCTGCTGCTGCACCTCTACGGCGTCACCAACCCCCTGGCTCTGCAGCAAAGCGACTGCATTTGCACCGCCTTGCAGCTGGTGAACTTTTGGCAAGACTTGAGCGTGGACCTGCCCCGCGGCAGGCTTTACCTGCCCGCCGACATGCTTGCAAGCCACGGCCTGCAGGCCGAACAGCTGCTGCAACAACAGTCCAGCCCCGCCGCCCTGGCGCTGGTGGCCCAGGCCGTGGCCTGGGTGCGCGCGCTCATGCACCAAGGCGCGCCGCTCGTGCACAGCGTGCCCGGCCGCGCCGGCTGGGAGCTGCGCCTGGTGGTGCAAGGCGGCCTGCGCATCGCGCACCGCATTGAAGCCATGGGCTATGACACCCTGCGCCAGCGGCCCAAGCTGGGGCGGCGGGATGTGGCGGCCATGGTGTGGGGCAGTTGTTGGATGTGAGAGGGGCGGGGCTCAGCGCAGTTACCTGGGGCAGCTGATTGCGGCGGAGAGACCGCGGTCAGGCAAGTTGTCAGAGCGAATCGTCCCGAAACCCCTTGAGCGCTGGCAGCGGCGCAAAGGTCGCCTCGCGTTTTTCCTGAAACGCGCTGATCGCCTCCCGCACATTGGCGTTGCTCCAAATTGCGCCTTGCAGCCAGCCCATGTGGCGCAGGCTGTCTTCGGTGCTGTGGTCGCGGGCGTAGTGCAGCACTTGCTTGGTGCCCCAAATGGCCACGGGGGGCTTGCGGGCTATGTCTTGGGCCGCTTGCAAGGCGGCGTCCACCGTGGCTTGGTGGGTGGGCAGCACCTCGTTGACCAGGCCGTGGGCCAGCGCTTTGTCTGCCGCTAAGCGCCTGCCGGTGTAGGCCAGCTCTTTGACCAAGGCCATGGGCAGCAGCTTGGGCAGGCGCTGCAGCGTGCCCACGTCGGCCACCATGCCAATGTTGATTTCTTGAATGCAAAAAAACGCATCGGCCGAGGCGTAGCGCATGCAGCAGGCGGTCACCATATCGACCGCGCCGCCTATGCAGCCGCCCTGAATGGCCGCAATCACCGGCATGCGCAAGTCTTCCAGCAAGGTGAAGGTGCGCTGCATGTCGGTGAGCAGGTCAAAGACAGCCGAGCGGCCTTCAGCGCTGCTGTCGTCCATCAGGATGGCCCCGCCAAAGGTCTGCAGGTCCATGCCGGCGCTGAAGTGCTTGCCCGTGCTGGAGATCACCAGCGCCCGGGCCGTGCCCGCTTGGTGGATGCCGGTCAGCACCTCGTGCAACTCGCGCCAAAACCTGGGGTGCATGGTGTTCAGGGCCTCGGGGCGGTTGAGCACCAGATGGGCAATGTGGCCCTCAGGGCCCTCGGTCGACAGAGAAAAGCAGCTCAGTGGGTTCATGGTCGTTCACTTGGGGGGTTGACAGTGTTTTGACTGTAAATGCGCTTGGCGCGGGCCATGCGCCCAACTTAAAAACCTCAAACCGTCACATTTTCAAGCGCCGTGCCTGCCCAAGGCCGGGGAGACTGGGAAGACTGCAGGGGTCGCTCGCCCAACTGCAAACGCAGCACCACCGAGCACCCCTGTCCCTGCCCCTGCACCCCGGGCTCGTCACGCCTGTGCCACTGCACCGAGGCTCCGACCACTTGCGCCCGTTGTCGCACACCGCTCATGCCCTTGCGGGTCCACTGCACGTCGGCAGGCAGCCCCACGCCGTTGTCGCTCACGCTGATGACGATCTCCTCGCCTTCGTGCCTGGCACTCAAAGACAGCTCCGTGGCGCGGGCATGCTGAAGCGCATTGGAGACGAGTTCAAACAAAATGTACTGCAGGTGCCTGAGCCCTTCAGCGTCGCCTTGGGGCCAGGGCGGCAGTTCATCCACATGCCAGTCCAGCGCCAAGCCCACAGCCGCCAGGCGTGGAGCGAGCCGAAAGCGCAAGCTGCCCAACAAAGAGGCCACGTCACCTGGCCGAAAATTCATGGAGTCCACCGTCAATTTGAGCTGGTCAAGTGAATCGAGCAAGGTTTGCTCCACCAAGGCTTTGTTCATGGAGACGCTTTGGAGTTGCCGAATGGCCGAACTCAGGTGCATGCCGACGCCGTCGTGCATGTCGCGCATGATGCGGCTGCGCTCATGGTTCACGGCCTGGTCTTTTTCAAGTTGCGCCACACGGTCAAAGCTTTGGCGCAAAGCAGCTTCTTTTTCAAGCACCCGCGCTTCCAGGTCTTGGTTCAGCTGGCTCAAGGCAAGGTGGGTTCGGGCGTAGTCCCCCGCTATCCACCAACCCAAGGCGGCCAACAACAAGGGCGCCACATAAGGCAGCCCATGCACAGAGTTAAAGGCCAAGTAACCCGCCTGAATCAGCCAGTCATAAACACCCAAGCCCAGCGTCATGGCCTGCACCAGGCTGAGTATTTTGTAATCCATTGTTTGTGTTCGCCGCACAAACAGGGCTCCTTGGTACATGGCCCATGCCCCAAACACCAACACGGGCAACAAACCGAACTTGCCCCACAGCACCACCCCGTGCGCACCGCTCAAGATCAACAGCCCGGCATAAACCAAGACATAACTGTGCGCAGTCCGTTCAAGCCATTTGGGCGCTTTGTTTGAAAAGCGCAGATTGAACAGGCACAAAAACACGAGCGCATAAACAATGCTGACAAAGACAAACAACTCCCATTGCGCGGTGGCCAAAGGGGGCTCGCGCACTGTAAAGTTGAAATTGCTGACTCCCCACAAGACCGCCCCTACACCGAAATACCCATAATCTGCCCGCGTGCGTCGGCGCGCCCATATGGCCAGCACAAACAGGCCCAAGGCGATCACCCCAATGTTGCAGGCATAGACCAAATCGTTTTGCCAAAAGATCTGGGATTGGTGCTGGGCCGACAGCACATCAAAGCGCCCCAAATGCACGGGCGCCAAGCCGCCTGCATTGTCTGCATAGGCGGCCACACGAACATGCACCGTGTTCAGCCCTTGGCGCCAAGAACTGCCCGGGATGTTGAAAAGCAAGGGCGTATTCCAGTGCCGGGTCAAAGCCCCATCCATCACCCCGCTGCGCCCCACCAACACGCCATTGACCCAGACGTCAGCGTTCATGACCACGCGTGGCAAATACAAGCCCCAAGGGGTTTGGGGTTGCTTTTCAAAATTCACCCAGCTGCGGTACCACACCTGGCCACCAAAGCCAGAACGACTCAGCACCCATTTGTCAGGCAGTTGAACGTTTTGCCACATCAAAGAAGCTGAGTCTGGTGGAGCCAATGGAGGCGCCTGGCTTGGCGGCTGTGCCAAAGACTGCCAATGGCTGAGCACGCTGCCCGTGGGTGTGCCCTGGTGAATAAGCTTGGCCTCTTGGGCTCTCGCGGGCGCTGCTGCAGCAAGGAGCAACACGCACACGTAAAAACACAGGCACACACACAAGCCCGGCCGGCCTGGCCTGGCACACTGAGCTGAAAAAAAGCGCGCCGCGCCATCTGCGACGGTTCTGGCCCATGCCATGGGAAGGGCCCACATTGCTCAACCCTTGCCGTCGTCCAGCAAACCAATGCGCGAGGCTTCAAACACGGCTTCGCCACGCGAGCACACGGCAAGTTTTCTGTAAATACTCTTGATGTGGCCCTGCACGGTATGCAAACTGATCTCGCACAGGCGGCCAATTTCAGCGTAGGCATAACCGCGTGACAGGAGTTTGAGCACTTCATGTTCACGCGCAGACAAACCGTCTTGCAGCTTGGGCTGCGGCAATGGAGGGCCGGCGGGTGAAGGCGTTTTTTGCAATTGCTGCAAGCGAGACAACACTCCCCGCGCCACCATCGGTGAAATGGGCGAAGCCCCGCGTTTGACATCCAGCAGAACTTGGGCGATGTCTTGCGCACTGGCGTCTTTTTGCAAATAACCCACCGCCCCAGCCTCTATGCTCGCCACCACATTGGCCTCATCCCCAAACATGGAAATGACCAATTTGTCGCAATGTGGATGACGAGCGCCCACAAACTGCAAAGCCACCAAGCCATGGCCATCGGGCAAATGCAAATCTGTCAGCAAGACATCTGCGGTGTAATGTTCAAACCAAGCCAAGGCAGGCTGTAAAGCCATGAAGCTGGCAGCGAGCACCAATTCAGATTGCTGGCGCACGCTTGCCTCAAAAAAAGACAAAGTTTGCACATTGTCTTCAATCAAAACCACCCGCCAAGGCGTGCTGCGTTCAACCATCGTCATTCGACCTCCTTGCGCATCAAAATATAGTCGCATCCATTTTTTTAATTCATCTGAATTTAAAAATATTTGTCATCTGGTTCTGCTTAATAGTCAAAATTTGTCAAACAGGAATGACTTGGAGCGCCATGAAGTGCGTATTGAAATCTGACGCGTTGTTGGCAAATCCCGTGGTGAAACTGAACAGGGCATGCCCATTGGGCGACGGGGTGGCGGCGGCGTAAAAACCGTTGCTCCAATCGGCGGGCAAGCCATTGGTTTCCGAGGTGCTCTGGCCTGTGGTGTTGGTGACCCTGGCGCTGCCATTGAAGCCGTCCCAAATGGCCAGCAAATCGTTGTAGCTTGGGTTGTCCTCGCCTGCGGGCGTGTTGTCGATGGGGGTGCCTGCAAAAAATTGTTGCGTGGCCAGGGTGGCGCTGCCGTGCCCCAAGGTCGGCAAGGCGAGCTTGACGCCGTTCAAAGTGACAAAACGGTGGCTGTCGGTGGTGTCGGCGACCGACTTGGCGGTGGCAAAGTCGTTTTGGAAAACAAACAACTCGTCGAGCACGTTGTGGGTTTCTAAAAAGTCAAATTGGTAGCCACTGCCCGCCGCATTGACCACCACCCCGTTGGCGTTGAACTTGCCGGTGCTGACCTGCTGGTTGTTGTGCACGCCGTCGCCATTGAGGTCCCAGGCGTAATAAAACTGACCATCCACATGCACCGGGTTGATGAGCTGGCCGAACTCGCCCAGGTCAATCACGGCCTGACCGGGGGTGTAGGCGGGTGCAGTAGCAGCTTGCATCGCATAAGTTCCCGCCACAGGGGCCGCGACCCCATCGCTCAGGCTGATGGCTATGCTGGCTGCGCCTGCTGCAGTGGGCGTGAAGGTGACATTGGCCAGGGCTGCGTTGATGCTGGCGGCGGTGCCGGTGAGTTGAATTCCGGCAGTGTTGGCATCGGCATCGGTCAGGTTGCCCAAAGTGCCGTTGGTCGGAGTGAGGGTCACTCTCAAATTGACATTGGCGCCGTCAGGATCGGCCACAGTGAAGTTGTCGAGCACGGCGGCAGCGCCCACCGTCACGCTTTGGACGGTGGTGGGGATGCCTGCCAATGTGGGGGCGTCGTTGACCGGGGTGATGTTGACCGTGCTGGTGCCTGTGGCCTTGAGCACCCCACCCGTGCCCTGGCTGCCCGATTGGTTTTCATCGTAAAACTCCCAGTTCACACCGACCGTGGCAGGAGGTGCGTCGCCGGTGTTGGCATAGGTGATGCGGCTGGCCACGTCGTTGACCAAGGCCTGTGTGGGCCTGGTGCCACTGCCAGTGAAGGTGATGCTCAGCTGGGTGCTTCGGCTGTTAAAGGTGGCAAATGTTTGTCCGAAGCTTTGCAAAACACCTTGGGTGTTGACACCGCCCACCACAGTGAAACTGGCACCTGTGGAGTTGATGAAAAGAAGGTTGTCGCTACCAAGACCCCCCTCAAGGGCCACATTCAAAACCGCCCGGCTGTAGTCGCCCAGGCCGTTGTTCAAGGCCGCGAGCTCGGCGTCCACCACCTGCACCGAACTGTCCAGCACCACGGGCGCTGCACCTTCGGTGTAGCTGGCCGTGTCGGCCAGGGTGCTGAACGCCCTGCCACCGAAGCTGGTGTCCAAGCTGCCGTCTGTGTTCAGGCGGATGAGGCCGACGTCGAACACACCTGAAGCGGGGCGGCCCACCTCACCGGCCAGCACCAATTTCCCATCGGGCTGCAAAAGCAGTGCATAGGCGCGGTTTTGGCTGCTGCCCAGGTCGTGCAGTACCTTGCCACCCGTTCCAAACGTGGTGTCCAAGCTGCCATCGGTGTTCAGGCGCACGGCGCTGAAATCCAATCTTGAATTGGGCGACGCACTGTGGCCCCCTATGACCAGCTTGCCGTCGGCTTGCTGAACCACTTCAAATGCAAAGTCTTGTGCGGGCCCCACCGGGGCCAGCACCTTGCCAGCGTTGCCAAAGCTGGTGTCCAGGCTGCCATCGGCATTGAGCCTGTAGGCCAAAAAATCCGTGCCCGACAAACCCACTGCCACCAGTTTGCCCTCGGCTTGCTGGATGACGCTGAAGGCTTGCTCATTGCCCGATGAACCCTCGGCCAACAAGACCTTGCCATCTCCGCTGAACGTGGTGTCCAGCGTGCCGTCGGTGTTGACACGGATCAGGCTGAATTTGCGGGTGCCACCACCGGCGGTGTCACTGAAACCCGCCACCACCAGTTTGCCGTCGGCTTGTTGAAAGACGCTGCGGGCTTCGTCGGTGGCGTTGCCCACAGTCTCAATCCCTACCGTCAACTTGCCGCTGCCGTTGAAGGTGGTGTCCAAGCTGCCATCGGAGTTGAGCCGGATCAGGCCAAAGTCACGTCCTTGAGGTGTATTGATGTTACCGGCCAAGACCAGCTTGCCGTCGGCTTGCTCGACAACGCTGTGCACCAAATCCAAGCTCACCGCAAAGTCCACCAGCAGCATGCCGTCACCGCTGAAGCTGGTGTCCAAGCTGCCATCGGCGTTCAGCCTTGCTAGGGCGAAATCGAATCCGGTCGCGGGCAAGAAGCTCTGCCCCACCACCAGCAATTTGCCACTGCTCAATGCAATGACATCGCGGCTGGAGTCATCCCCGGCGCTCAAGGGCAACGACAAATGCCCATCACCGCTGAATGAGGTGTCCGGGCTGCCATCGGCGTTGACACGAACAATGCGGAAGTCTTGGTTGCCGCCACTGATGGGGTGCCCCACGACGACCACCACTTTGCCATCCGCCTGCAAAGCGGCCCGGTAGATTTCGCCAGACACTGACCCCACAGGCACCACGGTTTTGCCAGGGGCTTGGTTGGCCAGGAAGAAGGTGGGGGCCGTGTTGGGGGTCAGGGGTAGAGCTACAGCCGTCAGGTTGTAAGTGCCGGTGACCGGACTGGCCACGCCATCGCTCAGGCTGATGCCTATGCTGGCTGCGCCCGCTGCGGTGGCCGTGAAGGTGGCAGCGGCCAGGGACGCGTTGATGCTGGCGGCGGTGCCGGTGAGTTGAATGCCTGCGGTGGCAGCATCGGCATCAAGCACATTGCCCAGCGTGCCGTTGGTGGGCGTGAGGGTCACGCGCAAGTTGCTGCTGTCGGCGTCGGCCACGGTGAAGTCGGCCAAAGCGGCGGGCAGGCCCACGGTGGCGCTTTGGGTAGTGGTGGGGATGCCTGCCAATGTGGGCGCTTGGTTGGGGGCGACAGCCGTCAGGACGTACGTGTCGGTAATCGGGCTGGCCGCGCCATCGCTCACGCTGATGCCTATGCTGGCCGCGCCCGCTGCGGTGGGCGTGAAGGTGGCGTTGGCCAAGGCAGTGTTGATGCTGGCGGCGGTGCCGGTGAGTTGAATGCCTGCGGTGGCGGCATCGGCGTCGACCACATT
>CAMCUN010000079.1 GCA_945878995.1 Polaromonas sp. YR568 | reverse complement strand
CATCTAAAAAAGTTTGGTAGTCGGCGCAAAACAACTCGGTTTGTTCAAAGTACGGCAAGGCCCCGGTCTGGAACACAGTGATGCGCCAGTTGGGTTTGCCCGCCACCAAGGTTTTTTGCGCATAGTCCGTGAAGTCGCCCCGCACGCCGTGTGACATCCAGGTGGGTTGATGGAGCGACTCGTACACATTTTGGATGTCCCGGCTGAACAGGCCACCAGAGATGAAATGCAGGGGCGCATGCTCTGCGCCTGGCTGTTGCGCGTTGGCCACGGCCAAGCGCCACATCTGCTCGTCAATGTCCCTGGAGCCCCAGGTTTTGTTGAGAAAAAAGCGAATCACGCCTGGCCGGGTGAGGCCCTTGAAAAGCCAAGCACCCCAGCCCGGGCCGCGCAAGGTGCTGAGCAGCCAGGGCATGGCCAAGGTGCTGCCCTCAGAACCTCGGCGTTTGTCTTTGCGGCCCAAGCCCGTGGGGCTGACCAGCGCCACGCTGCGGAAATGCGCGGGCGCTTCGGTCGCCGCACGCGCCAAAAACTCGCTGGACAAAGACACCGCCAGGGCGTCTACCGACGGGGCGCCAGTGAGTTGCCGAATCAGGGCGGTGGCCGCATGCAAGGCGTCGGTCATCACCCGAGGGGTGTAGGCGCGATCGCTGCGGTCCGACAGGCCATAGCCGGGCAGGTCAATGGAAAAGACCGTGCGCGTGCGTTCAAAGTGATCATGCAGCGGACGCACCTCGGCGGCCGAGGCGGCGGCGTTGACGCTGTGGATCAGCAACAGGGGCGGACCGTTCCCCGATACATAGAGGTTCACCGGCAAGCCGCCGCTTTGCACGCTCAGGACTTGGCCGTTCACGGCCGCATCGACTTTGGCGGGCAAAGGGATGGCTGCGGCGGCAGCCGTGGAGGTACTTGGCAGCCATTCGCGCCAAATCAAGTCTTTACCAGCGTCGTTCGCTCGCGTCAGAGCGTCCATGTGGGCGGGCGCTGATTCTGTGCAACAGGCATGGTCTTTTGAACTTTTAGGACTGTTGAAAAAAGAGGTGAATAAATAGCTGTGTGGATGGTACAAATTTTTGACCTTGACAGGCGCCCAGTGCCCAGTGGTGGTGGCTTTGTACTATGAAACGGGCGCCCATTGGGTCAAGCAAGGTGAAGCAACAAACGAGGTGGGGGCACCACGGGGACCTTCAGCGCATGAGGATTGCTCTGCGGGTGCCCGCCTTACTCGGGTATCGGCTTCGGTGGCTGCACAGGTCAATCAGTTGGTTATAAACTCAATTTTCTTTTTTAATCTTCAACAGGGCTTCACCCATGAAAAACTCCAACCGCCGCGTTTTTATCTGCCAAGCCATCACCGCTTCGTCTGCGGTGCTCGCCACCCAGGCCATGGCCCAAGCCAAGCTCGATGAAAAAGACGCCCAAGCCGTGTCCCTGGGTTATCTGCACGACACCACCAAAGTCGACGGCAAAAAATACCCCAAGCACGCCGCTGCCCAAAAATGCAACAACTGTGCACTGTATGCAGGCAAACCCACAGACGCCTGGGGCGGTTGCCCCTTGTTTGCGGGCAAGCAAGTGGCCGGCAACGGCTGGTGCACTGCTTACGCCAAAAAAGGCTAATCCCAGATTGAGCACTTTGAGGCGCTTTTCGAGCGCCTCAGCAGGCTCATTCCAACGCCGCACAGGCTTTCATGTGCGGCGTTTTCTTGTTGACTTTTAAACAGAGCGCGCGCACAGCCTGGGCCACAGGTCTGCGCCGTGCGCGCATCCTGCAGCCATTAGGCACAAAGCCGTCAAGGGCCAGTCGGCGCCCATGACCACGGTTTTGATGCCCGTCACCAGGCGCAGGCCTGACACCAATTGCAGCAGTTGATCCTGGGGCTTGAGTCACTGGCCCGTGTAACGGTGAAAGAGCGACAAACCCACCGTCTCCAGCACGGTCAATATCAAAATCGCGTCCACCGAGCGGGCGCCGTTCCAAAACTCAGACATCGGCCATCAGCGCCCAGACGTCTGCCAAGTCACCTTCCGTGCGGCATTCACACCCTGGCCATGCCCAGCAGGTGGGCCACATCCTTGAAGAAGATGCGCACATGGGCCATGGGTTTTTTGCGCACGAGTTTTTTGTTCATGTAGGACTCGAAAGTCAGTTGCTGGACATCCTTGTCTTCGCAAATTTTGACAAAGCGCTCGCGGCGCTTGTCGCTGTTGTACCAAAACCATTGCATCACGCCCAACACCCAAAACACCGTCCCGTGCTCTTTCATGAATTTTTTGCGCGCTTGCTTGAGCACCCGTGCGTCACCCGTGAGCAGCAGCTGGTGCACGGCTTGAGCTGCCAGTTGCCCACCGAGCATGGCGTAGTAAATGCCCTCACCAGAGGCGGGTGCCACCACGCCGGCCGCATCGCCGGCGAGCACCACATCGCGGCCATTGTCCCAGCGCGGCAGCGGCTTCATGGGCAGGGGAGCGCCTTCGCGGCGCAAGGTTTCGGTTTCATGCAGGCCGCTGGCCTGGCGAAGTTGCTGGACAGCGCCGCGCAGAGAAAAGCCCTTGTCAGCGCTGCCGGTGCCAATGCTCAGCGTGTCCCCGTGCGGGAACACCCAGCCGTAAAAATCGGGCGACAAATGGCCTTGGTAGAAGACGTCGCAGCGCGTGTCGTCGTAGCCAGCGGGCTTGACGGCGGGCGCGCGCACAATCTCATGGTAGGCGAACACAAAGCGGCCCATCTCTGCGCCGGGCACTTGCTGGCGGGCCACTTCAGAGCGCGCGCCATCGGCGCCTACGATGCTGCGGGCGCGCACGCTGGCGGGCACGCCTTCACCCTTGGTGTGGCGATCGCGGGCCATGTAATGCACCACGGCCGTGCCATCTGAGTCGCGGCTGATTTGGCTGAAGGTGCCGGTACGGCGCTCGGCACCGCTGGCGGCGGCGCGCTGACGAAGCCATTCGTCAAACTGGTCACGGTTGACCATGCCTACAAAGCCATTCTCGATGGGAATGTCCACATGGTGGTTCGAGGGCGCCACCATGCGGGCGCTTCTGGCTTTGGCCACCAGCATCTCGTCGGGCACGTCAAAATCCTTGATCAAGCGCGGGGGAATGGCACCACCACAGGGCTTGACCCGACCGGCCCGGTCCAGCAACAGCACCGAATGGCCTTGGGCGGCCAGCTCTTGCGCGGCTGTCGAGCCTGAGGGGCCGCCGCCTATGACCACGACATCAAAAATTTCGCTGTTGTTCATGCTGCACCTGTTGAGGTTGTTTTCAAGGGAATGAAAGAGACTTGCGTTCTTTGGTTGGCTCTAGCTGCCAGACATTGGCACTGGGCGGCGGTGAATGGGCCGCAGGGGAAGCGGCCGCAGACGGCGCGCTGATTTTGTAAGCCAGCCAAGCTGAGAGCAGAAAGCTCAGCCCTTCCAGCGCGAAGACGCTGGCGTAGGCATGGCCAGGCGAGGCCAGCAGCCAGCGCGCCAGGTCACTGGCTGCGGTGCCAAGCAAACCGCCCAAGCCAAAAGCCACGGCCTGGGCTGCGCCCCACAGGCCCATGCGCACGCCTTCTCGGGACTGTCGGCCCTCGTTGGCCATGCGCATCATGGAGCCGATGGCACCAATCGAAAAAGCCCCGTTGGCCACACCCAGGAAGAACACGGTTTCTTTGAGCGGCCAGACCGGCCCAAGCAGGCCGGCCAGGGTCAGGGCCAGCATGGCGACGGCCGAGGCCACGCAGCCGAACACGGTCCAGCCGCGCAAAGAGCCCAGCGCCGCAGCCAGTCGGTGCCGAGGGTAGCGGGCACTGACCAAGCCAGACAAGGCGACCAACAACATGCCAAGCAGCACGCCGCCGTGTTGTACGCCAGACAGCCGGGTGGACGCGCCTGGCGTCATGCCAAAAACGCTACCGGCAAAAGGCTCCAGGATCAGGTCTTGCGCGCTGTAGGCCAGCATGGAGACAAACACAAAAATTGTGAAGCGCCTGGCCGCCGACTCCCTCCAGACTTCGGCCAGGGCTTGGCGAAAGTCAGGCTTGGCCAGGGCCTGGGCCGGCGCGCAAACCGGCCCTTCCAGGCCATACAAAGCAAGCACGGTCAGCAGCAGCGCCAGCGTCGATACCGTGGCGCTGACAATCAGCAGGCGCTCAGGCGAATAAGGGTCCAGCCACTGGCCCGCCAGCCCGGCGGTGACAGCAAAGCCTGCGATCATCATCATCCACACCAAGGTGGCGGCTGGGCCACGCCGCGCTGGCGGCACACGTTTAGCCAGCAGGACCAGGAGCGAGGTGCCGCTGGCGCTCACGCCAATGCCAATCAGCGAAAAGCCCAGCACAGCCAGCGCCATGCCAGGGGCGGGCTGGCTGCCCATCCACACCGTGGCCAGCGCCGACAGCACGCCGCCCAAGGCCAGCACGGCCATGCCGCCAATGATCCACGGCGTGCTGCGACCGCCCACGTCAGAGCCGAAGCCCATGCGCGGCCTGGCCACCTGCACCAGGTAGTGCAGGGCGACCAAAAAGCCGGGCAAAAGGGCCGGCAGGCCGAGCTCGACGACCATCACCCGGTTCAGCGTGGAGGTGGTCAGCACCACCACCGCGCCAATACAGGCTTGCACCAGGCCCATGCGCAGCACGCGGCTCCAGCCAAAGTCGGCGCTGTTGTTCATGCGCTTGCACCCATGCTGCGCAGTGCAAAAGCACCGACCATCATGCCGACCACGAAAAGAGGCACGCCAAAACCGCTGTACCAAAGTGCCCGACCCGTCGGGTCAAGCAAAAAGCGGCCCATGAGCAAAATTTGCGCAGCCATCAGGCCCATGATCCACATGGCATGGCCTGGTTGCTGCCAAAGGATCAGCAAGACCACCACCACCCACTGCGGCACGAGCATGAACCAGCAGGCCACGCGCGCCGCCCGGTCCACGCCCAATTGCACGGGCAGGGAGCGCACGCCCATTTGGCGGTCGCCGGCCACGGCCTTGAAGTCGTTGAGCGTCATGATGCCGTGCGTGGCGACGCTGTAGAGCCCGGCCAGCACGAATGATTTGAGGGCCGGCATCGCGCCGCCGGCCATGACCGCAGCTCCCGTGAGCCAGGCAATGCCCTCGTAGCTCAGGCCACAAGCGGCGTTGCCCCACCAACCGTTTTGCTTGAGCCGCACCGGCGGGGCGCTGTAAGCCCAAGCCAGCAGCAAGCCCAGTGCCGCCGCACCAAAGCCCCAGGGGCCCAGCAGGGTGGCCACCAGCAAGGAGATGATGGTCCACGCCACAGCCAAGTACAGCCCCCAGCGGCCTGGCATGCGACCTGAGGGAATGGGGCGGTGGGGCTCGTTGATGGCGTCTACGTGCCTGTCAAACCAGTCGTTGACCGCCTGGCTGGTGGCGCAGACCAGAGGGCCGGCCAGTGCCAAGCCTATCAGTGCCAGTCCCCAGCGCCCTTCCATGGCCGCACCAGAGGCGACCACCCCACAGGCAAACGCCCACATGGGCGGGAACCAGGTGATGGGCTTGAAGAGCTCAGTGACCGTGAGCAGAGAAGGACCGGACATGCCCGTACTTTAAGGCTGACACTCTAATGTGTCAATTAATAATGACACATGGCGATGAAAATCATTTACTCGACGGGATGTCAGGAGGTGTCAGCATTCTTCGGGTTCACGTTCAGTTTCAGACCCGGGCAACGGATTCGACACAGTGAGAGACTCGCCGCGCCGCTTTAGAAATGCAAAACGCCCGGCAAGCCGAGCGTTTCAGAATGCGTCAAGGCGAATTTTCAGTTCGGATCTTCTGTAGCGTTCCCACTGTCGCCAATGCCAAAGCGCCGCAGTTTGATGTACAGGCTTTGGCGCGACAGGCCGAGCATTTCAGCGGCTGAAGCACGGTTGTCGCCGGTCAACTCAAGCGCCGCTTCAATGCAAAGCTGCTCAATCAAATCGGTGGTTTCGCGCACGATGTCTTTGAGCGGCAAGCGGCCCACCAGCTCTGTCATCTGACTGGCCGAGCGAGGCAGCTCTTTGCTTGCACGCGCATCTTGGGTCAGGCGGCGACCCATGTCGCGGATGGTAAAGCCCAGACATTGCTGGTTGCCGGTGGTGACAGACACGGCAGAAATCTCGACTTCGGTGTTCGAGCCCAGTTCGCCCCGCATTTGCGTGGCAAACAGCCGCACAGCCCCATGTTGGCGCAGGTTGGACACCAGGACTCGGAAGTCAACGCCCGTTCGGCCCAGCCATTTGTCGAGCATGGAGCCGCGGGCTTGCTCTTCGCTGGTGAGCTGACCGAGGTCCAGAAATGCACGGTTGACGCTCAGGATATGGCCGTCCAGATCGGTGACGACCAGAGCGTCTGGTGCGCTGTCCATGACCTGCAGCAGTTGCTGCTTGCCCGTGCTGGCAATGGTCGTTGACTGGCCTTGCAGGCGGGAAAAACGCAGCAGGTAGTGCAGAGTGTTTTCTTGGCGGAACTGCGATGCAGTGGCCGTGAAATCACTGCCGTCGGTCAGGCGCACTGTGACGCTGTCCGAGCGGCCCGTGGCGCGCAGACGGTCTAACATTTGGCTCAGCAAGAGGAAGCTGGAGGGACGCAGGCTGTCGCTCAGGGTCCAGCCGGGGCGTTTGGATTTGTCACCAAAGAGCTCATGCGCCGCAGGGTTGGCTTCTTCGAGCTTGTCAATGTCGCCGTTCAAAATAAGCACGGGCTCGGTCGCCATCTGAAACAGCAGCCGGTAACGTGTTTCTACTTGCCGCAGCCGCCAGTAGTCGCGCTCCAGCGACATCTGGGCCGAGACCAAGCGCTGCTGCAGCGCCATTTGTGCGCGCAGGTCTCGGCCAAAGGCCAATGAGTGGGTAATTGCGCTGTCTGCACTTTGACCCTTGCGGCGCACCGGCACCACCGAGTAAGACAAGGGCAAGTCCTGAGCCCCGGCCACGGGGTGGTTGACCTGGCGCCAGCGAACCCCATCGCCGGTGAGCGAGTCTTTGAGCAGCGCACGCACTTTGACTTGGCTCTCCACTGTGACCGTTTGGGCCCAGTTCTTGCCCACCCAATCCTGGCAACCTTTGCTGATCACCTCGTCGCCGTCAAAAGCAATGTCGCGTATGACTCCTTGGACATCGAGCACCAGCACCACGTCAGCAGCGGCGGTGATCAACTCGGCGGCAGACTCTGCGTCCAAGTCAGAAAGGAACTGACCCGGCAATTCAAATTGCCTGTCAATAAAGTCCTGTGTGCCTTGCATGGAGAGTTCGGAGCCTGAATGGGTAAGTGTGGTGGTGATAGTGTGCTTGTGGCTCAGGCCTGTAGGTTTGAACGGGCCACCAACTGGGCGGCCAATTCTGGTGCGCTTTTGCCATCAGTGATGATGGCGTCGGCGCAAATTTGATCACTGAACTCCGGGTGTGCCACGAACAATGGACCTCCAACAATGATGGAAATCCGCCTGTTCATGCTGCTCTTGCGCACGTTTTGCATGATTTGTGAAAGGCGGGGTAAATTGGCTTGGGCGCCAAGTGAAAAGCCCATCACGTCGTACCAGTCTTTTTGTGCCAGAGTCTGGGCGTTCAAATGTGGGTCTGATGAAAAGTCGGTGCTGACGTCCCAGCCGGCGCTGTGAAACAACTCGGCCACCAAAGACAGCCCGAAGGTGTGTTGCTCGCCGGGGCATGGCAGCAACAAAATGCGAAATGCCTGGCCGTTCTCCCCAACCATTGAGGGCTGCTGAAGGAGTTCGGTGTTGTCACGCAGCAAGCGCTGCAGACGGCCCAGAGCCAGGGTGACGTCTGTGAACTCGCACAAATCCTGATCCCAGAGGTCGCCGAGGTGGCGTGCCACCGGAGCAAACAGGTCCAGAAAAAGGCTTTGCATGGGCACGCCTAGTTTGCGCAACGCATCGACCCGACCCTGAACTTCCTCGTCATCTCCTCGCAGAACCAGTTGTGCGAATTCCCGCACGTTTTGCGGCGAGATCACAGCGAAACCTTGGTCTGGCGAGAAAGTGCATTCGTGCGATTGTCGGTGTGCCAGCATCAGACGCGGAATGATCTCGTATTCCACCGCCTGGGCCAGCAACAGCGAGCGCAACTCGCAGTCCTTTTCTGACTTGGTGACGACTGGCAATTCATGCTGGGCATCCGGGCCAGCCGCGCTCGAGGCGGACTGCGGGGACGTGGTCTTTTGTTGAAAAAATGAGCCCATCTCTGTTTCCTGGCGCCTTGGTGCACTTATTTTTCCCGTCGGCATCCACCGAATCGCCTGTCGCAGCAAGCTGCGACACCGGGATTTTTTTTTGATTGAACTACTCCACGCGGGACATTTGCTCAGCTTGTACCCGCCTGCTTGGCACTCGTCAAATGGTTTGGACTTATCCATTTCCCTAATTTACACCGCGGACCGGGTTGTGTCAATTAAAAAATACGTCAATTTAAGTTGACACACTTCGCTTGGCCGTGTAAATTTATCAAAACCGACGAGAAATCAAGATACAAGCCGATGCAAAACGAGTCTTCGCCTGGCAACTACCGCCCTCTTTACTCTGAGGAAGAGCGCATTCGTCGCGACACCAGCGTCTGGACATTGATTCAGGGAATCTTGGCGCCGGTTCAGTTTGTGGTGTTTCTGGTCAGCTTGGCGTTGGTGGTGCGTTTTTTGATCACGGGTGAGGGCGAATCGGCAGCCATCTGGTCGGTGGTGATCAAGACCATCACGCTTTACACCATCATGATTACCGGCTGCATTTGGGAAAAAGTGGTGTTTGACTGCTATTTGTTTGCCCCGGCGTTTTACTGGGAAGACGTTGTCAGCATGCTGGTGCTAGCCCTGCACACCGCGTATTTGTTGGCCCTCTTTTACGGCTGGCTGAACCTGCAAGCCCTGATGTACCTGGCACTGGCCGCCTATGGCACCTATGTGATCAATGCCGCACAGTTCTTGCTCAAGCTGCGCGCAGCGCGCTTGCAGTCCCAGCAACTTCATGCCGGCAGCATGGGGGTAGCGGCATGAGCGCGGTGGTGCCCATTCGCTTGGAAAACTCGGCTGGCTGCACCAACGCGCCTGTGCTCAAGGAGCGCGGCCAGCGCGAGGTGTTCTGTGGCCTGACCGGCATCATTTGGCTGCATCGCAAGATTCAGGACGCCTTTTTTCTGGTCGTGGGTTCTCGCACCTGTGCTCATTTGATCCAGTCCGCCGCCGGCGTGATGATTTTCGCTGAGCCCCGATTTGCCACCGCCATCATTGACGAGCGCGACTTGGCCGGTCTGGCCGACGCCAATACAGAACTTGACCGGGTGGTCACCCGCTTGCTCGAGCGCCGGCCCGAGATCAAATTGCTGTTTTTGGTTGGCTCCTGCCCGTCCGAGGTCATTAAGCTGGACCTGTCACGCGCTGCTTCCCGCCTGTCAGGCCAGGTGGCCCCTGGGGTGCGTGTGCTGAACTATTCAGGCAGTGGCATTGAAACCACCTTCACCCAAGGGGAAGACGCTTGCCTGGCTTCCCTGGTGCCCAGCTTGCCCAGAAGCTCCATCGAGCAGGCGCCCGCTCTGTTGGTGGTGGGTGCCTTGGCCGATGTGGTTGAAGACCAGTTCCAGCGCCTGTTTGACCAACTGGGTCTGGGCCCGGTGCGGTTTTTCCCACCACGCCACGCCACCGACCTGCCACCGGTCGGGCCCAATACCCGCTTTTTGCTGGCCCAGCCCTTTTTGGCCGACACCGCCCGCGCGCTCGAGGCTGCCGGTGCGCAGCGTTTGGCTTCGCCTTTCCCGCTGGGGGAAGAAGGCACGACGGCCTGGCTGCAAGCAGCTGCCAACGCTTTTGAGGTACCCGCCGAGCGCTTTGCAGCCGTCACCGCCGCTGGGCGTGAACGGGCTGCAGCGGCTGTGTCGCGCCAGCGCCAAGCCTTGGCTGGCAAGCGCATTTTCTTTTTCCCTGACTCGCAGCTGGAAATTCCTCTGGCCCGTTTCTTGTCGCGCGAACTGGGCATGCAGCTGGTGGAAGTCGGCACACCGTACTTGCACCGCCAGCATTTGGCCGAGGAATTGGCCATGCTGCCCGAGGGCACTTTTCTGTCTGAAGGGCAGGACGTGGACAAACAGCTGGACCGCTGCCGCGATGCGCACCCCGACATCGTGGTGTGCGGCCTGGGGCTGGCCAACCCGCTGGAGTCCGAGGGCATGACCACCAAGTGGGCCATTGAGCTGGTTTTTACCCCCATCCAAGGCTACGAACAAGCGGGCGACCTGGCCGAGCTGTTCGGCCGTCCCCTGAACCGTCGCCTGCGCTTGGCAGCCTGAGCAACCACCATGCAACTCACGCTCTGGACTTACGAAGGACCGCCGCATGTAGGCGCCATGCGCATCGCTACTGCCATGGAAGGCGTGCACTATGTGCTGCACGCTCCTCAGGGCGATACCTACGCCGACTTGCTGTTCACCATGATCGAGCGCCTGCCCAAGCGCCCGCCCGTGACATACACCACATTCCAGGCGCGCGACCTTGGTGGAGACACGGCCGAACTGTTTAAAACCGCCGCTCGCGAGGCCTATGAGCGCTTCAAGCCCCAGGCCATGATGGTGGGCGCATCTTGTACCGCTGAGCTCATTCAAGACGACCCGGGCGGCCTGTGCAAGGCGCTTGACCTGCCGGTGCCCGTGGTGGCGCTGGAGCTGCCCTCTTACCAGCGCAAGGAAAACTGGGGCGCTTCTGAAACCTTCTACCAAATGGTGCGCCACCTCGCTGGCGCACCCGCTCTGACGGAAGCACGCCCGGCGCGGCCTGTGGGCAGCCGGCCGAGCTGCAACATTCTGGGTCCCACGGCGCTGGGCTTTAGGCACCGTGATGACCTTCAGGAAATTTGCGCCCTGATCGAGAAAATTGGCGTGTCAATCAACGTGGTCGCGCCCCTGGGCGCTTCGCCTGCCGACTTGGCCCGCTTGCATGAGGCCGACTTCAATGTGGTGCTCTACCCTGAAATTGCCTCGGTGGCCGCGCAGTGGCTGCAGCGCCAATACCGCCAGCCGGCCACCCGCACCGTGCCCATTGGCGTGCATGCCACGCGTGACTTCATTGCCGAGGTGGGCCAACTCGCGGGCATTGATGTCCAAGCCTTGCTGGCGCCTACGCAGGCGCGTGCCGATTGGTATGCCAAGTCGGTGGACTCGACCTACCTGACCGGTAAGCGCGTGTTTGTGTTTGGCGATGCCACCCATGTGGTGGCCGCTGCCCGGGTGGCAGCCACAGAAATGGGTTTCACGGTCGTTGGCATGGGCACTTACAGCCGCGAACATGCGCGCGAGGTGCGCGAGGCGGCCAAGTTGTATGGCCTGGAAGCCCTGATCACCGACGACTACCTCGAAGTCGAAGAGCGCATCGCCGAACTTCAGCCTGAGCTGGTGCTGGGCACGCAAATGGAGCGCCACATGGCCAAGCGACTGGGCGTGCCTTGCGCGGTGATTTCTGCCCCCGTGCATGTGCAAGATTTCCCGGCCCGTTATTCGCCTCAAATGGGCTTTGAAGGCGCCAATGTCCTGTTTGACACCTGGGTGCACCCGCTGATGATGGGGCTCGAAGAGCATTTGATTGGCATGTTCCGCGGTGACGCTGAATTCCATGAAGACGCAGCACCCTCGCATTTGGGCGGTGCCGTGCGCCCGCAGGTCGTGGCCGATGCCGCGCCAGCCCCGGTGCAGCCGGTAGCTGCAGCGAGCCTGAACACACTCCAAGCCTCTGATGGTGGTGCATGCACCTGGGACCCAGTGGCCGAGAAAGAACTTAAAAAAATACCGTTTTTCGTGCGCGGCAAAGCGCGCCGAAACACCGAACGCTTTGCCAGCGGGCGCGGCATATCGGTGATCACGGTGGAGACACTTTATGATGCTAAAAGCTTTTTTGCCTGAGACGGCAAAAACAGTCCGCCCCACCACCCCGATCAAGGTGGTGATCGTGACCATGGACACGCACTTGGCCAGCTCGGTTGAACGCGCCCGCCATACCCTGTTAAGAGAGTTCCCCGGCTTGTCGCTGAGCCTGCATGCCGCCTCGGAGTATGACGGCAACGAAGCCTTGCTGGCACGCTGTAAAGCAGATATTGCCGCAGCAGACATCATCGTCGCTGGCATGCTGTTTCTCGAAGACCATTTCCTGCCCATTCTGGACGATTTGCGCCAACGCCGCCTGCATTGCGACGCCATGATTTGCATGGCCAGTGCCAGTGAAGTGGTGCAGCTCACGCGCTTGGGTCAGTTCGACATGGGCAAGCCCGCGAGCGGCCCCATGGCCTTGCTCAAAAAACTGCGCGGAAACAAAGAAAAATCCTCCACGGGTGGTGCCGCGCAAATGAAGATGTTGCGGCGTATTCCGCAGATGCTGCGTTTCATCCCAGGCACAGCGCAAGACGTGCGGTCCTATTTCATGACGCTGCAGTACTGGCTGGGCGGGTCTGACGACAACGTGCTCAATTTGGTCCGTCACGTTATTGACCGCGGCAGCGACGGCGAGCGCAAAGTCTTGCGCGGCAGCGTCAAGGTGGCGCCACCGGTGGACTACCCCGAAGTTGGTGTCTACCACCCGCGAATGCCGGGGCGTTACAGCGAAAATCCTCAAGACCTGCCTCTGCCTCCTGGTGGTGTGGTCCATGGAACGGTCGGTGTCTTGTTGCTGCGTTCTTATTTGCTCTCGGGCAACGCGGCCCACTATGACGGCGTCATTTCGGCGCTGGAGGCTCGCGGTTTGCGCGTCATACCGGCTTTTGCAGCCGGCCTGGATTCTCGCCCGGCGATTGACGCCTTTTTCATGAAAAATGAGCAGGTCTGCGTCGATGCAGTGGTTTGCCTGAGCGGCTTTTCGTTGGTGGGTGGCCCCGCTTACAACAACGCCAAGGCCGCCGAAGATGTGCTGGCCAAGCTCGATGTGCCCTGTGTGGCCGCCCACCCTGTGGAGTTTCAGACCTTGGACCAGTGGGGTGGCTCCGACCGCGGCTTGCTGCCAGTCGAAAGCACCATCATGGTTGCCATTCCTGAGTTGGACGGCACCACCAGCCCCATCGTTTTCGGCGGCCGCCCAGGCGCTGCCGGGGTGACTTGCACGGGCTGCCATCACGCCTGCACGTTTGGCGAAAGCCATAACGCGCAAGACATGCATTCCTGCCCCGAGCGGGCTTTGATGCTCGCCGCGCGCGTGGCCAAACTGGTGGCTTTAAAACGCAGCCAGCGCCACGAACGCAAGGTGGCCATCGTCTTGTTCAACTTCCCGCCCAATGCAGGCAATATTGGCAGCGCCGCCTACCTTTCGGTGTTTGAGTCCCTGTGGCACACCTTGACGGCCATGAAGGTCCAGGGCTACCAGGTGGAGGTGCCGGCCAGTGTGGATGATTTGCGCGATGCGCTGCTGCAAGGCAACGCCAAGCAGTACGGTGCGGACGCGAATGTCCATGCACTGATCAGCGCCGACGAGCACGTCAAGCGCGAGCGCTGGCTCAAAGAAATTGAAGCCCAATGGGGCCCTGCACCTGGTCGCCAACTCAGCAACGGCAGCTCTATTTTTGTGCTGGGCAAGCAGTTTGGCAACGTGCTGATCAGCGTGCAGCCTTCGTTCGGTTACGAGGGCGACCCCATGCGTTTGCTGTTTGAAAAAGGCCTGGCCCCTACCCACGCTTTTTCTGCTTTTTACCGCTACGTGCGAGAAGATTTCAAGGCCCACGCGGTGCTGCACTTCGGCACCCATGGCGCCCTTGAATTCATGCCCGGCAAGCAAACCGGCATGGGCGGCACCTGCTGGCCTGACCGCTTGATTGACGACTTGCCCAATGTGTATTTGTACGCTTCAAACAACCCGTCTGAAGGCGCCATTGCCAAACGCCGCTCGGGCGCCACTTTGATCAGTTACCTCACGCCGCCCATCGCCCAGGCCGGTTTGTACAAGGGTCTGAACGACTTGAAGGCTTCCCTGGAGCGCTGGCGCGGCCTGGAGCGCGGCAACAGTGAACTGACCGAGTTGGCCGTGGTCATTCAGGCGCAAGCGGCCGAGTTGGACTTGGTCGCACCTGAGCCGGCCTGGACGGTGGCCCAGGGCGAGACTTTGGAGCGGCAAATTGTGCGCCTGTCCGAAGAAATGCTGGAGCTGGAATACACCTTGATTCCTCACGGCCTGCACGTCGCTGGCCGCCCGCCCAGCCCAGAGCAGCGCGTGGACATGCTGCTGGCCATGGCCGAGGCCAACCATGGCGTGCAACTCGAACGTGCTGCGGTGCAAGCTCTGGTGCAAGGGCTGACGCCAGAGCGTGCCCTTGTCGCTGCCGGGCTGCCTCGTGGGCACAGCAGCTTGGAGGTGTTGCGTGAACTGGTGGTGCCCGAGGCGCATTTGGCCGTAGACAGCGAAGTGCCCGCCATGCTGCAAGCGCTTGATGGCCGCTTCATTCGCCCAGCCCCGGGTGGCGACATTTTGCGCACGCCCGCCGTCTTGCCCACAGGCCGCAATATCCACGGCTTTGACCCTTTCCGCATTCCCAGCGCGATGGCCGTGCGCGACGGCAAAGCCCAGGCGCAGCTGCTCATAGACCGCCATTGCGCTGACGGCAACCCTTTGCCAGAATCCATAGCCATGGTGCTGTGGGGCAGCGACAACTTGAAAAATGAAGGTGCGCCCTTGGCCCAGGCCTTGGCGCTGATGGGCGCCTTGCCACGCTTTGACAGCTATGGGCGCATTGCTGGCGCCAGCCTCATACCGCTGCAAGAACTCGGTCGTCCACGCATAGATGTGGTCATGACGCTTTCTGGTATTTTCCGCGACCTCATGCCCTTGCAGATCAAGCTGCTGGCCGAGGCGGCCTTTTTGGCGGCATCGGCCGACGAGCCGCTGGAGCTCAATTGGATACGCAAGCACTCACTGGCCTACCAGCAAGAGCATGGCTGCACCCTTGAAGTCGCCTCCTTGCGGGTCTTCGGCAACGCCGAAGGCGCTTACGGCGCCAACGTCAACAACCTGGTGGAAAGCAGCCGCTGGAGTGACGAAGGCGAATTGGCTGACACCTACAAGCGACGCAAAGGCTTTGCCTATGGCCGCACCGGCCGCGCCGTGCCGCAGACCGCACTGCTGCAAACAGCGCTGGCCGATGTGCAGCTGACCTACCAAAACCTCGACTCGGTCGAGCTCGGCGTGACCACGGTCGACAACTACTTTGATACCTTGGGCGGCATCACCCAAGCTGTCAAGGTGGCCAAGGGCGGCAAAACGCCGCCGGTGTATATCGGCGATCAGACCAAGGGCAATGCAGCAGTCCGTTCGCTGCGTGAGCAAGTCGCCATTGAAACCCGCACCCGCATGCTCAACCCCAAGTGGTACGAGGGCATGCTCGAACACGGCTACGAAGGCGTTCGCCAAATCGAAGTGCATATCACCAACACCATGGGTTGGTCGGCCACCACCGGCCAGGTTCAGCCCTGGGTCTACAAGCAGTTGTCCGAGACCTTCATGCTCGACCCGGCCATGCGCGAGCGCCTGGCCAAACTCAATCCCACGGCATCGGCCCGCGTGGCCAACCGTTTACTCGAAGCATCCGAGCGCAATTATTGGCAACCGGATGCACAGACTTTGCAGGCGTTGAAAGACGCCAGTGATGAATTAGAAGATCGGCTTGAAGGCGTCTACGAAGGAGCAAACGCATGAATGTTGAAACCCTGCCATTTCCCACGGTAAAGCGCAGCACACGCCTGGACGGCGAGGGCAGCTTGCAGGTGCAGCTCGACCCCAACGTCAAAATTGGCAATGCCAAGGTCTTTGCCATTTATGGCAAGGGCGGCATTGGCAAGAGCACCACCTCGTCCAACCTCTCGGCCGCCTTTTCGCTGATGGGCAAACGGGTGCTGCAAATCGGCTGCGACCCCAAGCACGATTCGACCTTCACCTTGACCAAGAAAATGTTGCCGACGGTGATCGACGTGCTGGAAACCGTCGACTTCCACGCTGAAGAGTTGCGCGTGGAAGACTTTGTGTTTCCTGGCTTTAATGGCGTGATGTGCGTTGAAGCGGGCGGGCCTCCCGCGGGCACCGGCTGCGGGGGCTACGTGGTTGGCCAAACGGTCAAGCTGCTCAAAGAGCACCACCTGCTCGAAGACACCGACGTGGTGATTTTTGACGTGCTTGGCGACGTGGTGTGTGGCGGCTTTGCTGCGCCATTGCAGCACGCGGACCGTGCGCTCATCGTCACGGCCAACGACTTTGACTCCATCTTTGCCATGAACCGCATCGTGCAAGCCATTGGCGCCAAGGCCAAGAACTACAACGTGCGCTTGGGCGGCGTGATTGCCAACCGCAGCGCGGCCACCGACCAGATTGACAAGTACAACAACCAAATCGGCTTGAAGCTGGCCGCGCATTTTCCTGACCTGGATGTGATTCGCCGCAGCCGGCTGAAAAAATCTACGCTCTTTGAAATGGAAGACTCGCCCGAGCTGGACGCCGTCAAAAAAGAATACATGCGGCTGGCCGCTTCGTTGTGGGTAGGCACAGAACCTCTGGCGGCCATTCCCATGAAGGACCGCGATATTTTTGACCTGCTCGGATTCGATTGAGAGAAACGAACATGAACAGCACCGGATACCTGCAACGCCGCGGCGAAATTGAAAATTACTTTGACCGCACCGCCGCCAAAGCCTGGGAGCGCCTGACCTCTAATGCGCCGCTGGGCCGCATACGCACCAGCGTGCGCGCCGGGCGCGACCAGATGCGGGCCACTTTGCTGTCTTGGTTGCCTGAAGACATGCGCGGCCTGCGCCTCTTGGATGCCGGTTGCGGCACTGGTGCCCTGGCGGTGGAAGCCATGGCCCGCGGCGCCCAGGTGCTGGCGATTGACCTGTCGCCGACCTTGGTCAAGCTGGCCGCTGAGCGCCACGCCGAGCAATTGGCCGGCTCGACCCTAGGTGCCTTGGGTGGGCACATTGATTTTCGATCGGGTGACATGCTCGATGCCGCGCTAGGGCATTTCGATCATGTGGTGGGCATGGATTCTTTGATCCATTACGACACGCCGGACATGGTCCAAGCCGTCGAGCGTCTGGCCGAGCGCACCCGCAGCTCGGTGCTGTTCACCTTTGCCCCGCGCACGCCAATGCTTGCGGCCATGCATGGCATGGGCCGTTTTTTCCCGCGCAGCGACCGATCACCCTCCCTGACCCCAGTCTCTGAGTCCTTGCTCCGGCAGGGCCTGGAGCATGGCATCGGTCCTGGTGGTTGGAAAGAAGGCAGGCACCAGCGCATCGTCAGCGGCTTTTACACCTCACAGGCTTGGGAGTGGCAGCGTTGATCAAGTTACCCGCTTCGGTCAAGGCCAGGCTTGCGGCGCTGGCGTCGCGCTACGTGCCCTTTGCCGATGCCGCGTCCTACGAGCTGCCACTGGCGCGCTTGCTGCGCTTGTCGCTGTTCCAGGTGGCCATTGGCATGGCCATGGCTTTGCTAGTTGGTACCTTGAACCGCGTGATGATTGTGGAGTTGTCGGTGCCAGCCTGGTGGGTGGCCCTGTCGGTGGGGCTGCCGCTGGTGTTTGCGCCGCTGCGCGCTTTTATTGGCTACCGCAGCGACACCCATCCTTCGGTCTTAGGCCTCAAGCGCCTGCCCTATTTGTGGATGGGCAACTTGCTGATGTTCGGCGGCCTGGCCATCATGCCTTTTGCCTTGTTGTTGTTGTCGGACCCGCCAGACGGCACGGTTTGGGTGGGGCGCATAGGCGCGGCGCTGTCCTTTTTGCTGGTGGGCGCGGGCATGCAAGTGACGCAAACCGCCGGCATGGCCCTGGCCAGCGACGTGGCCCCCCAGGAAAAGCGCCCGCGTGTGGTGGCGATGCTCTACAGCGCCATGCTGGTTGGTTTGGTGCTGGGCAGTGCGCTGCTGGGCTGGCTCCTCGCCGACTTCAGCCCCACGCGCTTGGTGCAGGTGGTGCAAGGCGCTGCGGTGTTGGTGGCTGTGCTCAACATCACCTCTTTGTGGAAGCAGGAAGCCCGCGGAGTGCGGCGTGGTGCGCGTGAGCCAAATGGTTTTTCACAGAATTGGGCCCGTCTGATGAAAATTCCCAAAATACGGCGCTTTTTGTGGACGGTGGGCCTGGGCACATCGGCCTTCAGCATGCAAGACGTCGTGCTTGAACCCTTTGGCGGTGAAGTGCTCCATTTGGGCGTGGGCCTGACCAGCTCGCTCACCGCCTTGAGTGCGGGCGGCGCGCTGCTGGCTTTTATTTTGTCGGCCGGCGCAGTCTCGCGTGGCTTGGACAGCTGCCGCCTGGCTGCCCTGGGTGCGTTGTTGGGGCTGCCGGCATTTGCCTGTGTGATTTTTTCGGCGCCGCTGGAGTCGGTCAATTTGTTTCGATTCGGTGCTGCGCTTATCGGGTTTTCAGGCGGGCTGTTTTCTGTGGGCATGTTGCTGACCGCCATGGAACTGCCCGAGCGCGAACTTACTGGCATGGTGCTGGGCGCATGGGGCGCCGTGCAGGCCACGGCCGCTGGCCTGGCCATGGCCGCTGGCGGCGTGCTGCGCGACCTGGTGGACCATTTGGCCCAGTCCGGCTGGCTGGGTCCGGTGCTCGATACACCCGCCACTGGTTACAGCTTTGTCTTTCACCTCGAAATTTACCTGCTTTTCGTTGTGCTGATTGCCTTGGGGCCGTTGGTGCGCCGCAG
>CAMCUN010000078.1 GCA_945878995.1 Polaromonas sp. YR568 | reverse complement strand
CCCACCCCGGCCCTCCCCCAGAGGGGGAGGGAGGAATTCATAAGAGATGCGAAGCCGGGCATGTCGGATCCAGGCAGGCTCAAGCCGCCGCCGTCTGAGTCATCAGCTGTTTGCGCCGCTGCTCGGAAGCCGCGCGGTCCAGGGCGAAGACCGGCGTGCCCGCAAAAGGCTGGCTTTCGCTGGCAATCACCACGCCGTAGACCTGCTCGGCGGTGGCGCGGCTGATGTAGGCGGCGTTGAGGTCGCGCTCCACCGCGTCAAGCTCGCGCTCTAAGGGATTGCCGTAGCCGCCACCGCCTGGCGAGTTGGCACGCAAGGTGTCGCCGGCATGAAGGGCGCGCTTGTCTTCTTTGCTGCGCATCTGGGGCGTCCAGGTTTGGCCGTCGGTGACAAACTCGACCACATTGGCCAGGGCTGGGCCGCCGCCCAACACGCCAAAGGGCGCGTGGTCGGCACGGTCGCCCAGCACCGTGACCAGGCACTCGCTCCAAGTGGAAAAGCTGTAGCTGGTGCCGCAGCCGCCGCGGTGCCAGCCGGCGCCGCCCGAGTCATCCCGCACGCTGTAGCTGTTAAAGCGAATGGGAAAGCGGTGCTCGGACATTTCCAGCGACATGAAGTTGGCCATGGACTGCGGTGGCGTGCCGTTGATCAAACCGTCGCTGGCTTTGCTCGCGCCATAGCCGCCCGGGTAGGGGAAGACGCCCACATAAAAGTTGCCCGTGCGGGGATGCGTACCGCTGATGGCGGTGACCCCAATGGTGCCAAAAAAGGCCGCTGGCGCTTTGTCTGGAATGGCCTGGGCGAGAGCCCCAAAGGTCACGTCAATGGCGCGGCCCATGGGCTCCAAGTAGCCGCCGCAGGCCGTGGGGTACTCGGCCGACAAGAGCGTGCGCGGCGGCAGGGTGAAGCTGATGGGGCGGAAAGTGCCGCCATTGACCGGCACGTCAGGAAAAATATGCTTGATGGCCACGTAGCACGAGGACAGCGTGGTGTTGCGCGACATGTTCATGGGCCCGGTGGTGCTGGGCCCGGTGCCTGTGAAGTCAAAGTGCATTTCATCGCCCTTGACGGTGATGGCGAGCTTGACCGGGACCGGCACGTCGTTGATGCCGTCGTTGTCCAAAAAGTCCTCGCAGCGGTAGGTGCCGTCGGGGATGTCCGCAATGTAGGAGCGCATTTGGCGCTCGGAGTACGCAATCATTTCATTGAGGCAATCGCTGAGCGTGGCGCGGCCGTAGCGCGTGACCAGGGCCTCAATGCCGCGGTGGCCCACGGTGAACACATTGACCATGGCCGAGAGGTCGCCCGCAATTTCTTTGGGCAGCCGTACATTGGCCTTGAACATGGCCAGCAGGGCCTCGTTGAGCCGACCTTCTTCATAGAGCTTGACCGGGGGAATCACGATGCCTTCTTGGTGGATTTCGGTGGCCTTGGGGCCCCAGCCGCCGGGCACGTTGCCGCCTATGTCCATCCAGTGGCCGGTGGTGGCCAGCACCGCAAAGAGCTCACCGTCGGCAAAAATGGGCGCCACCAGCTGCACGTCTTGCAGATGGCTGCCGCCCACGTAGGTGTCATTCATGATCCACACGTCGCCGGGCTTGAAGCCGCCTTGCGCCTTGGCCAGGCCAATGACGTGCTGCACCGCGAACTGCATATAAGCCAAGAACACCGGCAGGCCGTAGCGGCCCTGGGCAATGGTCTCGCCCGTGGTGGGGTGAAAAATGCCGTTGGCGCAGTCGTTGGTTTCAGAAATGATGGGCGAAATCGCCGAATGGATGAGCTGCAGGTCCATCTCGTCGGCGATTTGCTCCAAGCTGCCGCGCACCACGGCCAGGGTCACTGCGTCCATTTATTTCACCTTCACTAAAAGATTGCTGTGGGCGTCGACCACCAGGGCCATGTCGGGCTCGACCACGGTGGTGGTGTCGGATTGCTCAATGATGGCCGGCCCCTCAAAGGCCATGCCGGGCAACAAGTCCTCGCGCTGGTAGACCGGGGTATCGTGCCAGCGCCCAAAGTGCACAGGCCGCCTGCCAATGGGCTGCGGCGTGGCCTTGGAGGGCGGCACAGCGGGCCGGGCGCTGGCGGCGGTACTGCGGCTGCCCACGGCCACGGTGCGCAGGTTGACCAGCACCACCGCAATCTCTTTGAGGGTGTTGCCAAACTGGTTGCGGTAAACGTCTAAAAAAGCCTGCTCCAGCTCGGTGCGGCCCATACCGGGCTGCACGGGCACGCGCAGGGCGTGAATTTGACCGGCGTAAGCCATGTCGGCGGCGTGCGAAATCACCACCGCGTCCACTGGGACCTGGCTGTCTTGCACCTGGGTGTGGGCCTGGGCACGCTGGCGCTCAAACACTGCGGCCAGCTCTTGCATGTCGATCGCGTCCAGGCGCTTTTCAACGGTTTGCGAAATGTCGTAGCGCAGGTCGGCGTAGGCACAACCCAGGGCGCAAAGCACGCCGGGGTACTGCGGCACCAGCATGGTGCTCACGCCCACCTCGCGGATGAGCGCGCCGCCATGCATAGGGCCAGCGCCGCCAAAAGCCACCAGTGCAAAGTCGCGCGGGTCCAGGCCACGCTCAATCGACATCAGGCGCATGCGCCCGGCCATGCGTTGGTTGACCACGGCCAACATGGCTTCTGCCGTCTCTTCCAGCCCCAAGCCCATTTTCTGGCCCAAACCGGCCACAGCGTGGCGCGCGCCATCCACGTCGAGCTGCTTGCCGTCGCCGTTCATGCGGCTTTCGGGGTTGATGCGGCCCAGCACCACATTGGCGTCGGTGACGGTGGGCTCGGTGCCGCCCCGGCGATAGGCCACCGGGCCGGGCACGGCGCCAGCGCTGCGCGGCCCCACTTGCAGCATGCCGCCTCTGTCCAGGTAAGCAATGGAGCCACCGCCCGCGCCTATGGTGTGCACGTCGATCATGGGCAGGCGCAGCGGGATGCGAAAGTCCAGGTTGGTGAGCTCGGCCACCTCGGGCTTGCCGTGGATGATGACGGCCACGTCAAAGCTGGTGCCGCCCATGTCGCCGGTGATGACATGGCTGAAACCCGACTCGGCGGCAATCAACGCCGCCGCCGTCACGCCGGCCGCCGGGCCTGATCGCACGATGTAGGCCGAGCGCTGGCCGAGCTGGCGCAGCGGGGCCACGCCGCCGTTGGACTGCATGATGGCGACCTCGCGCTCGTAGCCCCAGTCTTTGAGCTTGGTCGCCAAGTTCTTGGCGTAACGGGCCACCAGGGGCTGCAAAAAGCCTTGCACCACCGCCGTGCTGGTGCGCTCAAACTCGTAGTACTCGCGCACCACGGAGGTGGCGGTCACCAGCTCCCAGGCGGGGTTGAAATCGGCCAGAATCTGGCGCGCCCGGTCTTCGTGGGCGGTGTTGGCGTAGGCGTGCATGAAAGAAATCACCACCGACTCCACGCCGCGCGCCTGCAGCTCCTGGGCCACGGCGTGCAAGCCCGCCTCGTCCAGCGGGGTCAGCACCTGGCCCTCAAAGTCCATGCGCTCGTCGACCTCAAAGCGCAGCTCGCGCGGCACCAGCGGCTCGTGCGCGCCTTCCAGGCCGTACATGGTGGGGCGGTCGCGGCGGCCCAGCTCCAAGATGTCGCGAAACCCCCGCGTGGTGATCAGCGCACAGCGCGCGCCGCGCCGCTCAATGACGGCGTTGGTGGCAATGGTGGTGCCGTGGATGATGGCGTCTAACTCGTCTGGCGACAGGCCCGCCGCGTGCAAGGCGGCGAGCAGGCCAACCGAGGGGTCGTGCGGGGTGGAAGGCACCTTCAAGATTTGGTGCGGCCGGCCATCACTGCCTGAAAAATACAGGTCGGTGAAGGTGCCACCAACGTCTATGCCTACGGTTCCTGCCATGGGGTGCTTCTCCTGGGGCGTCAGGCGCTTGGCCTGGTTGAATTCAATGGGGGTGTGGGCGCCAAGGCCGGGGCCGAGGCGTTTGAAAAAAGTGCTCGCAACCAGTCGCAGCCCTGGGCCAGCCCCGCCTGGGCGGTGGGTATGCGGCCCGCGTGCTTGAGAAAGCCGTGGTTCAAGCCCTGCGCGCAGTGCAGCTGCGTGGGCACGCCAGAGCGCTCCAAGCGCTCGGCAAAGGCTGCGCCCTCGTCGTGCAGCGGGTCGTACTCGGCCGTCATCAGCCAGGTGGCCGGCAGGCCCTCCAGGCTGGGCGCGCGCAGCGGGCTGGCGTGGGGGTGGGCCGCCTGGGCCGGGTCCTGCAAGTAATGCGACCAAAACCAGCGCATGCCCTCGGCGCTCAGGCCGTAACCTGTGGCCAGGCGCTCGTACGAGGGCCAGCCGGTGCTGGGGTGGTCGGTCACCGGGTACCACATGAGCAGTGCTTGCGCGCTGGAGCCGCCTTGGTCGCGCAGGCGCAGCGCCGTGACGGCAGCCAGGCACGCGCCTGCACTGTCGCCCGCCAGGGCCAGCGCCCCGGCTTGCGTGCCCAACTCGTGGTGCATGGCGGCCAGCTCACAGGTGGCGGCCAGCGCGTCATTCGGGCCGGCCGGAAACGGATGCTCGGGTGCCAACCGGTAATCGACCGAGGCCACCGCGCAGCCCGAGGCCAGAACGATGCGGCGGCAAATTTCGTCGTGCGTGTCCAGATCCAAGGCGCAAAAGCCGCTGCCATGGAAAAACACCACCAGCGGCACGCGCTGCTGGGGCGGGGCGTCTTTGTAAAAGCGCACAGGCAACTCTCCGTCGGGCCCGGGCACGCTGAAGTTGCGCACCTCGGCCAGCGGCAAAGGCGTTTGGCCGGCGTAGGCTTTTTTCATTTGCGCGCGCGCCTGGTGCACCGGCAAGCGGTGGTAGGGCGTGACGGCCGCAGCCGTGGCGGCGGCCAAGTCAGCGGCAATGAGCGGGTGCAAGGGCATGGGGTGAGCGATGCTTTACTGCGGCTGCACGCCCATGGTGGCCAGCAGGCGCGGCAGGCGCTCGACCTCGCTGCGCACAAAGGGCTGGAACTGGGCCGGACCCATCCAATTCACATCGGCACCAATCTGCGGCAGGCGCTGGGCCATTTCGGCGCTTTTGACCACGCGCTCGAGTTCTTCGGCAATGCGCTTGACCACGGGCTCAGGCGTGCCAGCCGGGGCAAACAAGCCTATCCAGCCCACAAAATTGAAGTCGGCCACGCCCGCTTCGGCCAGGGTGGGAATGTCGGGCGCTTGGGAGTTGCGCCCGCCCAGGCTGACCACGCCCAAAGCCCGCACCGCGCCAGACTTGACGTGCGCGATGCTGGAGGAAATGTCCGGGAACATGACCTGCACGCGGCCAGCGATCACGTCCGTCAGGCCCAGCGGGTTGCTTTGGTAGGGCACGCGCAGCATGTCGGCATCAGCCCGGCGAGAGAACATCTCGCCCATCATCAGGCTGGAGGTGTTGCCGGCGGCAAAGCTCAGGGTTTTGGGGTTGGCGCGGGCGTAGGCCAGCAATTCAGCCGGGGTGCGGGCGGGCACCGAAGGGTGGACCACCAAAAAGCTCGAAAAAGTCGCCACCATGCCCACGGGCACAAAGTCTTTGACCGGGTCGTAGCCCAGCTTGGCTACCAGCCCGGGGTTGGCGCCATGGGTGGAGTTGGTGCCCATGAGCAGGGTCAAACCATCGGGCGCCGAGCGGGCCACGGCCACGCTGGCAATGGAGCCGTTGGCGCCGGGGCGGTTTTCAACCACCACGCTTTGCTTGAAGGCCGCCTCCAGGCGCTGGGCCAGCAAACGGGTGGCGGTGTCTGTGCCGCTGCCCGCGCCAAAGGGCACCACGATCTTGACAGGGCGGCTGGGAAAAGCAGGCTCCGCGGTCTGGGCCAGCGCCGCATGGCCCATCAAGCAGGCGCCAAGCCAGAGGGTCCAGTGGGCAAGTTTCATGGGGTAGTCCTTTTAAAAATCGGGCCGCTCAGCTGGCAGCCGGGGGGGATGACACCAGCGGCAGCCTGCTGTCTTTGTTGCGCTGCTCTACGGCCTGCTGGTAGGCGCCCACATGGCGGCCCATGCGGCGCCAGGCGGCGTCGGCGTCGCGCTGGCCCACGGCGTCCATGACTTTTTGGTGCGCTTGCACCACCGCCTGCCGTATCTCTGGCGAGTTAAAACCGCGCAAATCGGTGGCCTTGTAGACCACTTGGGCAATGGCTTGGGTAAAAGCTATCAGCAATTCGTTGTGGCTGGCCTGCACCAGGCTGACATGCCAGTCCAGGTTGGCCTGCAAAAAAGACGGCACGTCGTCGATGTGGTCTTGAATGGCTTGGTGGCACTGGCTCAGCCGCGCCCAGTCCTCGGGCGTGTGGTGCAAGGCGGCCAGGCGGGCCGACTGCGGCTCAATGGCCTCGCGCGCTTGCAGCACCGACTCAAAACGCACGCCCTGCCCGCGAATAAAGGTGCGAATGGAGCGCTGCACCTGCTCGCTGCGCGGGCGCACCACCTCGGTGCCGCCCTTGCGGCCGGTGCGTGTGAGCACCAGGCCGTCGAGCTCCAAAATCAGCAAGGCCTCGCGCACCGTGGCGCGCGACAGGCCAGACTGCTCGGCCAGAGCGCGCTCGCTGGGCAGCGTGCTGCCCTCGCCCAATTGCCCGTCCAGGATCTGCTCGCGCAAGACCTCGGCCAGCACGTCGGCGGCTTTGGGGATGTCGAGGGTGGAGAGGTTGAGCATGGGGCCAAGGATGGTCTGGCCGCCATCATATTTGGCCGAGCATGCATTTGGTCAGACCATTCTTAGGGACATTCCCTGATGCGGGTGTCAAAAAAAATGACTTAAGGCAAAACTACGCCGTGAATCAGCCCTGACGGCCTGCACTGGGCGTACCTCAGAGGTTCAGAGTCCTGGAAAAAAGCACCAGTGGTGCTGGCCGTAATCAGCCCGCCGGCTCAGCGCCCACGGTGTGGGCCCGGTCCACGTAGGCGCCCACATGGCGGGACATGCGGCGCCAGGCGGCATCTGCGTCGCGGGCGCGGATGGCGTCCATCACCGACTGGTGGGCCAGGGCCACGGCGCGGCGAATCTCGGGGGGACTGAAGCCCTGCAGGTCAGAGGCCAAAAACACGGTTTGGGCAAAGGCCGACACAAAGGCGCCCAGCAACTCGTTGTGCGAGGCCAGCACCACGCCCACATGCCAGTCGAGGTTGGCCCGCAAAAAGGCTGGCACGTCGTCAATGTCCCTGAGCAGCCTGTCGTGGCTGGCTTGCAAGCTGGCCAAGTCCTCGTCGCTGCGGTGCAGCGCGGCCAGGCGGGCGGCGTGGGGCTCTATGGCTTCGCGCACCTGCAGCACCGATTCCAGCCTGATGTTTTGCCCGCGAATAAAGATACCAATGGAGCGCTCTATGGTGGCCACACTGGGCCGAATAACCTCTGAGCCGCCATTGCGGCCGGTGCGCGTGGCAATCAGACCCTCGACCTCCAAAATGCGCAAGGCTTCGCGCACCGAGGCCCGCGACAGCCCGGCTTGGGCCGACAGGTCGCGCTCATTGGGCAGCACCGAGCCCACGCGCAGTCGCCCCTCCAATATTTGCTCACGCAAACTGTCGGCCAGCACGTCGGCAGCCTTGGGAACCTGGATGGGGGAAAGAGAGTGCATGCGTACGAAATACTGAATTCATCATTGTAGAAGAGCGTCAACCATGACCCATCCCAGGGCTTAACCGCCCCTGCAGGTCTTACTGGGCCCCAGGCAGCCAACAGGCCAGCTCAAGCCCCTCAAGCGCTGGCCCCCCCCTAAACTGGGGTCATGCGTTTTTTCTGTGCCCTTGTGTCCCCGCCCGGTGTGTTCAACATAAAGGGCCAGCAAGCGGCCCCGCCCTGCCCAGCTCACCCAGGCAGCAGCGCATGACCGAGCCCTCTGGCAGCCTGCAAGCGCTGCAAGCGCGCCATGGCAGGCGCTACCGCTGGCTGCTGCTGCTCTCGCTGATGGTGGGGACCATGGCGTCCATCATGTCCTCGACCATCATCAACGTGGCCATTCCCGACATGAGCCTGCACTTTGCCCTGGGGCAAGAGCGGGCGCAGTGGGTGAGCTCGGGCTTCATGGTGGCCATGACGGCGTCCATGCTGACCACGCCCTGGCTGCTGGCGCGCTACGGCTACCAACGGGTCTACGCCGGCTGCATGCTTTTGCTGCTGACCGGTGGCGTGGTGGGCGGCCTGGCCAGCGACTTCAATGTGGTGATTGCCGCGCGCCTGGCCGAGGGTTTGGCCGCGGGCGTGGTGCAGCCGATTCCGGCCATCGTCATCCTGCGTGCCTTTGAGCCGCACCAGCAAGGCCGGGCCAGCGGTATTTTTGGCATGGGCGTGGTGCTGGCGCCCGCCTTGGGCCCCAGTGTGGGCGGGGTGTTGGTGGACTTTTTTGGCTGGCGCTCGATCTTTTTCATGGTCGTGCCGCTGTGCCTGTTGTCGCTGTGGATGGCCTGGAAGTTCGTGCCCGACAGCGCCCCCGGCGGCGCTGCGGCCACGCGGGGCCAGTCGCTGGACTGGCGCGGGCTGCTCCTGGGCACGGCTGGCACGCTGTGCCTGCTCAACGGCCTGACCGACCTGGGCCAGCACGCGCTTCAAGGGCTGGCCTTGCTGGCCGCGGCGGCGGCGCTCTTTGCCGGCTTTGTGGGGTGGCAGCGGCGCCTGTCCGCCACAGGCCGTGAGCCGCTGGTGGACCTGAGCTTGTTCAAGGTGCGCAGCTTTGCCATGGGCTCGGTGGTGGCTTTCATTTACGGCACGGCGCTGTTTGGTTCGACCTACCTGCTGCCGGTCTACATGCAGTTGGGCCTGGGCCTGTCGGCCTCGCATGTGGGCACCATCTTGCTGCCCGCAGGCGTGGTGCTGGCGCTGACCATTGCCGTGGTCGGCCGCCTGGCCGACCGCCAGCCCAGCTGGCTGCTGGTGAGCGTGGGCCTGGCCTTGCTGGCGGCGTCGTTTGCGCTCATGGTCACCGTGACGCTGAGCTCACCCCTTTTGCTGCTGGTGGCCTGGGCCATTTTGGGGCGCATTGGCCTGGGCTTTGTGCTGCCCTCGCTCAATCTGGGTGCCATGCGCGCGCTGGACCGCTCGCTCATTTCACAAGGCGCCAGCGCCATCAACTTTTTGCGCATGCTGGGGGGCGCTGCCGGCGTGAGCTTGTGCGCCATCGTGCTGGAGTGGCGCATAGCCGCCCACGGCGACAGCCTCACCCAAGCAGCCACCAGCGCCGCCCGGCTGGCGGCTTTTAACGAGGCTTTTTTGATGCTGGCCGCCATTTGTGCGCTGGCGCTGGGGGCGGCGCTGCAGCTGCGGGAGCGGGGGCAGTGAGGGGTTTGATGCACTGACAAAGGGGGCACGCATTACCCCCACTGCAGCTATAGCGCCGTACGCCTTGAAAATGCATTAACAACTTTTAGTGAAATAGTCCTATTGGCTTACTTTCCTTTGTATTCTTAAATAATCTGAAGCGATCAGCAAATTGAAATTCACGGTTACCCTTTAAGGGTTTAAAGATTACCCTGAAAGGGTTAAGATCATGGCCATTGCGACATATCCACTTGTCGAAGTCCAATCCAGAATCAAAGCCCTTGGGCGCAAAGCGTTCACCTCTACGGCTCTTGGCACAGGCCAAGACGAGTTGGACATGACAGTGCAAGAGATGATCGACTTCATTTGCGCCCAAAAGCCACAACCTTGCTACAAAACCCAAGCCTTCTCACAAAAACTTGAATCCAGGGGCCATGCAAGATGTCTACCACTGGCAGTGTCCGAACAAGCAAATGGCTTACGTCAAGGTCTCACTGGATCCCGCCAGCAAGGTCGTGATCTCTTTGAAGGAGTTGTGAACATGAAACCCATGCTTCCACACACCCAACCCTGCCCCGTGTGTGAGGTCGGGCAACTGCACCACCACGTACAAGACGTCAGCATCACACGGCGTGGACTCACGGCCGTGGTGCCCGCCGTGGCGGGCTGGTTTTGCGACGCCTGCGCAGAAATTGATTTTGACGAGCGCACAGACTCAGGCGAGCGTTATGCCCAGGCGGGTGACGCGTTGGTGCTGCAAGCGCGGGCAGCGGCTCTCAAGCAAGGGCAAGTGCTCAAAGCGCAAAGAACAAAGCTCAACATCACCCAAGCCCAAGCCAGCGAGATTGCGGGCGGCGGCCACAACGCTTTTAGCCGCTACGAAACGGGAGCGGCTCAGCCGGTGGCCGCAGTGCTTCATCTGTTTGCCCTGTTGGAGCGCCATCCCGAACTGCTGGATGAAACGCGCGAACTGGTCAAAGCCAGCCGAGCGCAAGCGGCTAGCTGACACGGCTGGATGCCGCAAAAGTGGGCGCGGCGCTCAGGCCGCATGGCGTGTTGCTTCGGACGCATTCACCAACTCAGAGCCGCCGCGTGGGCAGCAAAGGCCTGCCGCGGGCTTTGAGGTTTTCACACGCCAAAAGCAAAACACCCAGCACTTGCGAACTGGGTGTTTGTATGAAAACGTTGGTGGGACGTGCGGGGGTCGAACCCACGACAAACGGATTAAAAGTCCGCTGCTCTACCAACTGAGCTAACGTCCCAGTGCCTGCGTTGCGGATCGAAAACGATTCCTGACTTAGGCTTTGGCGAGTGATATTCAAGTCATCCACCAAGACAGCTATTGTAGCGTGCTTTTGGGCCCCTTTCGAGAGGCTTGTGACAATTGCGTGAAGCCCGCCGCTTGATCGATTGCCCAGCCTGCGGCACACATACCAAAGGTGGACGTGACACTGACCACGGAGCCATAACCGTGGCAGTTCAAGCTGCTGTCGTTCAAGGCGCTGCCATCTGCATCTGCCTCGCACACGGCCGAAGGCTGCATCACGCTTTCGCGGCTGAACACGCAGGCCACGCCCATGCGCTTTTGCCGCGCCGCGCCGTGGTGCTTGCGCAGGCGGTAGCGCAGCTGGGCGAGCAAGGGATCGTGGGTGACGTCGGCCAGGTCTTCAATGTCCACGCGGTGGGCGTGCCGCTTGCCACCGGCCGCGCCTATGGTGATGAAGTGGGCGCCGCTTTGCAGGGCCCAAGCGGCCATGGCGGTTTTGGCTTGCACTTGGTCGCAGGCGTCTATCAAGATGGGCGGCTGGTCGCTGCTCACAGGCTCGGGCCAGGCGATGGCGGGCCAGTTGCCAGCGTCCACGAATTCTTCAACACAGCGGACCACGCAGCCGGGGTGAATGAGCGCAATGCGCTCGCGCATGGCTTGCACCTTGGCTTGGCCCAGGGTGGGCGTGAGCGCGTGAATTTGGCGGTTGATGTTGGACTCTGATATGTGGTCTAAATCGACCAAGGTGAGTTGGGCCACACCGCTGCGGGCCAGGGCTTCAGCGGCCCAGGAGCCCACGCCGCCCAAACCCACCACCACCACATGGGCCGCGTGAATGCGGGCGGCACCTTGGGCGCCATAAAGACGGGCCAGACCGCCAAAGCGGCGTTCTTCGTCGGGCAAGGGATCTTGGGGCAAAGCTGGATTTTGCGAATTCAGCAGCGCCGGGCCCTGCCCTGGGCTGGTCTCATTCAAAACGGCAACGCTCACAGGCTGCGCTCCATGCGCCAAATCTGCCAGCGCAAGCCCGCGTAGCCACCCAAGAAGATGCCCGCCAAGGCCACGAAACTGCTCAGGCTCAAAGTAGACAGGCCCGACAAGCCTTGGCCTATGGTGCAGCCCATGGCGGTGACGCCGCCCACGCCCATCAACACGCCGCCTGTCAAATGGTTGGCCGTGTCCTCGGCGTTGCGAAAGCCCTCCCAGCGAAAGCTGCCGCTGGCCAAGGCATAAGCCGCCGAGCCCAGCACCACGCCAAACACCGACACGATGCCCACCGTCAGTTGCTTGGACTTGTCACTGAAGAACATCAACCAATCCAGGGTGTAGGCGATGGGGGCGACAAAGCTGAAGGCTTCAGCACGGCCCGAATTGGTGGCCAAGATGGTTTCTTGCAGGGTTTCGGGGTGCTCGGCCACAAAGCCCAGGTGTCCGCTGACCCACCACAGCGCCACCACGGTGGCGCCTATGCCCAGGCCACCCAACAGGCCATCGAGCGTGCGCAAGGCCGAGTTGGACAGCGCCCACAGAGCCAGGCCGCCGCCAACCAGCAAGGCCAGCGCCAAGCCCGCAGAGCCCGCCGCCCAGCCCGTGACCTGGGCCAGCCAAGCGGGCAAGGAGGCGGTGATGGACAAATCCAGCGCCACCTGGTCCACCGTGGCCGACCGGGCCACGGCCGTGATGCCTTTGATGGTGGCAAAAGCCGACAGGCCAATCACCAAGAAAACCACCAAAGACTTGAGGTTGCCGCCGCCCACGCGGATGAGGGTTTTGCTGCCGCAGCCCGAGCCCAGGACCATGCCCATGCCAAACAGCATCCCACCCACCAAAGCCGACAGCCAGATAAAGCGCTTGCTGGCGTACAAGGTGAGCTCGGGGTTGACCAGACCGGCCCATACCAGGGCTTGAAAACCGAAGATGGCGACCGCTGCCGCCAAGGCCCACATGCGCATGCGGGTCCAGTCGCCCATGGTGACGATGTCACCTACCGCCCCCATGGTGCAAAAGTGCGAGCGCTGGGCGATGGCGCCAAAGGCAGCAGCCAAGGCAAAGGCTGCCCACAAGACTTGCTGATAAAGCACTTGGTACTGATCGGAATCCATGGAGCGATTTTAGGTGTATGGATGGGCACGGACTGCGGCTGTCCCGCCGCTTGGTTTTTCAGTAGGCTTTGTGTCTGCCCTGCTGGCGATTTTTCGTGCGAAACAAAGCTTGTTGCTCGCGACGATTCGCTGGCAGGCCAGCTCCTACAGGGGAGAGGCGGGTCTTGTTTTTGTGGGAGCCTGGCTGCTGGCGATTTTTCGCCTGAAACAAACCTTGTTGAACGCGACGATTCGCTGGCAGGCCAGCTCCTACAGGGGAGAGGCGGGTCTTGTTTTTGTGGGAGCCAGCCTGCTGGCGAATTTTCGCGTGAAACGAACCTTGTTTAACGCGACGATCCGCTGGCAGGCCAGTTCCTAAAAAAACCGAAGCCCAGGGCAACGTTTTAAGCTGCTCGAAGGCTTTGAACGCTTTTAATTGAGTTTATCCAGCCTACCGCGCGCCACGTTGGCTGCCTCTGACAAGGGGTAAGCCTTGACCAGTTCTTCCAAGCTGAGGCGCACCACAGGCAGGGGCTCTTGGAGCTCCGTGAGGGCGTTGGCCACCGCCAGCATGGCTTCGGCGGAACGCACATGCTCGGGTGACTCGCTGAGCATGGCGCGCAAGCTGCTCAAAGACTCTTTGTAGTTGCGCGTGGCGTACTGGGCAGTGCCCAACCAAAACAAGGCTGAGGCTTGATAACCACTGCCCGGATGGCGCCGCAAAAAAATGCTGAATGCTTTTTGCGCCTGAGGAAAATCACCTTTGCGCATGATCGCCAGCGCAGTCTCAAACTCACGAAATTCAGCCGGAGTGGCCATGAATTCACGGCCGTCCACACTGACCTTGCTGGGCTCGAAGTTGCGCAACCGGTCTTCCACGCCGTTAGAGACATCTTTAAGGCGCCGCTGCACCTCGGAGACCTCGCGGGCAATTTGCTCGTCTTGGCCACGCAAGCGCGACAAGTCGACACTGACTTGTTCGATTTGGTTGAACAAATCGAGGAGGCTTCGCCGCAACACCGCATTTTCTTCGGCAACGCGCGCCAAGGCCTGGTTGTTTTTAAGGACCTCGCCGTTTTGCCGCTGCTGCTCTGCGATCTGCAACTGCTGCTCTGCGCTCTGCCGCTGTAGTTCTGCGCTTAGCCGCTGTAGTTGTGCGCTAAGCAGTTGTAGTTCTGCGCTTTTTTGCTGCTGCTCTGCGCTTAGCCGCTGTTGCTCTGCGCTTTGCCGCTGCTGAAGCATTTCAAAGCGCTGACGCAAGTCCAAAATGGCGCGCCTGGCTTCGTCATCGCCAAAAAAGGCCGCATGAGCGCCCACGCACAAGCAGCTCATCAGGACCAGAGCGGCCACAGGCTTGGCCAGCAAGGCCAGGCCCCCGGGTGGGAGCAGTTGTTTCATCTGTAAACGATCTCAGCGCGGCGGTTTTTGGCCAAATCAGCGTCGGACGAACCAAGGGACAAAGGCTTTTCTTCGCCAAAACTCACAGGCTCGACCTGGTTCTCGCTGACTCCGAGCAGGCCCAGAGAGCGGCGCACAGCCTCGGCACGTTTTTGACCCAGGGCCAGGTTGTATTCGCGACCGCCTCTTTCGTCGGTATGGCCTTCGAGCGTCACGCGGCGGGTTTTGTTGGCATTGAGGAACTTGGCGTGGCCGTCAATGACAGACTGAAATTCGGGCTTGATCACAAAGCTGTCATAGTCGAAAAAAATCACGCGCGCAACAGTGTCTGGGCTCGAAGCTGGGGCCACGACCGGGGCCAGTGCCACAGGCGCCACCGTCCGCGGGGCAGCAGCAACTGCATTCGTCCCTGCAGCACCACCAGCACCAACACCACCAACTGCACCACCAGCACCAACACCACCACCAGCACCACCAGCACCAACAGCACCACCGGCGCCGCCTGCACCAGCGGCACGTCCGGAAGATCCCGCCCGGTCTTCCACAGGCACATCAGTGAGCTTGACGCTGGAGCCGCAAGCGGCCAGCGAGATCACCACTGCACAAAAAGCAAACTTGGAAAAAGCGGAGGTCATGAGAAATTCCTTTGAAAAAAAATGGTGGAAAAAAATGACATGGGCTGGGCTTCAGCGCAGAAAAGGTCCCCAATCAGGCTCGCGTATGTCCCCGCTTTGCCCAGCCAGACGGGCCTTGATGCGGCCGTCCAGCGTGCTGGTCATGAGGGCCTCGCGCCCTTGGAGTTGCGTGGCGTACAAAATAAGCCGGCTATTTGGCGCAAAGCTTGGATTCTCGTCGGCTGTGGTGTCTGTCAAGGCGGTGACGGTGGAACTGGCCAAGTCCATCACATGCAGCTTGTAGGCGCCGCCCACACGAGAGACATAAGCCAGCAACTTGCCATCGGGGCTGGGCGCCGGGGAAATGTTGTAGCTGCCAGCGAATGTCACACGATCGGCATTGCCGCCAAGCGCAGGCATGCGGTAAATTTGAGGCGCGCCACCTCGGTCACTCACAAAATAAATGCTGCGCCCGTCAGGGGTGAACACGGGCTCGGTGTCTATGCTGCTGGACTGGGTCAGGCGCTTTGGCTCGCCGCCGGCCGGGTCGATGGCAAACAGCTGAGAGCCACCGTCGCGGCTGAGCGTGGCCACCAGCTGCCTACCGTCGGGCGACCAGGTGGGTGCACTGTTGGAGCCCCTGAAGTTGGCCAACAAACGGCGCCGGCCGGTGGCCAGCTCATGCGCATATACCACTGGTTTGCGCGATTCAAAAGACACATAAGCCAGCTGCGCACCCGTGGGTGACCAAGATGGCGAAATAATAGGCTCGGGGCTGCTCAAGGCCGACTGCGCACTCTCGCCATCAGAGTCGGCGACCCACAATTGGTAGCGCTGGGTCGAGCGCGTGACGTAGGCAATGCGGGTGGCAAAAACGCCTTTTTCGCCGGTGAGCTTTTCATGAATGAAATCAGCGATGCGGTGCGCCACCAAGCGCAACTCGGCCGCGCTGACAGCGAAGCTTTGCCCGCCCAGGTCTTGCACACGCACCACGTCCCACAAGCGCACACGGACGTCAAAGCGGCCATCTGCCAGGGCACTGATGCTGCCGGTGGCCAGAAAATCAAACCCGCGCTGGCGCCAGACGATGGGATCGAGTCGGCTGCTTTCATCGGCCACGATGCCGGGAGCGTCTGTGGTGCGAAACACACCACTGCGATCAAGGTCGGCCCGCACGATGGTGCTGATTTTTTGAGGCGCAGCCGCTTCACCTTTGAACACCGGCAGCGCAATAGGCAGCTGCGTCAAGCCAATGCCCGACACCTCCACCCGAAACTGGGCCAAGGCAGGTCCCCATGCGGCCAGCGCCGAAGCGCCCGCAGCCTGCCGCATGAAGCCGCGCCTGGCGCCCAAAAGATGCAACTCACTCTTGCTTTGGTTTGTCACTTTGTCGACCCAAACAATACAACTCAAAATATTTTCCAAAAGCCGCTTGACCCTGCATGGTACACACGGCAAAACCCATGGCACCGTCCAAAAAGCCAAAACGGAACACATAACTGCGAAAAAATGCTGCGAAACCTGACAAAGCGGCTCGCATCATACCTACTCGCCTGCCTTGGGCATGGCGCTGGCGTGCCCAATCTCGGCTGTAGCGCTCTAATTTACGCCAGTAGTCTTCCGGCGTGGGGTAGCTGTAGTGCTGCAGAGGATTTTTCAAGCGCAGCACTTGGGTGCCAGGGTCTTGCAGGCGCAGCGATTCGTGCACCAGGTCGTCGCTGAAACGGGCCTCACCCCGGCGAAACAAGCGCAGCACATGGTCGGGGGTCCAACCGCAGTGGCGGATCCAGACACCGCAAAACTGGGTCAAGCGCGGAATTTCAAAGGCCACCGACTGGCCTGCGGGCACGCGGGCCAACTGCTGCAAAATTTCTTGCTGCAGCTCGGGGCTGACCCGCTCATCAGCGTCCAGCGACAAGACCCACTGCCCGGTGGCCAAAGCCAAGGCCCGGTTTTTTTGCGGCCCAAAGCCCGGCCAGTCGGCTTGCGCACTCACCTCGGCCCCGGCCATTTGGGCCTGGGACACCGTGTCGTCTGTGCTGCCTGAATCGACCACCACCACCTGGTCGGCAAAGCCGACAGAGGCCAGGCAAGCGGCGATGTTGCAGCTTTCGTTGAGGGTGATGACAGTGACGCTGAGCAAGTTCAAAACGGTTAACAGTTAAAGATAAAAGAGGCCAAACCCCTGTGCTGGGTGCCGGGCGCAAAGCGAGCGACTCAAACCGACTTCCCCTTGGGCATGGCGGGCATGCCCATCAAGCCTTGAGCAGTTTCCGCCAAGGCATCACTGTGCCCATGGGGGTCTAAAAAACCCAAGTGCTTGGGCGCCAGAAAAATCAGCAGCACCAACATGGTCAAGTGCCCTTCTGGCATGTCAATCACCATGGAGTTGGCGGTGATGCTCAGCATGAACAAAAACACAAACACCAGCAAACTCACCCGTTGCACCTCGTCTTGCTTGAACCATGCCGCGCGGCATGCCAGCACAAAAATCGACAGGTACAGACCCAGGCCCACCAAGCCTTTGGTGGCCCACATGAAAAGGTATTCGTTGTGCGGGTTTCTCCAGTTGAAGGTGTCCCACGTTGCCGGCCCCACGCCCAAAGAGGTGGCGGCGGCTTGGTAGGCTTTGGCCAAGTCAATGCTGCCCACCCCCACCCACCAATTGCTTTGCTCAATGGCTTCTAAAACAGTCACCACGTACTGCAAGCGCAGCGAAACCGAGCCGAACGCCGTGACCGCCCTTTCCTGCGGCGTCAAAGATGCAAAGTGCTTGTACTCTTTCCAGGCCAGGGCCATTCTGGCGTTGAAGATGTCTGAAAAAAACGCCGCCAAAAGGGCCACCAAAAAGGCCAAGACCACCCACCATTTGTACTTGCCCACAAACAAGCGCTTGGCATTGAGCAAGGCCCACACAACAAAACCGGCAGCCAGCAGCAACCAACCGGTTCGCCGCTCGCTGGCCAGCAACAAAGACAAAATCAGCACCGCGATGGAGGTGCCCGCCCACCAGCGCCAACGCGGCTTGAGCAGAAACACTTGCGCCAGCACAAACACCAATCCCACCAGCGCCTGACCGTACAAGTGCGACAAATGGGTCAAGCCTTTGGTGAAATACTGACCTTGCTGCACTTGGCCAGTCAGCGTCAGCACCAAATTGAGCGCCGCCAGCAAAATGGCGCACACCAACAAGGCCCACAGGGCAAAGCGGGCCAGCCTGGGGTTGGCAAACAAGGCCCACAAAATGGGCACAAAGGCCAGTGGCCGCAGATCGCGGCTCAACATCTTCAGCGAGGCCTGCAGGCTGTGACCGGCGTACACATTGGTGAACACGTCCCACACGCAGAACAAAACCACAGCAACAAGAAAGCCTGCCGAATGCGGCGCCAAAGACTGCCCTGACCGATGGTGGTGCAGCCACGCCCAGGGCGCCAGCAGCAAGAGCAGCAACACCGACACGTTGATCAGGGCCACGGAGGTGAACAAGGCCGCGCACAAAATGGCGGTGACCAGCATGGCCAACTTGACGTGCAGACTCTGCAAACCCAGGCCTTGGTGTCCGTTGGTAAGTACGCTGGAAGTCATGAATCCCTTCAATGAATTAACTTTGGACGCATGCAAAGTACGATGGACTTCAATCAATAAGGCGGCGCGTCGAAGGGCAATGCAGGCACAAAATTCCTGACAGGCTCTGATTCAAAGCCTCAATCCTTCAATTATTTTAATAGTTCGCGTGGCCGAACCCCTTGCTCAGCAGTTCAACTTGCTCGGACCAGGCCCCCGTTCCAGATCATGCCCAAAGAGGCTGTCCGATAATGAAAAGCCAATTCTTACATCTGTCTCCGGGCTTTGCCCATTGAATCACCCCGCGAAGACATGCCTGCCACGCCCGAACCAGCCCCTCTACACCGCCAGGCACGGGCCTTGATGGCGCGGCTGTGGCCCTATTTTGGCCACGCCCGCAGCGCCTGGGCCTTGGCGGCGGTGACCACGGTGCTGGCCGCGGCCACCGAGCCCATGATCCCGGCCTTGCTCAAGCCGCTGCT
>CAMCUN010000077.1 GCA_945878995.1 Polaromonas sp. YR568 | reverse complement strand
TGGCTGACGACTTGGCCGAGCTGGGCAAAATGACCCTCAGGCCAGAGGCCAACATCATCAAGCTGCCCAACATCAGCGCCTCGGTCTCGCAGCTGGTCGCTTGCATCAAAGAGCTGCAGGCCAAGGGTTACAAGGTGCCCGACTACCCGGACAACCCCAAGACCGACGAAGAAAAAGCCATCAAGCTGCGCTACGGTAAATGCTTGGGCTCGGCCGTCAACCCGGTGCTGCGCGAGGGCAACTCCGACCGCCGCGCGCCCCGCGCCGTCAAGGAGTACGCCCGTAAAAACCCACACAGCATGGCCGACTGGAGCCAGGCCTCGCGCTCGCACGTCTCGCACATGCACCATGGCGATTTCTACCACGGTGAAAAGTCCATGACCCTGGACCGCCCCCGCCGGGTCAAGATGGAGCTGATCACCCGCTCCGGCAAAACCACGGTGCTCAAGCCCGAGGTGGCCCTGCTGGACCGCGAGGTCATTGACAGCATGTTCATGAGCAAAAAAGCCATGCAGGAGTTCTACGAAAAAGAAATCGAAGACGCCCGCAAAACCGGCGTGATGTTCTCGCTGCACGTCAAGGCCACCATGATGAAGGTCTCGCACCCTATCGTGTTTGGCCATTGCGTGAAAATTTTCTACAAAGAGGCGTTTGCCAAGCACGGCAAGCTCTTTGACGAGCTGGGCGTCAACGTCAACAACGGCATGGTCGACCTCTACAACAAGATCGCCACGCTGCCTCAAAGCCAGCAAGACGAGATCAAGCGCGACCTGCACGCCTGCCACGCGAACCGCCCCGAGCTGGCCATGGTCGATTCGTCCAAAGGCATCACCAACTTCCACTCGCCCAACGACATCATTGTCGACGCCTCCATGCCGGCCATGATCCGCAACGGCGGCAAGATGTGGGGTGCCGATGGCCGCTTGAAAGACGTCAAAGCCGTCATGCCCGAGTCGACCTTTGCCCGCATCTACCAAGAGATGATCAACTTTTGCAAGTGGCACGGCGCGTTTGACCCCAAGACCATGGGCACCGTGCCCAATGTGGGCTTGATGGCCCAGCAGGCCGAGGAGTACGGCTCGCACGACAAAACCTTTGAAATTGCCGAAGACGGCGTGGCCAACATCACCGACCTGGACACCGGCGAAGTGCTGCTCAGCCAAGACGTGGAGCAGGGCGACATTTGGCGCATGTGCGAGGTCAAAGACGCCGCCATCCGCGACTGGGTCAAGCTGGCCGTCAACCGCGCCCGCAACTCGGGCATGCCCGTGGTCTTTTGGTTGGACCCCTACCGTCCTCACGAGGCCCAGGTCATCACCAAGGTCAAGATGTACCTGCACGAGCACAACACCGCCGGGCTGGAAATTCAGATCATGAGCCAGGTTCGCGCCATGCGCTACACCCTGGAGCGCGTGACCCGCGGCCTGGACACCATCAGCGCCACCGGCAATATTTTGCGCGACTACCTCACCGACCTGTTCCCCATCATGGAGCTGGGCACCTCGGCCAAGATGCTGTCCATCGTGCCCCTGATGGCAGGCGGCGGCATGTACGAAACCGGTGCCGGTGGCTCGGCCCCCAAGCATGTGCAGCAACTGGTGGAAGAAAATCATCTGCGCTGGGACAGCCTGGGCGAGTTCTTGGCGCTGGCGGTGTCTTTTGAAGACCTGGGCCTCAAAAACAAAAACCCACGCGCCAAGCTGTTGGCCAAAACCCTGGACGCAGCCACCGGCCACTTGTTGGACAACCGCAAAAACCCGTCACCCAAGACCGGTGAGTTGGACAACCGAGGCAGCCAGTTCTACATCGCCTTGTACTGGGCTCAAGAATTGGCCGCGCAGACGGAGGACGCTGAGTTGGCCGCTAAATTCGGCCCCTTGGCCCAGCAGCTGAGCGACAAAGAATCGGTCATCTTGGCCGAGCTGCAGGCCGTGCAAGGCCATCCCGTGGACATTGGCGGCTACTACAAGCCAGACATGGACAAACTCGCGGCCGTGATGCGGCCTAGCAAGACATTCAACGACTTGCTGGCAGGCGCGGCCGTCTGAGCAACGCCAGTTGCCCATGAAAAAAGCCACCTTAGGGTGGCTTTTTTCTTGGGTTGCTCAGGGCACAACCCGACATTGACTTGTGCACCAGCATCGTGGTGCAGTGCGAGCTGCTGTTTGGCTTGGGCAAGCGCCCGAATGTGCGATTGCAGCGCGCCTACGAGCTGCATATGCGCAGCCTCAAGGTCCTGCCGCTTGAAGAAGCCGATGCCTCCGTGTACGGCCAGCTCAGGCACACGCTTGATTCTCGGGGCACACCGCTGGGGCCCAACGATTTGCTGATCGCGGCGCAGGCCATGCGTTGCAATGCCACCTTGGTCAGCGCAGATGCTGCCTTTGCCCAGGTGCCGGGCTTGAAGCTTCAAAACTGGCTGGCTTGAGATGGTGCCTCGCAGCCTTTTTCAGCGAAACACGCTGGCTTTGAGCTTGTAGCCGGCCTTGATGCCGCGCTTGGCAAACCAGCCTTGGTTCATTTCCAGCACATAGCGCACCGGTGCGGTGGAGCAGTGCGAATCCAGGCTTTGCGGCTTCATGTCGACCAGGTTGACCAGGGTGCCGTCGTCGGCCACAAAGGCCGCCGTCAGCGGAATCAAGGTGTTTTTCATCCAAAAACACTGTTGGCTGGCTTGCTCGAAGACAAACAGCATGCCTTCGTTGGCCGGCATCTCGGTGCGGAACATCAGCCCGGTGGAGCGCTGCTCGGGCGTGGCCGCGAGTTGGGCCTGAATAATGTGCATGCCTGCCGACAGCGTCAGGCGCGGCAACTCCAGCTGGGGCCGCTGGTCGGCCCAGCTGCTTGCGCAAAGCGCAGTGGCCAGGGATGCCAGCAGCCAGCGTCTGGTGTTGTTCAACAGAGGGGGTGTACGCATGGACAAAAAAGGGTAGGCGCCAAGGCCATGATGAGGAATGAGGTCATTATTTCGCAATTTCACTCGCAGTGACAAAAGCCGAGGCCCGCTCAGGTCTGAACGCGCCATGAGAGCCTGCCCTGCCCAGCCCGACTGAAAAACAGCTGCAATGTCAACTATTGCGAGTTTTCTGCACAGTCGCAGTTCACTGCCGCAGGGCTTGCAGAGATTTGGAACCCACGACGCAACCCGGGCCTTGATGAGTTTATGCACCCAGGGCGGCCATGATCGTTAGAATGGTTTTCATGGCGACGAAATTACCCCAAGTTCCCACGCCACCGGGTCTTCCCACTGTGCGTCCTGCCCCCCCTGGCGGTGGCGACGCCGTGGTGCTTGAGCGCAGGCCAGAAAAGGTCTTGCCACCGCAGATGTATCAGGTGGTTCTTTTGAATGACGACTACACCCCCATGGAGTTTGTGGTGGTGGTGATTCAGGAGTTTTTTAACAAAGACCGTGAAACGGCCACTCAAATCATGCTCAAGATCCATTTGGATGGCAAAGGCGTGTGTGGCGTGTTCTCCAAAGATGTGGCCAACACCAAGGTCGACCAGGTCACTGAAGCTGCACGCAAGAACGGCCATCCTCTGCAATGTGTATGTGAGCCGATTGAATTGTGAAAAACGCCCCCATCTGTGACCCATTCCCGATACACCACGCAAGCCGAAAGGAAGATCAATGATTGCCCAAGAACTAGAAGTCAGCTTGCACATGGCCTTTGTCGAAGCACGGCAGCAGCGCCATGAATTCATCACGGTCGAGCACTTGTTGCTGGCCTTGCTGGACAACCCCAGCGCCGCCGAGGTGCTCAGGGCCTGCTCGGCCAATGTGGACGATTTGCGCAAGTCGCTGTCCAACTTCATCAAGGACAACACCCCTCAGGTGGCTGGCACGGACGACGTGGACACCCAGCCCACGCTGGGTTTCCAGCGCGTCATTCAGCGCGCCATCATGCACGTGCAGTCCACCGGCAACGGCAAAAAAGAGGTCACTGGCGCCAATGTGCTGGTGGCCATTTTTGGTGAAAAAGACTCGCACGCCGTGTATTACCTCCACCAGCAGGGCGTGACACGGCTGGACGTGGTTAATTTCATTGCCCACGGTATTAAAAAGAGCGACCCGCCCGAGCCCACCAAGGCCGGCGAAAGCGCAGCTGAAAATGAGGAGACGTCTGAGAAGAACGAAAAAGCCTCCCCGCTGGAGCAGTACACGCAAAACCTCAACCAATTGGCGCTGGCCGGCAAGATAGACCCGCTCATTGGCCGCGAGTACGAGGTCGAGCGGGTCATTCAGATTTTGTGCCGCCGCCGCAAAAACAACCCGCTGTTGGTGGGCGAGGCTGGCGTGGGCAAAACCGCCATTGCCGAGGGCTTGGCTTGGCGAATCACCCAAAAAGACGTGCCCGACATTCTGGGCGACGCACAGGTGTATTCACTGGACATGGGCGCTTTGCTGGCCGGCACCAAGTACCGGGGTGACTTTGAGCAACGCCTCAAGGGTGTGCTCAAGTCGCTCAAAGACAGGCCCAATGCGGTGTTGTTCATTGATGAAATCCACACCCTCATTGGCGCGGGTGCGGCCTCGGGTGGCACGCTCGATGCGTCCAACCTGCTCAAGCCCGCGCTCAGTTCGGGCCAGCTCAAGTGCATTGGCGCCACCACCTTCACCGAGTACAGGGGCATTTTTGAAAAAGACGCGGCTTTATCGCGCCGTTTCCAGAAAATCGATGTGGTCGAGCCCAGCGTGGCCGAAACCGTTGAAATCCTCAAGGGCTTGAAGTCCCGCTTTGAAGAGCACCACAGCGTCAAGTACGCCTTGGCGGCCTTGCAAGCGGCGGCCGAGTTGAGCGCCAAGTACATCAACGACCGCCACCTGCCCGACAAAGCCATTGACGTGATTGACGAGGCCGGCGCTGCCCAGCGCATCTTGCCGCCCTCCAAGCGCAAAAAGACCATCAGCAAGACCGAGGTCGAGGAAATCGTGGCCAAGATCGCCCGCATTCCCCCGGCCAATGTGTCCAACGACGACCGCGGCAAGCTCAAAACCTTGGAGCGCGACCTCAAAAGCGTGGTGTTTGGTCAAGACAAGGCCCTGGACGTGCTGGCCAGCGCCGTGAAAATGGCGCGCTCGGGTCTGGGCAAAACCGACAAGCCCATTGGCTCCTTCTTGTTCTCCGGTCCCACCGGCGTGGGCAAAACCGAAGCGGCCAAGCAGCTGGCCTACATCATGGGCATTGAGCTAATGCGCTTTGACATGTCCGAGTACATGGAGCGCCATGCCGTGAGCCGCTTGATTGGCGCGCCTCCGGGCTATGTGGGTTTTGACCAGGGCGGCTTGCTGACCGAGGCGGTGACCAAAAAGCCGCATTGCGTGCTGTTGCTCGACGAAATTGAAAAGGCCCACCCGGACATCTTCAACGTGCTCTTGCAGGTCATGGACCACGGCACGCTGACCGACAACAACGGGCGCAAGGCCGATTTCCGCAATGTCATCATCGTGATGACGACAAATGCGGGCGCCGAGACCATGAACAAATCGGCCATCGGGTTCACCAACCCGCGCGAGGCGGGCGACGAGATGGCCGACATCACGCGCCTCTTTACGCCCGAGTTCCGCAACCGCCTCGACGCCATGGTCAGCTTCAAGCCGCTGGACGAAACCGTGATTTTGCGGGTGGTCGACAAGTTCTTGCTGCAGCTCGAGCAGCAACTGGCCGAGAAAAAGGTGGATGTCACCTTCACCGACGGCTTGCGCAAGTACCTGGCCAAAAAAGGCTTCGATCCGCTCATGGGCGCGCGCCCCATGCAACGCCTGATCCAAGACACCATTCGCCGTGCCCTGGCCGACGAATTGCTGTTTGGCAAACTGGTGGATGGTGGGCGCCTGACGGTGGACGTCACGCTCAGCAAAGACGACAAGGGCGTGGAAACCGGTGAGGTGGCGCTGGACATCCAGCCCCTGCCTAAAAAAGAAGGCAAGGCCAAGCCCGAGTCTGAAGAGGCAACCGCCGGCGGATTGGCGGCTGCCCCGAGATCAGGCGCGGCCTAGGCCGCGCCCAAAACCCCGCCAGGGCCACCTTGCGGGTTTTTTTACGAGCTTGAATGGGGTGCTGTGGTTGGTTCTGGCGGTGCGGCCAGCCAACGCGGCACTTACTCGCCCGCTGGCGCTGGCGGTTTGCGCCCGCGCGGCACGCCGATGTGCCGCTCTTGCCTGGATTGCGCCAGCTCAATTTGCCGCTGCCTCTCTGTAAAGCTGCGGCGCTGCTCAGTGCTCAAGCTGTCGTGGCAGCGCGGGCAACTCACGCCAGCTTGGTACTGCGGGGACTGCTTGTCGGCTTCGCTCAAGGGGTGGCGGCAGGAGCGGCACAGCTCAAAGTGGCCGGGCTGAAGGTCGTGGCCCACCGAGACACGCTCGTCAAACACAAAGCATTCGCCCTGCCAGGTGCTTTGCTCGGGTGGCACGGTTTCCAGGTACTTGAGGATGCCGCCTTCCAGGTGATAAACCTCGTCAAAGCCCTGGGTGCGCATGAAGGCGGTGGATTTTTCGCAGCGGATGCCGCCCGTGCAAAACATGGCCACCCGGGGCGCTTTGCCGTCTTGGGGGGCCAGGCAGCCGCCGGGCTGCATTTGCTGGACAACCCACTCGGGCAGCTGTGAAAAACTGCTGGTGGCGGGGTTGATGGCGCCCTCGAACGTGCCCACCTGAACCTCGTAGTCGTTGCGGGTGTCTATGAGCACCACCGCCGGGTCTTGGATGAGTTGGTTCCAGTCCTCTGGCTTGACGTACTGGCCAGCCATGCGGTTGGGGTCAATCCCGTCCACCCCCAGGGTGACAATTTCTTTTTTGAGCTTGACCTTGAGCCGGTAAAAGGGCTCCTTGGCGCTCCAGGACTCTTTGTGTTCCAAGTGGGCCAGGCGCGGGTCTGAGCGCAGGTGGGCCAGCAGGGCGCGCACGCTGGCTTCGGGCCCAGCCACCGTGCCGTTGATGCCCTCGGCCGCCAGCAGCAGCGTGCCCTTGATTTCGCGCGCTTGGCAAAAATCAAACAGCGGCTCGCGCCAGTCGGCGAAATCGGGCAGGCTGGCAAATTTGTACAGGGCGGCGGTCAAAAACACGGGCGGGCTCACAAGTCATAGGCAAAAAGCGATTTTCGCCCAAGACCCGGGGCGCAGCTCAGGGTTCAGCGGCGCCTGCCGCCCAGCAAGCTGCCCAGCACGCCGCGAATGATCTCCCGCCCCACCGCGCTGCCAATGCTGCGCACGGCCGATTTGGCCAAGGTTTGGGCCAAGCCCTCGACCTGACCGCCACGCGGGCCGGTTTTGCCAAACACCAATTCACCAAGTCCGCTTAAAGCAGAACCACTGGCAGAACCATTGGCAGAGCCACTGGAACTGGTGCCAGCGCCTGCGGCGCCTTGTGGGGCAGCGGCTGCGCTCTGGCCTGCGCGGGCCGTCAGCAACTCGTAGGCAGATTCGCGGTCCACGGCTTTTTCATAGACCCCGGCCACCAGGGAGTTGTGCAACAGCGCTTGGCGCTGGGCCGCGCTGATGGGGCCGAGAAAGCTGGCAGGCGGCGCCACAAAGGCCCGCTCGGTGATGCCCGGCCGGCCCTTGGCATCGAGCAGGCTGACCAAGGCCTCTCCCACGGCCAACTCGGTGATGGCGCTGGCAATGTCCAGCCCGGGCTTGGCGCGCATGGTCTCGGCCGAGGCCTTGACGGCTTTTTGGTCGCGCGGGGTGTAAGCGCGCAAGGCGTGCTGCACGCGGTTGCCCAGTTGGGCCAGCACCGAGTCGGGGATGTCCAGCGGGTTTTGCGTCACAAAATACACGCCCACGCCCTTGGAGCGCACCAGCCGCACCACCAGCTCGATGCGCTCTAAAAGAATCTTGGGCGCCTCGTTAAAGAGCAGGTGAGCCTCGTCAAAAAAGAACACCAGCTTGGGTTTGTCCAAGTCACCGACCTCAGGCAGGCGCTCATAAACCTCCGACAGCAGCCACAGCAAAAAAGTGGCATAAAGGCGCGGCGAATTGAGCAACTTGTCGGCCGCCAGCACGTTGAGCATGCCGTGGCCGGCGGCATCGGTTTGCATGAAGTCGTCGATGTTGAGCATGGGCTCGCCAAAAAAGGCGCCCCCGCCTTGGCTGTCCAGCTGCAAGAGGCCGCGCTGTATGGCGCCCACGCTGGCCGCGCTCACATTGCCATATTCGGTGGTGAAGTCGCGGGCGTTTTCACCCACATGCTGGAGCATGGCCCGCAGGTCTTTGAGGTCCAGCAGCAGCAGGCCCTGGTCGTCGGCGATTTTGAAGACCATGTTGAGCACGCCGGATTGGGTCTCGTTCAGGCCCAGCATGCGGCCCAGCAGCAAGGGCCCCATGTCAGAGATGGTGGCGCGCACCGGGTGGCCTTGCTCGCCAAACACGTCCCACAGCTGCGTGGGGCAGCCTTGGGGCGCGGGCAAGTCCAGCCCCCGCTCGGTGAGCACCGCTTTGAGCTTGTCACTGGGCTGGCCAGGCTGGCTGATGCCGGTGAGGTCGCCCTTGACGTCGGCCATGAAGACCGGCACGCCTATTTGTGAAAATTTTTCAGCCAAAGCCTGCAAGGTCACGGTTTTGCCAGTGCCCGTGGCGCCTGTGATGAGGCCGTGCCGGTTGGCCAACTCGGGCAGCATGTGGCAGGCAGAATGGGCGTTTTTGGCGATCAAGAGCGGCTCGGCCATGCGTTCTCCAGGGCAGGGTTGGGCGAAAAGTAAAATGCCAAGCTTAAGGTTAATTCAATTCACTCTCGACAAGAGGATTCTTCGTGGCCGGACACAGCAAATGGGCGAATATTCAGCACCGCAAGGGCCGCCAAGATGACAAGCGCGGCAAGATTTGGACCCGCATCACCCGAGAAATCATTGTGGCGGCCCGCGCCGGCGGCGGTGACATCCAAATGAACCCCCGTTTGCGCCTGGCCATTGACAAGGCCAAGGCCGCCAACATGCCGGCCGACAACATCAAGCGCAACGTCGACAAAGCCACCGGCAACCTCGAGGGCATGCAGTACGAAGAAATCCGCTACGAAGGCTATGGCATTGGCGGGGCGGCCATCATCGTGGACTGCATGACCGACAACCGCGTGCGCACCGTGGCCGAGGTGCGCCACGCTTTTTCCAAGCACGGAGGCAACATGGGCACCGAAGGCTCGGTCGCCTTTCAGTTCAAGCATGTGGGCTTGTTTATTTTTGCCCCGGGCGTGAGTGAAGACCGCCTGATGGAAGTGGCCCTGGAAGCCGGCGCCGACGACGTGCTCACCCACGACGACGGCAGCATGGAGGTGCTGTGCGCCTACGCCGACTTTGAGGCTGTCAAAGCCGCCCTGGACGCTGCCAGCCTCAAGCCCGAGGTGGCCGAGGTCACCATGCGGGCCGACAACAGCATTGAGATGGCCGGCGAGAGTGCGCAAAAAATGCAAAAACTGCTGGACGTCCTGGAAGACCTGGACGACACGCAAGAGGTCTATCACAACGCCGAGCTCTCGCTCTGAGCCAGCCTTTGGGCTCGCTCATCAAGATAAACAAGGACTCAAGGAATTCAATGAAAGTATTGGTAGTCGGAGGCGGTGGCCGCGAGCACGCCCTGGCCTGGAAATTGTCCCAATCGCCCAAGGCGCAGGGTATTTTTGTGGCGCCAGGCAATGGGGGCACGGCGCTGGACGTGCGGCTGCAGAACCTGCCCATCACGGGCATTGTGGAACTGCGGCAATGGGCGCAGGCCAACGGCATTGGTTTGACGGTGGTGGGCCCAGAGCAGCCGCTGGCCGCAGGCATCGTAGACGAGTTCCGCGCCCATGGCTTGCGCGTATTTGGCCCCACCCAGGCGGCCGCGCAACTGGAAAGTTCCAAGGCCTTTTCCAAAGCCTTCATGAAGCGCCACGGCATTCCCACGGCCGAGTACGAGACCTTCACCGACCCGGCAGCCGCTCATGCCTATGTGGAGCGCATGGGCGCGCCTATTGTGGTCAAGGCCGACGGCCTGGCTGCGGGCAAAGGCGTGGTGGTGGCCACCAGCTTGGACCAGGCGCACGAGGCCATTGACTTCATGCTGCTGGACAACAAGCTGGGCGTGGCCCACAACGAGGGCGGCGCGCGCGTGGTGATCGAGGAGTTTTTGGCAGGCGAAGAAGCCAGCTTCATTGTCATGTGCGACGGCAAAAACGTGGCAGTCATGGCCACCAGCCAAGACCACAAGCGCTTGCAAGACGGCGACCAAGGCCCCAACACCGGTGGCATGGGTGCGTATTCCCCCGCGCCAGTGGTGACCCCCGGGGTGCACGCCCGCGCCATGCGCGAGATCATCTTGCCCACCATTCGCGGCATGGAAGAAGACGGCATTGTTTTCACCGGCTTTTTGTACGCGGGACTGATGATCGACGCCAAGGGCCAGCCCAAGACGCTTGAATTTAACTGCCGCATGGGCGACCCCGAGACCCAGCCCATCATGATGCGCTTGAAAACCGACTTGGTTGACGTGATGATGGCGGCCACCTCCGGCACGCTGGACCAGATCGAGCTGGAATGGGACCGCCGCCCCGCTTTGGGCGTGGTGATGGCCGCCCAAGGCTACCCCCTGAACCCACGCAAGGGTGAGCGCATCAGCGGCTTGCCCTCGGGCAAAGCGCAAACCGACTGCGTGGTTTTCCATGCGGGGACCCAGCAGGAGGGCGGCGAGATTGTCAGCTCAGGCGGGCGCGTGCTGTGCGTCACGGCCTTGGGTGAGAGCGTGCGCGAGGCGCAGCAACGGGCTTATGCCGTGGCCGACGCCATTGCCTTTGACGGCGCGCAAATGCGCCGCGACATTGGTTATCGCGCGGTCAAGGCCTGAGTACCCGAGTCCCCCATGAGCATTGCTTCTCCCCCTGGACGGGTCTCCCCACGCGGCAGCTTGCTGGCCAGGCGCCTGCTGGGCTGGCTGGGCTGGCAGCTGCACTTTGACGGCTTGCCCAGAGCACAAGGCGTGATCGTGGTTTACCCACACACTTCCAACTGGGATTTTCCGGTGGGCCTGCTTGCCAAGTGGGCCATGGGTTTTGACGCCCATTTTTTGGGCAAGCACACTTTGTTTCGCATTCCGCTGTTTGGCGCCTGGTTGCGCTGGATAGGCGGCGTGCCGGTGGACCGGGCGGGCGCCCAAGGCGTGGTCGGCCAAATGGTCGAGCTGTTCCAGGCCAAAAAAGCCCAGGGCACGCCTTGCTGGCTGGCCATCACCCCGGAAGGCACGCGCAGCTGGCGGCCGGCTTGGCGCAGCGGCTTTTACCGGCTGGCCTTGGCCGCCCAGGTGCCTGTTGGCCTGGCGGTGCTGGACTTTGGCCGCAAGCAAGTGAGGTTGGTGGACTTTGTTTCACTGAGCGGTGAGGTGGAGGCGGACATGGCCCGCATTGCCCGCGGCTTTGATGGTGCCGTGGGCTGCCTACCCGCCCTGGCCGCCCCCATTCGACTCGACTCCCCAAAGGACGACGCATGAGCACCCTGGACGTGGACGCAGGCCGCCACTTTTTACTCGATTTGCAGCAGCGAATCATGGCCGCCGTGGTGCGCATTGACGGCAAGGCACCCACCCGCGACGCCTGGACCAAGCCGGCCGGCGAGACCTTGCAGGGCGAGGGGCTGACCATGATTTTGGAGGACGGCGCCGTGTTCGAGCGCGCCGGTTGCGGCTTTTCGCATGTGCGTGGCCCCAAGCTGCCGCCTTCGGCCACCCAGCACCGCGCTGAGCTGGCGGGTGCGCCCTTTGAGGCCATGGGCGTGTCGCTGGTCTTTCACCCCCGCAACCCCTACGCGCCCACTGTGCACATGAATGTGCGCATGATCATGGCCCAGCCGGCAAGCGGCGAGCCTGTGGCCTGGTTTGGCGGCGGTATGGACTTGACACCCGTGTACGGCTTTGAAGACGACGCCGTTCACTTTCACGCCCAGTGCCAGCAGGCGCTGGCGCCTTTTGGCGACGACAAGTTCCCGCGCTTTAAAAAATGGTGCGACGAGTATTTCTTTTTGAAGCACAGGAGCGAGCCGCGCGGCATAGGCGGCGTGTTTTTTGACGACTTCAATGAACTGGGCATGCTCCGCAGCTTTGAAATGCTGCAGTCCCTGGCCAACCACTTTTTGCCTGCTTACGAGCCCCTGTTGTTGCGCCGCAAAGACATGCCTTATGGCGAGCGCGAGCGCGAGTTTCAGCTTTACCGGCGCGGGCGCTATGTGGAATTTAATTTGGTTTGGGACAGAGGCACGCACTTTGGCCTGCAGTCGGGCGGGCGCACCGAGTCGATTTTGCTGTCCATGCCGCTCCACTGCAGCTGGTCCTACCGCCGTGAAGACGCGCCAGATTCGCCCGAAGGCCGGCTGCTGAGCGACTTTTTGGTCGCCAAGGACTGGGTTTGACGCAAGCCCCGCGGCCACGCCGCATGGGGGTGTTTGGCGGGGCTTTTGACCCGCCGCACCAGGCGCATGTGGCTTTGGTGCGTGCAGCACTGGCCCAGTTGGGGCTTGATGAGCTGCGCATCTTGCCCACGGGCGAGGCTTGGCACAAGCCGCGCCGCCTCAGCCCCGCTTCTGAGCGCCTTGCCATGGCGAGGCTCGCTTTTGAGGGCTTGCCCGGCGTGGTGATCGATGAGCGAGAACTCCAGCGCGCCGGCCCCAGCTACACCATAGACACGCTCGAAGCCTTGGCCGCCGAATCCCCCGAACCCAAGCCCGAGTTGTTTTTGCTCATGGGCGGTGACCAGTGGGCCGCCTTGCGCTCTTGGCACCGTTGGCAGGACATTGCCCAGATGGCGCGGCTTTGCGTGCTGGCCAGGCCCGGTGCGCCCAGGCCTCACCTCGACGGGCTTGCTGCCCCCATTTGGCTGGAAGCGCCAGCCCAAGAGCTCAGCGCCACCGCCGTGCGAGAGGGCTTGAAAGACGGCCGCCTTTCGCCGCAAGACTTGAATCAGCTGCTGCCCGAGGCGGTGGCGCGTTATATTTCAGCCCACGGCCTCTATGGTCACCCTCAACCTGGCCCCCCGGCCCCGAATGCATGACCGACAAAGAAGAATCCTCCGCCAAGAAAAACGTCCAAAAACTCCAGCGCGCCATCGTCGATGGTCTGGAGGACGTCAAGGCACTGGACATCCAGGTGTTTGACACCGAGCACATCACCTCGCTGTTTGAGCGCGTGATCATTGCTTCTGGCAGCTCCAACCGCCAAACCAAGGCGCTGGCCGCCAGCGTGCGCGACGCGGTGCGCGAGGCCGGTTTTGGCAAACCTCGCATCGAGGGCGAGGACAACGGCGAGTGGATCATCGTGGACTGCGGCGCGGCCGTGGCCCACATCATGCAGCCGTCCATCCGCCAGTACTACCACCTGGAAGAGCTGTGGGGTGACAAGCCCATCAAGCTCAAGCTGGGCGCGCCCGCCCCCAAGGTCAAGCGCGCAGTGGCAGCCCCAGAAGCCGCACCCGTGTCTGCCAAAAAAGTGGTCCGTCGAACAGCACGAAGTGCAGCAGCCAAAAAAGCCCAGGACGCTGAAGTGACGGCCAAAAAGGCGCCAGCCAAAAAAGTCGCCAACAAGTCAGCAACCAAGGCTGCGCCCAAGTCGGCGCCAATAGCAGCGCCCAAGTCGGCGCCAAGAGTGGCAGCCAAACCCGCGGCCAAGACTGCTGCCCCGGCGGCCAAAAAGGCGCCGGCCAAAAAAGCGCCTACCCCCAAGACCGTCACCATCAAAGCGGCTGCGCCCAAAACCGCCTCCAAAAAAGCTCCCGCTAAAAAAACCCCGGCTAAAAAAGCACCCGCCAAGACCCGCCGCAGCGCATGAGGCTGCTGATCGTGGCCGTGGGCCTGAAGGTGCCCGACTGGGCACAGACGGCTTACGACGACTACGCCAAGCGCTTTCCCGCCGAGCTCCGGGTCGAGCTCAAAGCCGTCAAAACCGAGGCCCGAGGTTCTAAAACTTTGGAGACCTTGCTGGCCGCCGAGCGCGCCCGCATTGAGGCCGTGATCCCGCGCGGAAGCCGCGTGGTGGCGCTGGACGAGCGCGGCACGGCGCTCACCACGGTGGCGCTGGCCCACAAGCTCCAAGCTTGGCAGCTGGACGCGCAAGACGTGGCCATCGTCATAGGTGGGCCTGACGGGCTGGACGCCCAGTTCAAGAGCAGCGCCCACGAACGGGTGCGCCTGTCCGACCTCACCTTGCCGCACGCCATGGTCAGGGTGCTTTTGATTGAGCAGCTTTACCGGGCCTGGAGCATCAGCGTAAACCATCCTTATCATCGGGAATAAGCGCGGCGTACGGTGTAATTCTTGGTCCAAGCCGTCCCGCCCCTCATTGAGTTGCCAGAGCCCTACATGCCCCGCCCCGATTTCATTTACCTCGCCTCCCAAAGCCCCCGCCGCGCGCAGCTGCTCGAGCAACTCGGCGTACGCTTTGACAAGCTGCTGCCCGACGCGACTGAGAACGCCGAAGCGCTGGAGGCCGTGCACGGTCGTGAAGCGCCTGCCGGCTATGTGCAGCGCGTGACCGGCCTCAAGCTCGATGCCGCTTTGGCTCGTCTGGCCCGCAGCGGCCTGGCGCTTGCACCGGTGTTGTGCTCGGACACCACGGTGGCCGTGGGGCGCGACATTTTGGGCAAGCCTGAAAGCGCCGCCCAGGCTGCGCAGATGCTGGCCCAGTTGTCTGGCCGCACGCACCGGGTGCTGACGGCCGTGGCCTTGGCCCACGGCAAGCGCCGCTGGCAGGTGCTCAGCACCTCCACCGTGCGCTTTGAGGCCATGAGCCCCGCGCAAATCCGCGCTTATGTGGCCACTGGCGAGCCCATGGGCAAGGCCGGCGCCTATGCCGTGCAGGGCAGGGCGGCCATGCACATTGCGCACATCAGCGGCAGTTACTCCGGCATCATGGGGCTGCCCCTGCGCGAAACCGCCCAGCTCTTGCTGCAGGCCGGACTTCAATTCAAAGGCTGAACATGCCGCAAGACATTTTGATCAACTGGTCGCCTCAGGAAACCCGGGTGGCCGTGGTGGAACTGGGCGCCGTGCAAGAGCTGCATGTGGAGCGCACGCTGGAGCGCGGCCTGGTGGGCAATATTTACCTGGGCAAGGTCGCCCGCGTGCTGCCGGGCATGCAGTCGGCCTTTGTTGACATTGGCTTGGAGCGCGCCGGGTTTTTGCATGTAGCCGATTTGATGAGCAGCATTGCCGCCCGCCATGCCGAGCCCGAGGCGGTCAAGGTCGACGCGCCGCTCTTGCCGATTGAAAAACAAGTGTTTGAGGGCCAGCCCATCATGGTGCAGGTGCTCAAAGACCCGCTGGGCAGCAAGGGCGCGCGGCTGACAGCGCAGGTCAGCATTGCCGGGCGTTTGCTGGTTTTTTTGCCGCAAGACAAACACATTGGCGTGTCCCAAAAAATACCGCCCCGACAGCGCGACGAATTGCGCCAGCGCCTGCAGGCCTTGGCCGGTGAGACCGGTGGCTTTATCTTGCGCACCAATGCCGAAGACGCCAGCGACGCCGAACTGGGCGAGGACATGGCCTACCTGCGCAAAACCTGGGCGCGCATCAGGGAGCGTGCTCAGGTGCAGCCGGCGGCCAGCTTGCTGCACCAAGACCTCAGCCTCTTGCAGCGCGTGCTGCGCGACGTGGCGGGCGAGGCCACGCAGTCCATCCGCGTGGATTCGCGCGAGCAGCACCAAGCTTTGCAGCAGTTTGCCGCCGAGTACATGCCGGCCATGCTCAAAAAAATCCAGCTCTACACCGGCGAGCGGCCCATTTTTGATTTGAACAACGTGGACGAGGACATTGCCCGCGCCTTGGGCCGGCGGGTGGATCTCAAGTCGGGCGGCTACCTCATCATTGACCAAACCGAGGCACTGACCACGGTGGACGTGAACACCGGCGGCTTTGTGGGTGCGCGCAACTTTGACGACACCATCTTCAAAACCAACCTGGAGGCCGCGCTCGCCACGGCCAGGCAGCTGCGGCTGCGCAATCTGGGCGGCATTGTGGTGGTGGACTTTATAGACATGCAGCAACTCAGCCACCGTGACGCGGTGCTCGAAGAGTTCAAAAAGCAGCTCGCCCGAGACCGCGTCAAAACCGCCGTCAACGGCTTTTCAGCCCTGGGGCTGCTCGAGATGACGCGCAAGCGCACCCGCGAATCGCTGGCCCACCAGCTGTGCGAGCCCTGCAGCGTGTGCCAGGGCAAGGGCACGGTCAAAACCGCGCGCAGCGTGAGCTATGACATCTTGCGTGAAATTTTGCGCGAGGCGCGCCAGTTCAACCCGCGTGAATTTCGCGTGGTGGCCGCGCCCCAGGTCATTGAGATGTTGCTGGACGAAGAAAGCCAGCACTTGGCGGGGCTGTCGGACTTCATTGGCAAGCCCATTTCTTTGCAGGCCGAGGCCACGCTGCCCCAGGAGCAGTACGACATTGTGCTGCTCTGAGCCTGAGGCTCAGGCCACCAGCTTGAAGTGCTTGCGGCTCAAGTCCAGCCCAGTCAGCCGCTCAATGCGCTGCTTGAGCCGCAGCCGCTTGTCGCGGCTGGTCAGCTGGTAGTGCGGGTCCACCTCCAGGTGCTGCTCGGCCTCTAGGCGCAGCCAGTCGGCCATCACGGCGGGGTGGCTGCCAGTAAAGGGGCTGAGCATTTGCGCATCGACCTGGCTGTACTGCATTTTGGGCGGCTCGTGCGACCAGTACTTGCTGACCTGGTCCATTTTTTTCTGCATCTTCTCGCCCTGGCGTATCCAGCCGTAGTGGTACACATGGGCGTTGGCCAGCGCGGCCTGGGGGTTGCGGCCGCGCTTGTGGTTCTCGGTCACCAGCCAGTACTGGCCGTCGGGCGCGTAAGTGCGAATGGTGTTGCGGATCAGCCGGCATTCGCGCCTGTACCAGGCCGGACCCGTGGCAATCAGGTGGGGCGCGCCAAAAAAGTGAAAGTAGTCAAACACCAGCGCCTCGACCTGCGGGTTGCCGTGGTGGCGCAGCAGGCTTTGGCGGATGTTGTCCAACTCGGCCTCGTGCAGCACCTCGTCGCCTTCGAGGTAAAAAGCCCAGTCGCCCGTGCAGGCGTATTGCGCAATCATTTTTTGCTGCGCATACACAAAGCCCCGGTGCGACATGCGCTCGTTCCAGCGTGTCTCAATGAGGCGGATTTTGGCGTCGCCCAGGGCCTGCAAGCACTCCCAGGTGCTGTCGTTGCCTCTGTCCACCGCAATCACGAATTCATCGACCAGCGGCAGCAAGGAGCGAATGGATTCCTCAAAGGGAAAGCCCAGCTCCACGCCGTTTCTTAAAAAAGTAAAACCACTGATGCTGGGGGTCATGACAGAGCTTGTTCGTGTTGAGCCTTGGCCGATTCGGTGCTGCGCAAGCCCATGTGATAAAGGTGGCTGTAGGCGCCGCCCAAGGCCATCAAGGCCTCGTGCGTGCCTTCTTCGCGCACCTGGCCGCCTTCGAGCACGATGATGCGGTCGGCGTGGCGAATGGTCGACAGCCGGTGGGCAATGACCACCGAGGTGCGGCCCTGGCGCAGCCGCTCCAGCGCTTGCTGCACGGCCTGCTCGGACTCGGTGTCCAGGGCCGAGGTGGCCTCGTCCAAAATAAGCACGGGCGCGTTTTTGTAAATGGCCCGGGCAATGGCCAAGCGCTGGCGCTGTCCGCCCGACAACTGCATGGCGTTGTGGCCCAGCACGGTGTCCATGCCCTGCGGCAGCGCCTGCAGCCAAGGGCCTAAGTTGGCCGCCTCCAGGGCGTGCCGCGCTTGCGCCAAGTCTGGCGACTGCCCCAGCGCCACGTTGGCCGCCAGCGTGTCCTTGAGCATCACCACATGCTGGCTCACGTAGGCAAATTGAGCGCGCAAGGCCGCCAGGTCCCAGTCTTTGAGGTCCACGCCGTCGAGCTCCACGCGGCCGCTGGTGCTCTCTAAAAACCGGGGCAAGAGGTTGACCAAGCTGGTTTTGCCCGAGCCTGAGCTGCCCACCAGCGCCACACTTTCACCGGCGCGAATGTGCAAGTTGATGCGGTCCAGCGCCGGCGGCTCTTGCCCGCTGGCGCCGTACTGCAAGCTCACTGCGCTGAGCTTGAGCTCGCCCTTGGCACGGGCCTTGCTGAAGCTGCCGCCACGCTCATCGAGCACCTGGTCCATCAGGCTCAAACCGCGCTCCATGGCGGCGATGCCGCGCGTGATGGGCTGGGCCGCATCGGCCAGGCCCTTGAGCGGGGCAATCAGCATCAGCATGGCCGTGATGAAGGCCACAAAGCCGCCCACCGTGGTGCTGCCGTCGGCGCTTTGCACCATGGCCAAGGCAATCACGGCCGACAAGGCCAGCGCCGACAAAATATGGGTGAGCGCGCTCATGCCGGCCGCGGCCACCGTGCTTTTCATGGACAACTGGCGCAGCCCCCGGCTGAGCTTGCCAAAGCGGCTGGCTTGGCTGGCCTGGGCGGCGTGCAGGCGAATGTCTCGGTGGGCCAGCACGTTTTCTTCCACCACATAGGCCAGCTCGTCGGTGGCACTCTGGCTTTGCTGGGACAGGCGGTACATGCGTTTGGACAGGCTGCGCACCACCGCCATGAGCGGCGGCAAGATGAGCGCCACCACCAGGGTGAGCTTCCAGTTGAGGTACACCAAATAACCCAGCAGGGCCAGCAGCGTCAGGCCATCTCGCAGCAGCCGCACCAAGGCGTTGATCAGCAGCGCCGAGCCGTTTTGCACCTCGTAGACCACGGTGTTGGCCAGAGTGCTGGCGTTTTGCTCGTCAAACAGGCTCAGGCGGGCGCTGAGCAATTTGGCAAACAAGGCGTCTCGCAGGCGCTGCAAGCCGCTTTGAATGACCAAGGCCAGGCTGTATTGCGACAAAAAAGTGGCCACCGCGCGCAGGCCAAAGACCAACAAGAGCAAGGCCGGCACATGCCACAGCGCCACGCTGCGCTGGGCCTGAAAGCCGCGGTCCA
>CAMCUN010000076.1 GCA_945878995.1 Polaromonas sp. YR568 | reverse complement strand
GCCACGCGTGAGGAAACGGTGGTGCTGCGCGGTGCCCCCACCCCGGCCCTCCCCCAGGGGGGGGGGGAGTGAATTCGGGCGCCCGGCTTGGCTCCCTCGCCCCCTTGGGGAGAGGGCTGGGGAGAGGGGCACGCGTGAGGAAACGGTGGTGCCACGCGCTGCCCCCACCCCGGGCTGAACAATGTGCTGGCCGTCGTCGTGACTGCTGCAGCTGCGGCCTGTCAGACAAGGCCCTATTTAAGGCGCCGGCCTGCGTAGGGGTGGCGAAGCTCAAGCTTTAAACTCCCACTTCAATACCTAATCAATTCCTCATGAAGACCATTCAACTCGGCCACAGCGACCTGCAAGTCACCCCCATTTGCCTGGGCACCATGACCTTTGGCGAGCAGGTCAACGAGGCTGCGGCCCACGCCATCATGGACCGTGCGCTGGAGCTGGGCATCAACTTCATGGACACGGCCGAGATGTACTCCGTGCCCACCAAGCCCGAGACCTTCAATCTCACCGAGTCCATCATGGGCCGGTGGTTTGAGAAAACCCCAGGCGCTCGCCAAAAAACCGTGCTCGCCACCAAGGTGGCCGGCCCTGCCCGCATGGCCTGGGTGCGCGGCGGCAAGCCCGATCTCAGCGGCGAGGACATCATTGCCGCCTGCGAGGGCAGCTTAAAGCGCCTGAAAACCGACGTCATCGACCTCTATCAAATTCACTGGCCGGTGCGCCATGTGCCCTCGTTTGGTGCCATGTACTTTGACCCCGCCAAAGACGGGCCTGTGACCTCCATCCACGAGCAGCTCCAAGCCCTGGGCCAGCTGGTCAAGGCCGGCAAAGTGCGCGCCATTGGCCTGTCCAACGAGTCGCCCTACGGTGTGCACGAGTTTGTGCGCCTGGCCGAGCAGCACGGCCTGCCCCGCGTGGCCAGCGTGCAAAACCCCTACTGCCTGATCAACCGCACGCTTGAAAACGGCTTGGACGAAACCATGCACCGCCTGGGCGTGTCGCTGCTGGCTTACTCGCCGCTGGGCTTTGGCCTGCTCACGGGCAAGTACGACCAAACAGGCACCAGCGCCGAGCAAGGCCCCAAGGGCGCGCGCATCAGCACCTATGACACTGTGCGCCAGCAACGCTGGGGCCGCCATGACGCCTTGGTGGCCGCCCGCCGCTACAACGCGCTGGCCCGCGAGCACGGCCTCACGCCCACCCAAATGGCGCTGGCCTTTTGCTACACCAAGTGGCAGGTGGCCAGCACCATCATTGGCGTGACCTCTCTGGCCCATCTCGACGAAGACATGCAGGCCTGGGGCACCACGCTGCCTGAGGACCTGCTCAAGGCCATAGACCAAATCCGCTGGGAACTGCGCGACCCGGCCGTCTGAGGCCCGCCATGGGCAAACTGGCCAGCACCTCTGAAACACCGGCCACGCAGCTGCTCAGGCAGCAAGGCGTGGCCTTCACCGAGCATCCCTATGAGTACATGGAGCACGGCGGCGCCGAGCACAGCGCGCAGGTGTTGGGGCTGGACCCTTTCAGCGTGGTCAAAACCCTGGTGATGGAAAACCAAGATGCTCAGCCCCTGATCGTGCTGATGCACGGCAACAAGCAGGTGTCGACCAAAAACCTGGCGCGGCAAATTGGCGCCAAGTCCGTACAGCCTTGCCAGCCTGAGGTGGCCAACCGGCACAGCGGCTATTTGGTGGGCGGCACCTCGCCTTTTGCCACACGCAAGCGCATGCCGGTCTACATCGAAGAAAGCATCTTGGCCCTGCCTAGAATCGCCATCAATGGTGGCCGCCGGGGTTTTTTGCTGGGGCTGGAGCCGCAAGTGTGCGTGCAACTGCTCCAAGCCCAGCCCGTGCACTGCGCTATCGACAAATAAAACCAAGGCCTTGCCATGACCCACCTTTACTTGCCCGCCGCCGTGCTGGTGGCCTACTTGATAGGCTCTTTGTCGTTTGCGGTCATCGTCAGCCGGCTCATGGGCCTGAACGATCCACGCAGCTACGGCAGCAAAAACCCGGGCGCCACCAACGTGCTGCGCTCAGGCAGCAAAGCCGCGGCGGTGTTGACCCTGCTGCTGGACGCCCTCAAAGGCTGGGCGCCCATGGCCTGGGTGCAGTGGCAGGGCGCCGCCTACGGCTTGGGCGATGGCGCGCTGGCCGCCGTGGGGTTTGCCGCCTTCATTGGCCACCTGTACCCGGTGTTCTTCAAGTTCCAAGGTGGCAAGGGCGTGGCCACGGCCGCCGGTGTGTTGTTTGGCGTGCATTGGCTGCTGGGCCTGGGGGTCTTGCTTACCTGGGCGCTGGTGGCGTACTTCAGTCGCTACTCATCCCTGTCGGCCCTGCTCAGCGCGCTGGCCGCGCCGCTGATCTACCTGCTGGGTGACCGCAGCGCCTGGTACACAGACCGCGCCGTCTTGGCCATGCTGGTGGTCATCAGCGCCTTGCTGATTTGGCGCCACCGCCTGAACATCACCAAGCTCATGCGCGGCCAAGAGTCCAAGATTGGTGCCAAGGCCGACGCCAAAGCCAAGTCTAAAACCTGAGGCATTCCACAGTTCCCTGTAGGAGCCGGCCTGCCGGCGATTTTTAGCGTGAGGTGATGCCCGCTGCCTGGCACGATTCGCTTGCAGGCAAGCTCCTACAAAGACAAGACAGCGCTCCCCTGTAGGAGCTGGCCTGCCAGCGATTTTTGGCGCGATGTAATGCCCGTTGATCGGCACGATCCGCTTGCAGGCAAGCTCCTACAAAGACAAGACGGCTCTCCCCTGTAGGAGCTGGCCCGCTCAATCCCTGAAGTTATCGAAACTCAGAGGCAGGTCCTTCATTTCTCCGCGAATCAGCGCCATGGCCGCTTGCAGATCGTCGCGCTTGGTGCCGTTGACCCGCACCGCGTCGCCCTGGATGGAGCCTTGCACCTTGAGCTTGCTGGCCTTGATGAGCTGCTGAATTTTTTTGCCGTCTTCGGTCGAGATGCCGTTGCGCACCTTGCTGGTTTGGCGCACCTTGTCGCCACCAATTTTTTCGACCTTGCCCAGCTCCAAAAAGCGCACATCCACGCCTGCCTTGGTGAGCTTGCTACGCAAAATGTCGTTGATTTGGTCGATCTGAAAGTCGCCATCGCCGGTGAGGATGATGTCTTTGTCTTTGAGTTCAATGGCTGCCGCCGTGCCCTTGAAGTCAAAGCGCGTGCCGATTTCCTTGGCGGAGTTTTCGACGGCGTTTTTCACTTTCACTAGGTCGGCTTCGAGGACGGTGTCAAAAGAAGGCATGGTTGAGCATCAGGTGGTGGAGGACACGGGTGAGACAATCTTGCAAATGGTAGTCGAGAAAAACGTATCGCTTCAGCCGCTCAACAGCTTTGGCATTGCCGCCAAGGCCTTGCAGCTGGCCCGCGTGGCCAGTGAGGCCGATTTGCAGGCCGTGTTGGCCGATGCGCAGTGGCGGTCTGTGCCCAAATTTGTGCTGGGCGGCGGCAGCAACATTGTGCTGACGGGCGACGTGCGGCCGCTGGTGCTCAAGGTCGAGATCATGGGCTGTCGCCTCGTGTCCGAAACAGCCCGCCAATGGGTGGTGGAGGCCGGTGCGGGCGAGAACTGGCACGCTTTGGTGGAATGGACCTTGGCCCAGGGCCTGCCCGGTCTGGAAAACCTGGCCTTGATCCCTGGCAGTGTGGGCGCCTCGCCGGTGCAAAACATTGGCGCTTACGGGGTGGAGTTGCAAGACCGCTTTGAATCCCTGGACGCCATCGACCTGGAAACCGGCCAGTCCTTCACGCTCAACGCCGCCCAATGCGCTTTTGGCTACCGCGATTCGGTCTTCAAGCACCTGCCTGCCGCCCCAGGCATGGGCTTGGCCGGCAAGGCGCTGATCACCCGCGTGCGTTTTGCCCTGCCCAAATCCTGGAAGCCTGTGCTCGGTTATGCCGACCTGGAGCGGCGCATGGCGCAAGCGGGTGTGACGGACCGCCGCCAGGTCACGGCGCAGCAGGTGTTTGACTGGGTCTGCGAGGTGCGCCGCGCCAAGCTGCCCGACCCGGCCGTGCTGGGCAACGCGGGCAGCTTTTTCAAGAACCCGACCGTCAGCCCTGACCAGTGCGCCGACATCATCGCCCGGGAGCCCAAGGTGGTGCATTACCCCATGGCCGACGGCAGCATCAAGCTGGCTGCGGGCTGGCTGATTGAGGCTTGCGGCTGGAAAGGCAAGTCCGTTGGCCATGCGGCGGTGTACGACAAGCAGGCGCTGGTGCTGGTCAACCGAGGCGGCCGCGCCAACCCTTGCACAGGCGGCGAGGTGATGACGCTCGCCAAGGCCATACAGACCAGCGTATATGAGCGCTTTGGCATACGGCTGGAGCCGGAGCCGGTGGTGGTTTGAGCAACTTGCGTGCTCAGCCAACACATAAAAAAACGGCCCGCAGGCCGTTTTTTTAAGAGAGCAGCCCAGCCCTCAATTCTTGCCGCTGCCTTCAAGCTTGAAGATGTGCGGCCCTTGCCCCGCCGACAGCAGCCCCGCATGGGCGTAAATGCCCAGCTTGGCGCGGGTGTCGGTGATGTCCAGGTTGCGCATGGTCAGCTGGCCAATGCGGTCCAGCGGGGAAAACGGCGCGTCTTCCACCTTTTCCATGCTCAGGCGCTCAGGGGCATAAGTCAGGTTGGGTGAGTCGGTGTTGAGGATGCTGTAGTCGTTGCCGCGGCGCAGCTCCAGCGTCACCTCGCCGGTGATGGCGCGCGCCACCCAGCGCTGGGCGGTTTCGCGCAGCATGATGGCTTGCGGGTCGAACCAGCGGCCTTGGTAGAGCAGGCGGCCCAAGCGCAGGCCGCTCATGCGGTACTGCTCAATGGTGTCTTCGTTGTGGATGCCCGTGACCAGGCGCTCGTAGGCAATGTGCAGCAGCGCCATGCCTGGGGCTTCGTAAATGCCGCGGCTTTTGGCTTCGATGATGCGGTTTTCAATTTGGTCGCTCATGCCCAGGCCGTGGCGCCCGCCAATCTCGTTGGCCTTGAGGATGAGGTCCACCAAGCTGGCAAAGCTCTGGCCGTTCAGGGCCACGGGCATGCCTTCTTCAAAGCGCACCGTCACCTCTTCGGCCTTGACGTCGACCTCGGGCTTCCAAAAAGCCGTGCCCATGATGGGGTTGACGATGCGAATGCCCGAGTTCAGGTGCTCCAGGTCTTTGGCCTCGTGGGTGGCGCCCAGCATGTTGGAGTCGGTGGAGTAGGCTTTTTCCACGCTCATCTTGTAGTCAAAGCCGTTGGCAATGAGGAATTCGCTCATTTCCTTGCGGCCGCCCAGCTCGTCAATGAAGCTTTGGTCTAGCCAGGGTTTGTAAATCTTCAGACCGGGGTTGGTCAGCAGGCCGTAGCGGTAAAAGCGCTCAATGTCGTTGCCTTTGTAGGTGCTGCCGTCGCCCCAGATGTTGACATCGTCCTCCTTCATGGCCGCCACCAGCATGGTGCCCGTGACCGCACGGCCCAGGGGGGTGGTGTTGAAGTAGGTGATGCCGCCCGTGGAGATGTGAAAGGCCGAGCACTGGATGGCGGCAATGCCCTCGTGCGCCAGTTGCAGCCGGCAGTCCACCAGGCGGGCTTTTTCGGCGCCGTAGGCCATGGCCTTGCGGGGGATTTCTTCGTAGTCCGACTCGTCGGGCTGGCCCAAGTCTGCGGTGTAGGCATAGGGCACGGCGCCCTTTTGCTTCATCCACAAGAGGGCCGCCGAGGTGTCCAGGCCGCCTGAAAAAGCGATGCCGACTTTTTGCCCTTTGGGCAGGTGTTGGAGGATGGTGCTCATGGTGGGGCTCAACCGAAGTGGCAGATGTAGTGGTAGGCCTCGGTCACCCGAATGTCGAATTTGGACTGGGCGGGGATGCTGAAGGACTCGCCCACACTGGACTTGACCCAGACCTCGCTGCCAGCGAGCTTGTACTCGCAGGCGCCGCCCACGCATTCCATGATTTCAGCCGCGCCCGTGTTGAAGGTGAGGGTGGCGGGCAGGATCACGCCGACTGACTTTTTGGTGCCGTCGGCCAGGGTGATGCCGTGGCTGACGCACTTGCCGTCAAAGTACACATTGGCCTGGGTGTTGACGCTGACGTTGCTGATTTGATCGGTGCTCATGGACGCTTCCCTGCAATGAAAAAACAGCCCGCACACGGGCTGCGGCTGGCAAAGCTTGCAATTCTAGGTCAGCGCCTGACCCGCACTGGCGAGATTTTTTGGTGCGTCATCACGTGAAAAAGCCCTCTGCGGAGGGCTTGAACGCAAGGTGGCTTGAGCGCCAGAGGCGGTGATTTAACGCCAGTGGCCTTGATGACCCGGTTGGCGGCGGTCGCCGTGGCCGTTGTGGTGGCGGTCGCCGTGGCCATTGTGGTGGCGGTGGTGTCCGTTGGACCACTGCAGCGACAGGCCAATGGGCGCCACATAGGGCTGGTACATCGGCCGTGTGGGTTGGTAATACACAAAGGGCGGGGCGCTGTGAACCACAGGCCGCGAGACATACACAGGCGCCGGCTGCACGATGGTGACGTTGGAGCTTGGATAAGCTTGATAGCCCTGGTGTGGCTGCGGCTCGAGGCTGGAGATGGGCGTGAAGATGGTGTTGGCCGGCGCGTTGGAGCTGGGGGCGTTGTAGGCGGGGGCGGGCAGGGCGCCCACCGGGTTGAGCTGCAGGCGCACGAACTGGCCAGGGTCGTTGGGCATTTTGATGCTGTAGCGCTTGCCCTCGTACTCGTAAATCACGTCGTAGTGCAGCACGCGGTTTTCGTAGGTGGTTTGCGTGCTGCATTGCTGCACGTTGCGCACCTCGTCGCGGGTGCCTTCAATTTTGTTGCCCAGCACGGCGCCGCCAAACAGGCCAATGACCGTGGCCAAATCGCGCCCGCTGCCCCCACCCATGGCATTGCCCAGCGCGCCGCCGGCAATGGCGCCCATGGCGGCCCCGGCGCCCGAGGGCTGGCCTTGCTGGATGACCTGCTGGTTGGTGCACACCTGGCGTGGAATAGCCACTTGTTGCATGACGGCTGTGCTGGTCAGCACCCGGGCCATGGCCTCTTGGGCTTGTGCGCTGGCGCAAGCCAGAACAGCGGCAGCGCTCAGCAGCAGCGCTGGCAGGTGGGGAGTGCGTGGGGCGTATGTCATCTTGCTTGTCCTTGGGAGGTCTGAAACCACAATCGGGCTGCGAACACTCTATCAACGGGGCAGGGGGCTGATCGGTTCACAGTCTTGCGTAAATCTACGGTAAATCTGAGGTGTCAGTTGGGTCAAGTCTATTGACTATCAGAAAAAAGAATCCATTCTTCAGCCTTGAATCCAACGGAAGTGTTTGTCGGCCATTCGACCACCGGCCGCTTGATCAAGCTGGGCAACTCGCGCATCAGGGCTTGAGCGCTGTCACTGTCTTGGACGCGGGCTTGCACTTCGGGTGTCAGTTTGCGCCAGGTGGTGCCTTGGCGGTTGAGCAATTTTTCCCAGCCCAGCTGGGCCGCCCATTGGGCCAGGCGGTCGGCGGGCACGCCGGCTTTCTTGAAGTCGTGAAAGTCATGGGCCAGTTGCTGGTCGTTCAACCAGGCGCGGGCTTTTTTGACGGTGTCGCAGTTGGGGATGCCGTAGACGGTGATCATGGGTTGATTCTCGCAGCCCCCTGCAAAACCATTCGATAAGCACTGTCACTGGCTTAACCCTAGCACCAGCCATAGCCAGTGCTTGGGTGACAATCTGAGGCATGGACACCCCCCACACTTTGGATGATTGGCTGGCCCATTGCGAGCGGCTTCACCCGCACAGCATTGACATGGGCTTAGAGCGCGTGCGCACAGCCGCCATGCGCATGTCGCTCAAATTCAATTGCCCGGTGATCACCGTGGCGGGCACCAACGGCAAGGGCTCGACCTGCGCCATGCTCGAAGCGGTGCTGACGCAGGCCGGTTACCGAACAGGGCTTTACACCTCGCCGCATTTGGTGCATTTTCAGGAGCGTTGCCGCGTGCGCGGCGAGGCGGTGCAGCCCGAGGCTTTGTTGCCGCATTTTCAAGCGGTTGAAAGTGCCCGCCTGGGGCCTTCGGCACGTGGTTTTTTGCCCGGCCGCCCGCAGGACATGGAGGGCGAGGTCTCGCTGACCTACTTTGAATTCACCACCCTGGCTATTTTGTCCTTGCTCTCGCGCTCCGAGCTGGATGTGGTCATTTTGGAGGTCGGCCTGGGTGGGCGGCTGGACGCGGTCAACCTGATTGACTGTGACTGCGCCATCATCACCAGCATAGACCTGGACCACATGGAGTTTTTGGGGTCAGACCGCGAAAGCATTGGCCGCGAGAAGGCCGGCATCATTCGTGCAGACCGCCCCGTGGTGGTGAGCGACCCCATGCCGCCCCAAAGCGTGCTCAAGGCCGCCCACATGCTGGGGGCAGAGCTGTGGCAGCTGGGGCCAGATTTTCAATTTTCCGGCGACAAGCTGCAGTGGACCTGGTCCGGGCGCGGCAAGCGTTACTCGGGCTTGGCCTATCCGGCCTTGCGCGGGGCCAATCAGTTGGTCAATGCCGCCGGCGTGCTGGCCGCCCTGACTGCGTTGCGCGACAAGTTGCCCGTGACTGCGCAGGCCATACGCAATGGCTTGGCCCTGGTGGAGTTGCCTGGGCGTTTTCAAATCGTGCCTGGCCAGCCCACCTTGGTGCTGGACGTGGCGCACAACCCCCATTCGGTGGCGGCCCTGGCTGAAAACCTGGATGCCATGGGCTTTTACCCCTGCACCCACGCCGTCTTTGGCGCCATGGCCGACAAAGACTTGGCGACCATGTTCAGCCGCATCGAGCCCCTGGTGGACCGTTGGTATTTTTGCGACCTGCCGACGCCTAGAGCGGCCTCGGCGGCAGATTTGCAAACCCGCTGGCAGGCCACGCAAACCCGCCAGGACACCAGGGCCAATGGCCACGCCGACCCACTGGCCGCCTTGCAGGCAGCCGTGGCTGCAGCAGACCCCGCTGATAGAATCATTGTCTTTGGATCTTTTCTTACAGTTGGTGGTGTGCTGAGCAAGGGTTTGCCTCGTTTGTCGGCACAGCACCTGTTGAATTGAAGCCAAGCAGGCCCGCCTCACGGATCGCTATGGCATCCAAGTTGCCGGTGTGTGTCGGCAGCCCATTTCTCTACGGACACAGCCTCGACCATGTCGATTTTTAATTTCCGCCGAGGTCGTCCTGCCAATGCGTCGGGCAAGGGTTCTTCGGCCCCAGTCCAAGCGGCAGAAAGCGTGGAAGTGGTCCGCAATCGCGCCCGCCAACGCCTGATCGGCTCGGCCGTGCTGGTTTTGATTGGGGTGGTGGGTTTTCCCCTTTTGTTTGAGACCCAGCCGCGCGCCGTGCCGGTGGACATTGCCATTGAGATTCCTTCGCGAAATGCGGTCAAGCCGGGCGCACCCGTGTTGCCCGTGGCCCGCAAAGAGCCTGTCCTTGAACCTGTGGCCGAGCCTGCGGCTGAGCCCCCCAGGGTGGATGCGCCGCCCACCTCTGTGCCACTCAGCGCGCCCCCCGTGAGCGCCCAGGCCAGCCTGATAGACAAAGAAGAGATCGTGGACGCCAAGCCCACCGCGCCAATCAAGCCAGAGCCCAAACCAGAGACCAAGGTCGAACTCAAGCCGAAAGTAGAAGTCAATTCCAAATTTGAGCCCAAAGTCGAGGCCAAGCCCAAGGTCGACGACGGCCAACGTGCGCGCGCCTTGCTCGATGGCAACGCCAGCCCGCAACCCAGCAGCAACGACAAGCGCGTGGTGGTGCAGGTGGGCGCTTTTGCCGATGAAGCCCTGGCCCGTGAGGCCCGCGCCAAATTAGAAAGAGCCGGTTTGAAAACCTATACCCAGGTGGCCGAGACCAAAGACGGCAAACGTATTCGCGTTCGCGTTGGCCCATACGCCAACAAGGCAGAGGCTGAAAAAGCAGCCAACAAAATCAAGGCCTTGAACCTGCCAGCCGCAGTGTTGGAACTTTGACGGGCGTGAACTGATGGACTTGCCCACCCGGAGCCCCGCGCGTTGACCACCACGGACTGGATTTTTGCCGCTGTGCTGGGCGCGTCCATGTTGGTGGGTGTTTGGCGCGGCTTGGTCTTTGAGGTGTTGTCGGTCTTGGGTTGGTTGGCGGCTTTTTTTGTCGCCCAGTGGTTGGCCCCTGCGCTTGCGGCGAAGTTGCCCAGCGATTCTTTGAGCGACACCACGCGTTATGCCGCCGCTTATGTGCTGACTTTTGTGGCCGCTGTGTTTGCCGCCGGCCTGCTGGCTGCGATGTGTCGCAAGCTCATCTCTGTGGTGGGGCTCAGGCCGGTGGACCGCGCCATGGGTGCGGCTTTCGGCTTGGTGCGTGGCTTGGTGCTGCTCTTGGTGGTCACGGTGGTGGTGGAGATGACCGCGCTCAAGACCTCACAATGGTGGCAGCAATCGGTGGGCGCCTCTTTCTTGTCTGTGATGCTCACCGGCCTCAAGCCCGTTTTGCCCGAAGGCTTTGGCCGTTTCTTGAAATAATTCACCGGACTTTGAACCATGTGCGGAATTCTTGGCGTTGTCAGCAACGCCCCAGTCAATCAGCTGATCTATGACGGCTTGCTGCTCCTGCAGCACCGGGGACAGGACGCGGCCGGCATCGCCACTCAGCTGGACCGCAAGTTCTTCATGCACAAGGCCAAGGGCATGGTGCGCGACGTGTTTCGCACCCGCAATATGCGCGGGCTGCCGGGCAATGTGGGCCTGGGCCAGGTGCGCTACCCCACGGCGGGCAACGCCTTCAGCGATGAAGAAGCCCAGCCTTTTTACGTGAACGCCCCCTTCGGCATTGTGATGGTGCACAACGGCAACCTCACCAATGCCGCCAAGCTCAAAACCGAGCTGTTCTCCAACGACCACCGCCACATCAACACCGAGAGCGACTCCGAGGTCTTGCTCAATGTGTTGGCCCACGAGCTGGAAAAAACCACCCGCGGCCTGCCGCTCAAGCCCGAGGATGTGTTTGAAGCCGTGCGCGGCGTGTACAAGCGCATCAAGGGCTCTTACGCCGTGGTGGCGCTGATTGCCGGCCACGGCCTGCTGGCCTTCAGGGACCCCTTTGGCATTCGCCCCTTGTGCCTGGGCCGAAGCGAGCACACCGTGGTGGTGGCCAGCGAATCTGTGGCTCTGGAGGGCACAGGCCACCGCTATGAACGCGACATCCAGCCTGGTGAGGCGGTGTTTGTGGACCTGCAAGGCCAGGTGCATTCGGCGGTGTGCGCCGTGGGCGCGCAGCTCAAGCCCTGTATTTTTGAATTCGTCTACCTGGCCCGGCCCGACTCGGTGCTGGACGGCATTTCGGTCTACCAGGCCCGCTTGAACCTGGGCGAGACCCTGGCCCAGCGTGTGATATCGACCGTGCCGCCCAACGAGATTGACGTGGTTATTCCCATCCCCGAATCAAGCCGCCCCAGCGCCACGCAGCTAGCGCACTTGCTGGGCATTCCCTACCGCGAGGCGTTTGTGAAAAACCGCTACGTGGGCCGCACCTTCATCATGCCGGGACAGGGCGTGCGCAAAAAATCGGTGCGGCAAAAGCTCAACGTGATTGCCAGCGAGTTCAAGGGCCGCAATGTGTTGCTGGTCGACGACTCCATTGTGCGCGGCACCACCAGTCGAGAAATTGTGCAAATGGCCCGCGAAGCGGGCGCGCGCAAGGTCTACCTGGCCAGTGCCGCACCCCCGGTGCGCTTTCCCAATGTGTATGGCATTGACATGCCCACGTCCACCGAGTTGGTGGCCCACAACCGCAGCATTGAAGAAATTCGCCAAGTCATTGGCTGCGATGCCCTGATTTACCAAGAAGTCGAAGGCATGAAGCGCGCCATTGGCCAACTCAACCCCGCCTTGGCCGGCTTTGATGCGTCTTGCTTTGACGGCATTTATGTCACCGGCGACATCACCCCTGAATCGATTGCCCAAATGAACGCCGATCGCGTGGACAGCAGCGAAGAGGCCGAGGCCGACGCCTCGCGCTTGGCCCTGCCCAACCCTCAAACGGCCTGACACTGCCACCATGAGCGCCAACGACCATTCCCCACCATCCACCCGGCCCGGCCAACTGCCCGAAGGCCTGCGCCTGCAAACCCTTGCCGTGCGCGCCGCTGTCGAGCGCAGCCAATATGGCGAAAACTCCGAGGCCTTGTACCTGACCAGCGGCTTTGTGCAGCCCGACGGTGCCACCTCCGCGCGGCGCTTTGCGGGCGAGGAAGACGGCTACACCTACGGCCGCTCCAGCAACCCCACGGTCACCAGCATGGAAATGCGGCTGGCCGCGCTCGAAGGCAGCGAGGCGGCGCTGGCCACCTCCTCAGGCATGAGCGCCATCATGCTGATGTGCTTTGCCTTGCTCAAGTCGGGCGACCATGTGATTTTTTCGCAGTCCATGTTTGGCTCCACCATCAAGCTGATTGGCTCTGAATTTGCCCGCTTTGGGGTCGAATCCAGCATCGTGCCGCAAACCGACCTGGACGCCTGGCGCTCGGCCATTCGGCCCAACACCCGCCTGCTGTTTGCCGAGACGCCGACCAACCCCCTGGGCGAGGTGTGCGACATTGCCGCCTTGGCCGAGATGTCCCGCCAAGCCGGTGCATGGCTGGCCGTGGACAACTGCTTTGCCACCCCGGCACTGCAGCGCCCCATGGACATGGGCGCCGACATCGTCATGCACTCGGGCACCAAGTACCTGGACGGCCAGGGCCGCGTGATGGCCGGCGCGCTGTGCGCCAGCGCGCAGCTGATCAAGGAAAAATTCCTGCCCGTGCAAAAAAACAGCGGCATGGTGCTCGCGCCCTTCAACGCCTGGGTGGTTCTCAAGGGCCTGGAAACCCTGGACCTGCGCATGCGCGCCCAAAGCGCGTTGGCGCTGGAGGTGGCGGCCTGGCTGGAGACGCACCCCGCCGTGGCACGCGTGTATTTTCCGGGCTTGGCCAGCCACCCGCAGCACGCACTGGCCATGCGCCAAATGGGTGGCTTGGGCGGCGCAGTGGTCTCCTTCGACGTCAAGGCGGCCAGCCCCGAACAAGCCCGCGCCCGCGCCTTTCATGTGCTCGATTCGCTGCAAGTGCTCTCGCTGTGCACCAACTTAGGCGACACCAAAACCTTGCTCACCCACCCGGCCAGCACCTCGCACGGCAAGCTCTCCGAAGCCCAGCGCCAGGCCGCAGGCATAGGCCAGGGCCTGATCCGCGTGGCCGTGGGTCTGGAACACATTGACGACATGAAGGCCGACCTGCTGCGCGGCCTGGACACCCTTGAAAAGCTGACATGAGCACCCGCGTTCGCACCCGTTTTGCGCCTTCGCCCACAGGCTTTATTCACCTGGGCAACATCCGCTCGGCGCTTTACCCCTGGGCGTTTGCCCGCTCGCAAGGCGGAGACTTTATTTTGCGCATAGAAGACACCGACCTGGACCGCTCCAGTCAGGCGGCGGTTGACGTCATCATTGAAGGCATGCGCTGGCTGGGCCTGGATTACGACGAAGGCCCTTTTTACCAAATGCAGCGCATGGCGCGCTACAAAGAGGTGCTGGCCGAGTTGCAAGCCCGTGGTGAGGTCTACCCCTGCTACATGAGTGTGGCCGAACTCGATGCCCTGCGCGAGCGCCAAATGGCGGCCAAGCTCAAACCCAGGTACGACGGCACCTGGCGGCCCGAGGAGGGCAAGCAGTTGCCGGCTGTGCCCGAGGGCGTCAAGCCCGTGCTGCGCTTTAAAAACCCCTTGCACGGCGACGTGGTGTGGGACGACAAGGTCAAGGGCCGCATTGCCATCAGCAACCTTGAGCTCGATGATTTGGTCATTGCCCGCCCTGACGGTACGCCCACCTACAACTTTTGCGTGGTGGTCGACGACATCGACATGGCGATCACCCACGTCATTCGCGGTGATGACCATGTGAACAACACCCCGCGGCAGATCAACATCTTTCGCGCCTTGGGCAAAGACACACCCGTCTATGGCCACCTGCCCACCGTGCTCAATGAGCAGGGTGAAAAAATGAGCAAAAGGAACGGCGCCAAACCCGTCACCCAGTACGCCAACGAAGGCTTTTTGCCCGACGCCATGCTCAACTACCTGGCCCGCCTGGGCTGGAGCCACGGCGACGACGAAATCTTCAGCCGCCAGCAGTTTTTGCAGTGGTTTGACCTGGACCACCTGGGCAAGAGCGCCGCGCAATTTGACGAGGCCAAGCTGCGCTGGGTCAACGGCCAGCACCTCAAGGCCTTGCCCGATGCGCAGCTGCTGGACTTGGTGCAGCCTTTCCTCGCCCCCCTGGGCGTGAGCTTGCAAGGCGAGCGCGGGCTCAAGGCCTGCGCCTTGTTCAAAGACCGCTGCAGCACACTGGTGGAGCTGGCCCATTGGCTGGCGTTGCTGGTGCAAGGCGGCCAAGCCAGCGCGCAAGACCTCAGCTTGCACGTCACCGACGCCATTGCCCCCGTGCTGGCGCAACTTGCCGAGGGTCTGGCCAGCAGCGAGTGGAACAAGGCGGCGATTGCCGGCGTCATCAAGCAAGTCATCACGGCCGCCCAAGTGAAAATGCCTCAGCTGGCCATGCCCGTGCGCGTGCTGCTGCTGGGCACGCCACAGACGCCGTCTTTGGACGCCGTGATCGAGCTGATGGACAGGGAAAATGTGATCAGTCGCTTGAAAAACTCAGCAGGCTCATGAAAGCAGGTTTTTTCCAGCTATAATATTTGACTAGACGGATGCAACGAAGCTGAGCAATCAGACGAGGCTGCAACAGGGGGTATAGCTCAGCTGGGAGAGCGCTTGCATGGCATGCAAGAGGTCAGCGGTTCGATCCCGCTTACCTCCACCATCGAAGTCTTGCGGTTGGTTTCGGATCAATCACAAGCATCCAAGGTTTTGACCCTATCGTCTAGAGGCCTAGGACATTACCCTTTCACGGTAAGTACCGGGGTTCGAATCCCCGTAGGGTCGCCAAGTTTCACTGCGCAAGCAGTGGCAGGCACAAGTAGGAGGCAGCCGGTCGCAAGACTGGTCACTTGGCTCGAAAGAGCAAACGCCGCCGCTACCAGGAGTGGTAGTTCAGTTGGTTAGAATACCGGCCTGTCACGCCGGGGGTCGCGGGTTCGAGCCCCGTCCACTCCGCCAAAATGTAAAAACCCTTGTAAATCCTTGATTTACAAGGGTTTTTTGCTTTGAGTTTATGAGTCTTCACCACATGTTGTTACCACATGTCTTTTTTTTTCAAAGTTCAAATTTTCTCAGAAGCTCACGTGAATCGTGCAATCCAAGCTGACTAGACGCTTCGACTCAGCAAGCAACGTCAGCCAGTCCCAGCGCACGATAGACAGACGCTTTGCTGATCTTGAATTCATTCATGAGCTCCAGAATTTGTCTTCCCTCGGAGCGAAATTCAAACTCAGCAAGTGTCGTTCAAACGGATGGGCACCTCTCAACCCAAAGTCTCTGACGTGATGAGCGGTGACTTCGTCAACCTGCCTTAACGCAAACTGATGGATTGCCTGAATCGGCTGGAGCCTGAAACTCTGTGCCCAACATCATTGGGGAATCAACACTTGACGCCGCTCATCAACATCGATTCGCACCTAAAGCCTCTTAGAGAGGATGAAATCACAGCAGCTGTAATCGACGCTCATGTCTCAAGACTTGTTTTTCACGCATCCAAAGACTGTGGCGTCCGGCTGCGGCCAGCGCCCACGGTAGCCTGTATCAGCCGTTGATAGGTTCAACACCCACCGGGGCGCCGAGGTCATCGATATGGAGCTTTATCCATCTCAGCGCACGGTCCCGCAGACCGCACAGCATAAAGATGCAGGAAGCCAGATCGGCGTGGGAATGCGGCTTCATGTTTTGGACTGAGGCGAAGACCAGGCCTCAAGTTGCGCCTCTACTGTTTTGCGGTCCGAGCCTGGCGGACCCGCCACACGGCCGGGAACCAGGGGAGTGCGCGACAAGCTCGCCACGGGCCCGACCATGGTGATATCGCCCAGGCCTGGGTGGTGGCGCGTGATCACCAGCCCGCGCCGACGCGACCGCGTGTCCTTCATTACTTCCTCCAAGGTCGCCAATCGGTGCACGCCGGCGCCCAGGGCATGCAGCCTGGCTTCCCAGAAGGCGGCATCCCGGCTAGACAACGTATTTTCGAGCGCGTAAGCAAGTTCACCTTCGCTGCGTGCAGGTGCCAACTGCAGGTAATCCAGGATGCGTCGCTGGGTGAATGAGTCCCGGGGGCTGACCCCCAGGAATATCCACGCGTCACTGGTCCGGTACAGGCGCTGCCACGGTCCAAAGCCTCTTTCGTCCCAGGTCGGTGCGCCTGGCTGGTCGTGCAGGTACAAAGACTGGTGCAAGCCCGCGGTGTAGGTCAGGGCCGCCTGCATGTGCGCTGCGTCCTTGGAGCGCTGACGGTTCAGCAGGCCCAGGCCCACCGCAAAGGCGGCCAAGATGCCGGTACCGTAATCGTTGATTTCGTAAGGCAAGCGCCTGGCCATGCCGGCGCGGCCGAACTGGGCCTGCGCACCCACGCAGGCCTGAGCCTGGACCTCATAGCCTCGGTGGGCCTGCCAGGGACCGCCATAACCGTAGGCGCTGATGGACGTGTAAATCAAGTCCGGCTTGATCTGACTCATGGCGTCCATGCCTATGCCCAGCCTGTCGGCTGTGCCATGGGCGAAGTTCTGCATGAAAACATCGGCACGCTGGACCAGGCGCTCGAGCAATGCCCTGTCCGGCGCAAGGTTCAAGTCCAGCAGCAGGCTGAGCTTGCCTCGGTTGACCTCCTCGTGTGTAAGTATGGGCTCTCGGGGAGAGTTGACCTTGATGACGTCCGCGCCGTACTCAGCCAGCAGCCGCCCGGCTGTTGGACCTGCCCAGATCTGCGTCAGGTCCAGCACGCGGATCCCGCTGAGCGGCCCCGACGAATCTGCTGGTTTCGAGCATGGAGACCGAAGCGGACGATCCCTAAAATGCGGCACCTCGCCGACAGCCAGCCTTCGTCCGATCTGGGGCGTATGAGCAGCCTGCAGCGCCTGAGCATCCATCCTGACAGCCGTTCCACATTGGCGCATTAGGTTTGACTCGGGATCCTGAAGTTCCAGGACGCAGCCGCTGACCAACGCGTGGGGCTCCTGCAGCCATTCGCCCATGGTCCTGCACTGCGACAGGGCGGCGCCCGCTACGTTGGCCAACTTTTCCCATTCGGCCGCCGGACGGCTTGCAAACAAGTCCCTGAGCCGCCGCCTGAGTTCAGCCGCATGCAGGGGGTCTTCCGCGAGCCGGGCTCGGTCCATCAAGCCTTCTGTGCGCCAAGCGGTGACACCTGCCGCATCGACAAACCACTCCATGAAGCGGGGCGCCACAGGAGCGAAATGCACATCGCGCCCATCGGCGCAGCGGTAGACGCCAAAGCCAATGTGATCGAAGGACAATTGGACCGGCGTGGGCATGCTCATGCCACGCGCGCCTATCAGCGAATACATGGCATCAAACAGCGGTACTTCGATGTGCTGGCCGCGGCCGTCTCGCTCACGGGCAATCAAGGCCATGACGCAGGCGGTGGCGGCCTGGAATGCAGCCATGTTGGAAGCCACGGGCAGGGGCCAGAAGAGGGGCTCACCTGGTGAGCCCGGTTCGGGCCGGTAGGTGTCGGTGGCAGCGGCCACCACCCCTTCCCAGGCGGCCAGGCCGCAGCGCGCATCGTCGTGGCCGAAGCCCGGGAGGCTGCAGTAAATCAATCCGGGGTGGCGCTCACACAGGGTGGCATGGCCCAGACCCAGCGAATCCATCACCCCGGGCCTGAAGTTCTCGATCAGTACGTCGGTTTGAAGCGCCAGCTCAAGGGCCCGCGCCCTGCCCGAGGGATCGTGCAGGTCCAGCTCCACGCAGGTCTTGCCTCGGTTCCAGACGGCGTTGGCAGGGGTCTCGAAACGCGGACCGCCGGGGGGGTCGATATGGATGACCTCTGCACCCTGATCGGCCAACAGCATGGCGCACAAAGGCCCCGCCACAAAGTGACCGAAGTCCAGCACCCTCACTCCGTCCAGTATTCCGGCCATGCACTAGCCTCCTATTTATTCCACGACTGCAGCGGCTGCCCGCCGCATTGACCACGCCCGCCCGTCTTGAGGCGATAGCGGTGCGGGGAAAGACCAGGCAACCCGGAGCTCGCTGAATCTACCGCTGTAGCAAAATTTCCAACAAGCAATAATTTTATTACCAATGGGTATGATATCGTCTACCCATCTTTCCACTGCGCTAAAGCGCCAAGATACCAGGAGAATCCATGGACTTTGAATTCACTCCCGAGCAGCGGGCACTTCAGGACACGGTCAGGCGATTCGTCGAAAAGGAGATGCCCAAGCATGATGTCGGTGTCTGGGATGAAAAAGGCGAAATGCCCAGCGGACTGATGGACCGCATGGCCCAGGTCGGACTGATGGGCGCCTCGGTATCGACGGAGTACGGCGGCACGGGCGGCGGCGTGATGGAGGAAACCATCATCCTCGAAGAGATCGCCCGGCACAGCTCCACCGTGGCAATGGCTTACGGCATGGACGTGTGCTTTGGGGCAGTGACCCTTGAGCGCCATGGCAGCCAGGAGCAAAGGGACTGGTTCCTGCCCCGACTGGTGGCCGGCGAGTGCCATTTCGCGCTGTCGATGACGGAGCCCGATGGTGGCACCGACATCCTGGGGGCCATGAAGACCACGGCCCGGCGCGACGGCGATGACTACGTCATCAATGGCGCCAAGGTCTACACCACCGGTCTGAACATCGCCTCCCACATCTTCGTGGTGGCCCGCAGCAGCCGGGACGAATCCAAGGCCTCCCACGGCCTGACCGTCTTCCTGATCCCCAGGGACACGCCTGGCGTGACCTACAGCAAGATCCGCAAGCTCGGGTCGTGGTTTCTTCATTCCTATGAAGTGGTGTATGAGAACGTGCGCGTGCCCGCCTCCTGCGTGATCGGCAGACCCGACAAAGGCTGGCACGCCATCATTGACACTCTGAACAATGAGCGCATCTTCATCGCAGCCGTCTGCAACGGACTGGGTCGCGGCGCGCTTGAGGAAGCCATCCAGTACGCCCGCGACCGCAAGGCCTTCGGCCGCAGCATCGGGGAGTTCCAGGCAGTGCAGCACCCACTGGCCGACTCCCTGGTCGAGTTGGATCTGGCC
>CAMCUN010000075.1 GCA_945878995.1 Polaromonas sp. YR568 | reverse complement strand
GGACAGGCAGTCCGGGGGGCACTCGCGCCTAGCCACAGACCTGCTTCGTCAGCCCCTAGTCCGCGCCCAACTGCCGGATTTAGGTTGAAAGACAAGTTGGCGAAGGGGTCAGTCGCCAAACATTTTTTGCCTGAGCTCACGGCGCTGCTGCGCTTCGAGCGACAAGCTGGCCGTGGGGCGCGCAATCAAGCGACCCACGCCAATGGCCTCGCCCGTCTCGTCGCAATAGCCGTAATCGCCACTGTCAATGCGGTGAATCGATTGCTCTATTTTTTTGAGCAGCTTGCGCTCTCGGTCACGCGTGCGCAACTCCAGGGCGTGCTCTTCCTCAATGGTGGCACGGTCCGCAGGATCGGGCACCACCACCGTTTCTTCACGCAGGTGCTCGGTGGTTTCTCCGGCGTTGTTGTGAATGTCCTGCTTGAGCTTGGTGAGCTTGAGGCGAAAGAAGGCGAGTTGAACCTCGTTCATGTACTCGGTGTCAGGCATGGCCATGACCTCTTCATCGCTGAGCTGCTCGGGAGGTTTGTTTTTCCAGTTGTTGGCCAATTTGGGGTCCTTGCGAATGACCACCACCGGAGGTGGTGGGGCGACGGCGCGCTCATGGGCCAGCATGTAGCTGGCCTTGGCGGCGTCAGGGGCATGCGTGGGCACGACGGGCGCGGGCGCGGGCAAGGCGTTGGCACCTGAGCGGCCTCGGGTTTTGCGAACAATGGGTTGCGGCGCGGCAAGCGGTTCCTGCGGCGGGGGAGCGGCCACCGGCACAGCCGCCTTGACCTCCGTCGGCTTGGCTGCGGCAGGCTTGGGGGCAGCCTTGGCTGCGGTTTTGACAGCCGCTTGAGCGGGGGACTTGGCCACGGGCTCGACTGAAGGCTTGGCGGGTACATCCTTGGCCTTGACTGCAGGCTTGGCGGGCGTCTTGGCGGTCGCCTTCACGGGCTTAGCCACCTCTTTCAAGGCGGCTTTTTCAAGTGTTGGTTTAACGGCTGCCGTCTTAACAGCTGCAGTTTTAACAGGTGCGGCCTTGGCAGCCACCTTCACAGCAGCCTTGGCAGGGGTTTTGACCAGGACCTTGGCGGCGGTTTTTTCCACATTTTTACCAGCGGCCGGGGCCGGCTTGGGACTGGCTTTGGCCGCTTTGCTGGCGGCTAGGGCAGCAGCTCGCTCGCCAGCGGCAGCATCGGGCTTGTCCAGGCGAGCAAGACCTGCTTGGGCGGTGGGTGAGGCGGTATGGGCGGTGGCTTTCAAGGCGGGTCTCCTCTGCGTGGAGGCCTCGGGGTCTAGATAAGAAAGCATGACGCTGGGCCTGGCACCGGGGGGTGCTGTCCGTTTGTCCATGGCGCGTGGGCGCTGCAATCTCGTCCGTTCTTCCTGGGCCGGTCTCTCGTTGTTGTGCGGGTGCGGGGTCTGTGTGCCGGGGCGCGATGGGGTGTTGGAATGCGCCTTGCCCTCGGCCTGCGCCACCCGGCGGTCTGGGTTGGGGCGCGATTCTAGCGGCTGCTCATGGGCAAGCCGGCCGGGCCGACCGGACTCTTGGTGATTGGAGACAAACATCGCGCCCTCCCGCTTGAGTTTTTATTCGCCCCGAGGGCGACTTATTTGCTGGCGCGCAAGACTAACTCAAACCAGGCACTGCTCCAGACCCTGCAAGAAAATATCTCTGGGCAGGTCAATGCCGATGAACACCATCTTGCTGGTGCGCGTCTCAGCCTCGGTCCAGACCGGCCCCAAATCGCTGCCCATGAGCTGGTGCACGCCCTGGAAAATCACCTTGCGCTCGCTCCCCTCCATGTGCAATACGCCTTTGTAGCGCAGCATGCGGGGGCCATAAATGTTGACCACGGCGCCCAAAAAGTCCTCGAGCTTGGCGGGGTTGAAGGCTTTGTCCGACCGAAACACAAAGCTTTTGACATCGTCGTCATGGCGATGGTGATGGCCTTGGGCGTGGTCGTGACCATGGTCATGCGCATGCGAGGGATGGTCGCAGTGCTCGCCGTGTTCATGGTCATGGTCGTGGTGGGCATGGTCATGGTCATGGCCGTCTTCCTTGAGAAAGTCCGGGTCAATGTCGAGCTTGGTGTTGAGGTTAAAGCCGCGCAGGTCAAACACCTCCTTGAGCGCCACCTCACCAAAATGCACAGCGCGTTGGGGCGCGCGCGGGTTCATGTGCTTGATGCGGTGCATCAGCGCGTCCACCTCGCTTGCTTCCACCAGGTCGGTTTTGCTGATGAAAATTTGGTCGGCAAAGCCCACTTGGCGGCGTGCTTCTTGGCGGTCGTCAAACTGCTTTTGGGCGTGCTTGGCGTCGACCAAGGTGACCACGGCGTCCAGCAAAAACTGCTCGGCAATTTCCTCGTCCATGAAGAAGGTTTGCGCCACCGGACCGGGGTCGGCCAGGCCCGTGGTCTCCACCACAATGCGCTCAAAGTCCAACAAGCCCTTGCGCTTTTTGGCGCCCAGCAGCTGCAGCGTGGCGCGCAGGTCCTCGCGGATGGTGCAGCAAATGCAGCCATTGCTCATTTGCACAATGGTCTCGGTGGTGTCGCTGACCAAGATCTCGTTGTCGATGTTTTCCTCGCCAAACTCGTTCTCGATGACGGCAATTTTGTGGCCGTGTGATTCGGTGAGCAGGCGCTTGAGCAAGGTGGTTTTGCCCGAGCCCAAAAAGCCGGTGAGGATGGTGACTGGAATCAAGCTCATGGGGTCTCGCAGGAAAAAAGCAGCAGACAAGCCCTTGGGCGAGGGCCGCTGCGTTGAAAAGGAGAGAAAGTGTAGCGGCCAGGGTGTGCGCAGGCTCAGGGCTTGTTGACCAGCACCAGGCCCTTGAGGTACTCGCCTTCGGGGAAATTCACGGTCATGGGGTGGTCGGGCGCACCGCCTAAGCGTTCGCTGATGAAGGCGTCCACCCCGGCGTCCATGCCGGCCGAGGCCACGATTTTGTGGAACAAATCGGCGCTGATGCCGCCCGAGCACGAAAAAGTGAACAACACCCCGCCGGGCTCCAGCAGTGAAAGCGCCAAGCGGTTGATGTCTTTGTAAGCCCTCGCGGCGCGCTCGGCATGGACCGAGGTGGGGGCGAACTTAGGCGGGTCGAGCACGATGGCGTCAAAGCGCCGCCCCTCTTTGACAAACTGGCGCAAGCTGGCGTTGACATCGGCGTCCAGCCAGCTGGCGCGCTCGGCGCCCAGGCCGTTGAGCTGCAGGTTGGCCTGGCCTTGCGCAAGAGCGGCGGCGGACGAGTCGATCGAGGTCACATGCTTGGCCCCGGCAACGAGCGCGGCCACGGTAAAGCCGCCCGTGTAGCAAAAACAATTGAGCACGCGCTCAAAGCGGCGCTGTCGCGTCCAGTCGTGAAAACGCTTGCGGCTGTCCCTTTGGTCCAGGTAAAAGCCGGTTTTATGGCCCACGGCAATGTTCAGGCCCAAGCGCCAGCCGTGCTCACGGATGACAAGCTCCAAACCCGGGTCTTCTCCGGCCTGGGGCGCGCCTGCAAGCCAGCCGGTGAGCTCGGGCAGGCCTTCGAGCTGGCGCACGCTGGCATCAGAGCGCTCGTACAACTTGTGGCAGCCGGTGTGGGCCAGCAAGGCGTCTGCCAGCACTTTTTTCCAGCGCTCGGCGCCGCAGCTGCCGAACTGCGCCACCAGGGTGTCGCCGTAGCGGTCAACCACCAGGCCGGGCAAGCCGTCAGACTCGCCGTGCACCAGGCGCAGGCCGTCGCTTTGAATGTCCCACAAGCGGCGGGCGGCCACGGCCGAGGCCACGCTCTGCGACAAAAAAGCCGCATCAATGCGCTGGTTTTCGTCAAAACTCCAGGCCCGTGCGCGTATGCGCGACTGCGGGCTGACCGCTGCCCAGGCCAAAAACCGGCCCTCGTGCGACTCCACGCGCACGGTTTCGCCCGCATCGCCGCTGCCTTTGGCCACCGCACCGTCAAACACCCAAGGGTGTTTTCTGAACAAGGATTTTTCTTTGCCCTCTTTGAGTCGAATCACTTTCATGGGGCAGATTGTGCGGGCTTATTTTTTATGGGCCCGCGGGTGGGCCGCGTCATAGGCGCGGGCCAGGTGCTGAAAGTCCAGCCGGGTGTAGACCTGGGTGCTGCTGATGTGCGCATGGCCGAGCAACTCCTGCACGGCGCGCAAGTCGCCACTGGACTGCAGCACATGGCTGGCAAAAGAGTGGCGCAGCACATGCGGGTGCACGGGCGTGGCCAGGCCCGCGCGCTGTGAGCGCTTTTTCAGCCGGAGCTGCAACTGCCGAGTAGACAAGCGCCTGCCATGGCGCGCGATGAACAAGGCGGGCGAGGGCTCGGGCGCGGCCATGGCCCACGCGTCGCGCAGCTCCAGCCAGGCGACCAGCGCCTTGAGGGCAGGGCCGCCCACCGGCACGCTGCGGCGCTTGCCGCCTTTGCCCAGCACATGGGCCACCCCTTCTTGCAGGTCAACCCAGCCACGGGCTTGGGCGCTGGCCAGCGCGTCCAGCCCGACCAGCTCGCCAATGCGCAGGCCGCAGCCATAGAGCAGCTCGGTCATGCAGTGGTCGCGGGCCTCCAGCTCGGGCGAGCTGTCCTCGTCTTCAAAAGCGGCCAGTTGCACGGCCTCGTCCACACCCAGGGCCTTGGGCAAGGGCTTGGGCGCTTTGGGGGGGCGCACGTCCACCACGGGGTTGCTGGCCACCAGCCCTTCGCGGCCCAGCCAGGCGTAAAAGCCGCGCCAGCCCGACAAAATGAGCGCAATGCCCCGGCCGCTGCGACCGCGAGAATGCATTTGGGCCACCCAGCGCCTGAGGTGGTGGGGGCCAACCGCAACCAAAGGCGTCGCTGCCTCTTGCGCCAGGGCTTGGAGTTTTTGCAGGTCCAGCGCGTACAAGGTCTGGGTGCGCTCGGCCAGGCGCTTTTGCACGCGCACATAAGTGAGGTAGCGCGCCACCAGCTCATGGGACGCGCCATCGCCACCTTCGCTGGCGGCTTTGAGGCTCATGGGGCTCAGGCTGTCACCGCCGGCACCACGCTGCGCAGGCGCGAGAGCGCAGCGCTGGCCAGCTCGCCAATGCGCTGCAAAAAGTCGGTGGCCATGTCGGCCGCAAAGCGCTCACGGTCGCTGGAAGCCAGCACCAGGGCGCCAAAGGCCTCGGGGGCGGCGCCTGCGCGCAGCGCAACCACGGCCATGGACTGCACAGACCCGGCATCGGGCAGCCAGCGTGCGGCCTCCAAGCCTGTGTTGGGCCCGCAGTAGGGGCGGATGAGCGATGACGCAAAAGCCTGGGCCTCTGGGCTCACACCCATTGCAAAAGCTTGGTCGGCATGCGCTGCGTCCACGCCCCAGACCTTGATGGCAGCCTGCGGAATGAGAAATTGCTTTTGCAGCTCGGCCGCAATCACGCCGGGAATGTCGGCCGGCTGGGCGGCCAGTAGCAGCTGGCGGGTCCAGGCTTGCATTTTGTCGGCAATCACGCTGTTGTCTTGGCCGTGGCGCATCATCTCAATGACACGCTGCTCCAGGCCCTTGATCTTGTCGCGCAGCATCTCGGCCTGGCGCTCTTGCAGGCTCACCGCCCGCCCGCCATGGCCGCTGGAGAGCTGCACCGCAGACAGCAGCTGCGCGTGGCGCTCAAAAAAATCCGGGTTGTTCACCAAGAAGTTGGCAATGTCGTCTTCGGTGATGGGGTTGGTCAGGGCGTGAGGGGTCATCATCCGATTGTCTCTGGTTTGAAAAAATTGGCCAATTAATCTGCCAGATTCTCAGGCAGCTCTATCTCGCCCTCAAACACCCGCGTGGCCGGACCGCTCAAGCGCACTGAAGCTGCCAAGCTGTGCGAGCCCGCCCACTCAATGCGAAGCGGGCCGCCCCTGGTGTGCACCTCCACCGCATCATCAAGCAGGCCCAGGCGAATACCGGCCACCACCGCCGCGCAGGCGCCGGTGCCGCAGGCCAGGGTTTCACCCGCGCCACGCTCGTACACGCGGAGCTTGACCTCTTGGCGCGAGAGCACCTGCATGAAGCCCGCATTGACCCGCTGGGCAAAGCGCACATGGCTTTCAATTTGCGGCCCCCACTGCAGCACGGGCGCGGTGTCCACGTTGTCGACCAGCAGCACCGCATGCGGGTTGCCCATGGACAGCACCGCCACATGCACGGTGACCTCGTCCAAGCTCAAGGGCCAGGTGTCCCAGCCGTGCAATTGGCGCGGCAGCAACCCGCTGACATCCACAGGCACTTGCGCCGGCTCGAACACAGGCGCGCCCATGTCCACCTGCACGCGGCCGTCGGGCTGCAAATGCAAATCCAGCACGCGATTGAGGGTTTGCACGCGCACCGAATCGTGCGCGGTCAGGCCCTGGTCGCGCACATAGCGCACAAAGCAACGGGCACCATTGCCGCAGTGCTCGACCTCGCCGCCGTCGCTGTTGTGGATGGCGTAAGAAAAGTCAATGCCGGCGCTGCCGGCCGGCGCAGGCCGCACGCTCAAAATTTGGTCGGCACCCACGCCAAAATGGCGGTCGGCCAAAAAGCGGTACTGTGCCGGGCTCAAATTCAGCGGGCCACGGGTCTCGTTGAGCACCACAAAGTCGTTGCCCGCGCCCTGCATTTTGGTAAAACGAATTCGCATGGCGGCATTATCGGACGGCTGACGCCACTGGCTTACCATGCGCCATCGAACCAACTCTTCGCTTCTATGCCACGCCTTTCCCAGCTTTTGCACGCCCAACGTGAACCCGCCCCCCTGCGCCCCGCCTCCACCGTGTTGCTGTTGCGCGACAGCCCCCAAGGGGTGGAGGTGCTGATGACGCGCCGCTCAGCCACCGCCAGCTTTGCGCCCGGCGCCTTTGTGTTCCCCGGCGGCGGCATTGACGCACTGGACAGCTCGGACCAGGTCCACGCCATGAGCTTGCGCCGCCCTGCCCAAGACCACTCCGCACTGACCCAGGCCCTGGCGGCCCTGCGCGAGAGTTTTGAAGAATTGGGCGTGCTGCTGGCCCGCCGCGCCGACGGGGCCCATGCGGGCAGCGCAGACATTGCCGCCATGGACCGGCAGCTGCCCTTTTTTGCCCAATGCCAAGCCCTGGGCCTGAAGCCTGCCGCCGACGAGGTGTTCCAGTTGGCCCACTGGGTCACAGACCGCGATTTGACGCGCCGCTTTGACGTGCCTTTTTTGGTGGCGCGCATGCCTGAGGGCCAAGAGCCTGTGGCAGACGAGTCCGAGCAGTTTGAGCCGGTGTGGGTGCGGCCGGCCGAGGCGCTGACCCGCCATGAGGCGGGCCAGATGTTTTTGATTTTCCCGACCATACGAACCCTCCAGCGCATGAAGGCCTATGCCACGGTGGAGCAAGTGCTCAGCGCCTGCGCCCAAGGCCCGCTGTGGACCTCTTGCCCGCGCGCCGGGCTTTTGCAGGGCAAAGAGGCGCGCTACATGGAGCATGAAGCGCCTTATGGCGAACTGGCCATGGTCTGCCCCGACGGGCAAATGTTGCACGCCTTGGACTGGCAAACCGAGCAGCCCGCAGCCCTGCTCAACAACCTGCAGCGCCTGACCGCCCCCAACCCTGGCGTGATGACCGGGCCCGGCACCAACAGCTATTTGGTGGGCGACCCCCGCACCGGCTACATCTGCATAGACCCCGGCCCGGCCGATGCCCAGCACCTGCACAGGCTGTGGCAGGCCGCTGGCGGGGACATTCGTCACATTGTGTGCACCCATTCTCACGCCGACCATTCGCCTGGCGCCAAGCCGCTGCAGGCGCTGTGCCAGAACCCACCACCCATTTGGGGCTTGGCCTCGGCGCCCACCGCGCGCGCGGCCAGCGAGTTCACACCCGACCGCCCCATGGCCCATGGCCAAGAGCTGGTGCTGGGCTCGGGCGAGCACACCCACACCCTGCTGGCCCTGCACACCCCCGGCCACGCCGCCAACCATGTGTGCCTGGTGCTCAAAGAAGACGGGCTGCTGTTTTCAGGCGACCACATCCTCAACGGCAGCACCACCGTGGTCGACCCGCCAGACGGCAACATGAACGACTACCTGGACTCCCTGGACCTGCTGGCCCAAGCCTGCAGCCAACATAGCATTGAATACATTGCCCCAGCGCACGGCTACGTGCTGGGCGACGCGGCAGGCGCCATTGCCAAACTCAAAGCCCACCGCCTGCAGCGCGAGGCCAAAGTGCTGAGGGTCATGCAGGCGCAACCCCATGGCAGCATGGACGATTGGGTGAAACTGGCCTATGACGACGTGGACCCACGCATTTGGCCAGTGGCCAAGCGCTCGCTGCTCGCGCATGTGGAGCGCCTGCGCAGCCTGGGTGGCTTTAACCTGTAAAGAGGCCAGTCAAGGCAACAAGCGCACCAGGTGACTGGCGGCGGCCCCCTGCACCGCACTGACCGTGAGACCGCCATCCAAGGTGACCAGCCGGCCCTGGTGGTGAACGGCCAGGGCCAAGAGGTAAGCGTCGGTCAGTTGGCGGTGGCCGAGCAAGTGCGTGGTGTTCAGCGTGCCAGGCTGCAACAAGCTCAGTGAATCGGGCCAAAAATGATGGTGCGCGCTGGCACACATGGCCTGGACCTGCGCAAACACCTGCACCATGGGCCGCGCGCCAGGGTAAGCCGGCGCGCCCATGATGCGCAAAGCCCCGTTTTGGGTCAGCGGGCAGCTGGCCCAACCTTGGGGCCCGTGCGCCACAAACCAGCGGGCGGCCAGTTCATGGTGCTGGTGGCGGCCGTCGCACAAGGTAATCAGTACATTCACATCGAGCAAGCTGATTCGACCTTGCACCAAAGTCCGCGTCACCAAATAGGCTGGCGAGGCCTCACGCACCTCTGGCAAGGCAGAGTCGGGCGTCATACGCCTTCAGCTTCGCGCAAGGCATCCACCTGCGCTTGGCTCACCACATCAATGTTAGGCGCGCGGTAAGGCGTCAGACCCAACGCCGCCAGTTGGGCATCGAGCGCACTCTGTGCACTGGATGCAGCTGCCGTGGCCACGGGCGCTTGCAAAGCGCTGCGGGCCAGCTCAGACAACACCTCCCCGGCGCTGCGCCCCTGGCGCTGCGCCATGCTTTTGACGGCAAAAAGCACGTCGTCGTCGATGCTGAGGGTGGTACGCATGTGAAGCTCCTTTCGTAATTGATGCGTGATGCGTGATGCGTGATGCGTGATGCATATTAGAAAAAAGCATCTTTTAAGTCAAGATTAGCTTCAACTTTGAATCAAAAAAAGCTATTCAAACTGTCGCTGATGTTTGCGACAACGCACCCTAAAAACTCCTCAAGGGCCGTATTTTTGGCTGAATATCGGCCATGCAATGGCTGATATTCATGTGCCGCACACCTATTTTTACCTTGAGTCTCCCCCTTTTTTGTTGAAATAGGAGCCCTCAAAACCAGAACGCTTTGAGCGCAACATCAAGCTCTGCGTCGGCCGACATCTGGTGGCCTTCTCCCCGCAGCTGCTGGCCGTGCCGCTGAGTGGGTGGTGGGCGAACAGTTGTAGGACGCAGGACAAGTCATTCAAAGTTCAAGAACATCAGAGCCGCATGAAACTGGCATTCGTCTCCGACATTCACGGCAACCTGGCTGCCCTGCAAGCGGTCATCGCAGACCTGCAGGCCAGGCAAGTCGATCAAGTGGTGAACCTGGGTGACACCTTGAGCGGGCCGCTCTTGCCTGCAGAGACAGCCCAGCTGCTGCGCCAGCTGCCTTGGCTGCATGTGGCGGGCAACCACGAGCGGCAACTGCTCCATGTGCCGCTGGAGCGGCAAAACCCATCAGACGCTTACACCAGCAGTTGCTTGAGTCACGCAGACAAAGTTTGGCTGGCCAGCCACGCCGACTCCTGCCACCCCGAATTGCACCAAGCACGCCATTGGTCTGAACACTTGGGGCCAGATGTCGCGCTGTGCCACGGCAGCCCGCGCCATGACACCGAATACCTGCTGGAGACACCCGTGCAAGAAGAGGTGCGCCTGGCCAGTGAGGTCGAAATCCAAGAAAGGCTGGATGGCCGCATTCCTAGCCATGTGAGTTTGCTTGTGTGCGGCCACAGCCATGTGGCGCGCAGTGTCCACACGGCGCAGGGCTTGCTGATCGTCAACCCTGGCAGCGTGGGCCTGCCTGCTTACGACGACGACCATCCCACGGCGTTTTCAAGCTACCACCGCATAGAAAACGCCAGCCCCGATGCGCGCTACGCGGTGCTTGAAAAAAACCACGGCCCATGGCGCTGCGAGCTCATCAGCGTGCCCTACGACCACGAGTCCATGGCGCGGTTGGCAGACAGACGGGGGCGGTCAGACTGGGCAAGCGCCCTGCGCACAGGGCGCCAGTCTCGCTGAGGGCCTAAGGGCAGCATCACGATGGACCCGCCACTTTGGGACGGCGCCAATGTGCAAACCGGTGAGGGCGTCTCCTATCCCTATAAGCGGCCGGGCGAAATCTGCAAGGCGCTCGGCAACTGCCCGGCGACGTTTTACAAGTACGCCCCTGGCCGCAGCGGATCGCCATGGAGCGCTAAAACCCAACTGCTTAGGTTTTTGATAAAATGACGACAGTAGATCGAGTGAACGGACTGCGCGTGGTGATCTATCCCAACGATCATCGTCCCTCGCACGTCCAAGTCATAGGCAAAGGCTGTGAGGCCGTGTTCAACCTGAACTGTCCGGAGGAGTCGCCAGAACTGCGAGAGAACTACGGTTTTTCGCAGGCCGAAGTGAGCCGGATTCAGACAGCGCTCGGGAGTCGATTGGCGCACCTGTGCGCCGAATGGAGCAAGATTCATGGCAGTCCATAAAGACGAGTTTGAAGCGGCAAACGCCAGAGGTGCCGCACGCTTGGCCAAGACTGCGACGGCCATGTCGGCACGCTATGACCGTCGCAGCGGTCGCGTGGTGATTGAGCTGAGCACGGGTCTTGGCATCACCTTCAAGCCGCTCAACGCACAAGGCTTGGAAAAGGCCACTCCGAGCGACCTGGCAGAGATCGAAATTTCTCCATCGGGCTTGGGACTGCACATTCCCGCGCTGGATGTCGACTTGTATCTGCCGGCGCTGCTAGACGGCTTCTTGGGCTCTCGCAAGTGGATGGCTGCAACCATGGGCAAGGTCGGCGGTCAGACGTCGACGCAGGCCAAAGCCGCTGCGGCAAGGGCCAATGGCAAACTGGGCGGCCGACCCAAAAAGGTACGCGACACCTCCCATGCGCAGGTGCTCGCAAGCAGCTGCAAATAGGTTCCGACAAGCTCTTATTCTTAGAGCCCAAACGGCCCCGAGAACAGCTTGATCAGCGCATCAGTGCTAGCAAATCTGATGCGTTAATGCGACGCGCTGGAGCTGCCGTTCAATGACAACTTCTTCTCAGTGCCGCCCCATGGCCAGACCCCAAAACTGGGCGCCTGCCATCCGAGCCTGGTGCGGAATGCAGCCGCTGCCTTTGCAGCGACCCGAAGCTGAGCGCCTAAAAAAGTGTGAAGCTCGCCGATAGGCCGGATTCTGTGCACCGGCCTCCTCTCGAAGACCGGCGTGACCGCCATTCATCTGGGCCGGGGGTCGCCCACCCGGCTCGGTGCCACCTACCCGCCAGCTCTGCGGAACCACATCAACGCTGGCCTACTTGGTGTTGCTGCGCGCAGAGATTGCCCGTTTCATCCGGACTGAACCGGCTCGTCTCTGTTGCTCTGATCCTCACCTCACGGTGGAGAGGTGTTACCTCCTGCGCTGTCCTGTGCAGTCCGGACCTTCCTCCAGTGCCTGGTTTCCCAGCTTGCACCAGCGACGGTCTGGCGTGCTTCACAGGGCTGATTATCCCCTGCCTTCTACAATGAAAGGCTGATCCGGAAAACAGATCCCCCTACCTATGATTCGACTCACTGAGCTCAAGCTCCCGCTGGACCATGCCGACACGGCATTGGCCGACCTGATAGCCCACACCTTGGGTCTGGCGACTGATCAACTCCTCCACGTCCATGTGCACAAGCGCAGCTTTGACGCGCGCAAGCATGTGGTCTCGCTGGTCTACATCGCCCATGTAGAGTTGGCGCCCGAGCTGGAGGCGCAGGTGCTGCAGCGCTTGGCTGACCACCCGCACATCGGCTCCGCGCCCGATTTGAGCTACCACCCGCCCGTGCAAGCGCCTGCCACGCTCAAGCAGCGCCCGGTGGTGGTGGGCTTTGGGCCTTGCGGTATTTTTGCGGCGCTGCTGCTGGCGCAAATGGGCTTTGCACCCATCGTCATTGAGCGCGGCAAAAAAGTGCGCGAACGCACCAAAGACACCTGGGGCCTGTGGCGCAAAAAAGTGCTCAACCCCGAGTCCAACGTGCAGTTTGGCGAAGGTGGCGCCGGCACCTTTTCTGACGGCAAGCTTTACAGCCAAATCAAGGACCCGCGCCACTTGGGCCGCAAGGTCATGAACGAGTTCGTCAAGGCGGGCGCGCCCGATGACATCCTCTACACCGCCAGGCCGCACATTGGCACCTTCAAGCTGGTCAAGGTGGTGGAACACATGCGCGAGCAAATCATCGCCCTGGGCGGCGAGATCCGCTTTCAAGAGCGCGTGTGCGACCTGCGCATTGAAGAAAGCGCAAGTGGCCGGTGCCTGCGCGGCCTGGTGATTGAACGCTTGAGCGACGCCAGCCGCTATGAGTTGGACGCCAGCCACGTGGTGCTGGCGCTGGGCCACAGCTCACGGGACACCGTCGAGATGCTTTATGAGCGCGGCGTCTACATGGAGGCCAAGCCCTTTTCGGTGGGTTTTCGCGTGGAACACCCCCAAGGCATGATTGACCGCGCCCGCCACGGCCGGCACGCCGGCCACCCGCTGCTGGGCGCGGCCGATTACAAGCTGGTGCACCATGCCCAGAACGGCCGCTCGGTTTACAGCTTTTGCATGTGCCCTGGCGGCACGGTGGTGGCCGCCACCTCAGAGCCTGGCCGCGTGGTGACCAACGGCATGAGCCAATACTCGCGCAACGAACGCAACGCCAACGCCGGCATTGTGGTGGGCATCAACCCCAGCGACTTTTTGCTGCCCGGCCAAGCGCCAGGCCCCGGCGGCTGGGTGCACCCGCTGGCGGGCATGGCCTTGCAGCGGCGGCTGGAGTCGCAGGCCTATGTGATGGGCGGCAGCAACTATGAAGCGCCTGGCCAACTGGTGGGCGACTTTATTGCCGGCCGCGCGTCCCAGGCCCTGGGCGAGGTGCTGCCCTCATACCAGCCCGGCGTGCACCTGACCGACCTGGCCGCCGCCCTGCCCGCTTACGCCATTGAAGCCGTGCGCGAGGCCCTGCCTGTCTTTGGCCGCAAGATCAAAGGCTTTGACCGGCACGACGCTGTGCTCACAGGCGTGGAAACCCGCACCTCCTCGCCCGTGCGCGTCACGCGCGGCGCCGACCACCAAAGCCTGAACCTGCCCGGCCTGTATCCGGCGGGCGAGGGCGCCAGTTATGCAGGCGGCATTTTGTCGGCCGGGGTCGACGGCATTGAGGTGGCCGAAGCGGTGGCGCGCAGCCTGGCTGCGGCGCACTGAAGTCAAGCTGCGCGCAAGCGCAAGCCGGCGCGCCACAGCGGCGGCGCAATCAACAGCAAAGCGGCCACCGCCAAAATAGCGCCTGACAGAGGCCGCGTCACAAAGGTGCTCCAGTCGCCCATGCTGATGGTCAGCGCTTGGCGCATGGACTGCTCGGCCATGGGCGCCAAGATCAAACCCACGATCAAGGGCGCCGCCGGGAAATCAAAGCGCCGCATCACATAGCCCATGAGGCCAAACACAAACAGCAGCCCCACGTTGAACACGGAGTTGCCCGCGCCATACACCCCCGCTGTCGACACCACAATGATGCCCGCGTACAGCCAGGGCGGCGGGATCTTGAGCAGCTTGACCCACAAGCCCACCAGCGGCAAATTGAGCACCAGCAAGATCACATTGCCAATGTAGAGGCTGGCAATCAAGGTCCACACCAAGCTGCTTTGCGAGGCAAACAGCTGAGGGCCAGTTTGTATGCCATAGCCTTCAAAGGCCGACAGCATGATGGCGGCCGTGGCCGAGGTGGGGATGCCCAAGGTGAGCAAGGGCATGAGCACACCGGCGGCGGCCGCGTTGTTGGCCGCCTCCGGGCCGGCCACGCCTTCAATGGCGCCGTGGCCAAACTCCTCCGGGTGCGAGCTGAGCTTTTTCTCGGTGTAATAAGACAGCAGCGTGGGCAATTCGGCCCCGCCTGCAGGCAAAGCGCCTATGGGAAACCCAAACAGCGAGCCGCGCAGCCAGGGCTTCCAGGAACGCGCCCAGTCTTGCCGGCTCATCCAGAGGCTGCCCGAGACTTTCAAGACCTCGCCCGCCTTGGCTTCCCGCCCCTGCCAGGCCAAATACAGCGCCTCACCCACGGCAAACAAGCCCACCGCCGCCACCGTCACCTCAATGCCGTCCAGCAGTTGCGCCTGGCCAAAGGTAAAGCGCGGCTGACCGGTCTGCAGGTCCAGGCCCACCAGGCCCAGCAGCAAACCCACGGCCAGCGCCAACAGGCCGCGCAGCATGGAGTTGCCCAGCACGGCCGACACCGCCACCAAAGACAAGACCATCAAACTGAAGTACTCGGCCGGGCCAAAAGCCAGCGCCGCCTCCACCACCATGGGCGCAAAAAAGGTCAGCGCCACCGTGCCTATGGTGCCGGCCACAAAACTGCCCACGGCGGCCGTGGCCAAGGCCTGGCCCGCGCGGCCTTGGCGCGCCATTTTGTTGCCCTCCAGGGCCGTCATCATGGACGAGGCCTCGCCCGGCGTCTTGATCAAAATGGAGGTGGTCGAGCCACCATAGGCCGCGCCATAGTAAATGCCCGCAAACATCACAAACATGCTGGTCGCCGGCACGTGGTAGGTCAACGGCAGCAACAAGGCAATGGTGAGCGCCGGGCCTATGCCGGGCAACACGCCCACCAAGGTGCCCACCAAGCAGCCGGCAAAGCCCCACATGAGCGTGACGGGCTGCAAGGCATTGGCAAAGCCGCCCATCAAGGCGTCAAAAGAAGACATGCAGGGCTCCTGAAAAACTCAGATCAGCCAAGGCAGGCCAGGGCCGAGTCCCACGCCCAACAAACGCGCAAAAACCAGCCAGAAAATCGCCGCCATGCTGCCGCAAATCAGCGCTGATTTCAGGCTGACAGGGGCATCGAATGCCCGCGCCACACCCATTCCGCAAAGCGTGGCGGGCACAATAAAACCCAAGGGGGTGACCAAGGCCATGAAGGCCAGACCACCGGCCAGCAAGCTGAGCATGCGCGCGCCCGAGCCCGGCAGGGACGATTGATCTGGCGCTTGGCTCTCGTCGACTTGGCGCCCCTTCAAAGCGCTGAGCCCAAAGAGCAGCACCAAGGCCGACAGTGCCGACACCACCGCCGCAGGCACCAGCGCAGAGCCGACTGTCATTTGCATCAAAGACTCAGGGATCGCTGTCACTTGCCAGGCGGCCACGCCACAAACCATGGCCAAGATCAGGGCCACATGGACAGGCTTCATGCCAGGCCCAGTTCCTTCATCAGCACCTCTTTGTCGGCCAGGTCTTTGGCCAGTTCGCGTTCAAAAGGCCGCTCGGTCATGAAAGCATCGGTCCACTTGCGGCTGTCGAGTTCCTGCTTCCAGGCGGCTGAGGCGTGCAGCCGGGTCACAAAGTCGATCAGTGCATTGCGCTGAGGCTCTGAAATACCGGGTGGTGCAAACAATCCGCGCCAGTTCGACTCGCTCACGCCGACGCCCAACTCATTGAGGGTGGGCACGTTCACACCGGGAATGCGGCTTTTGCCAGACACGGCCAAGGGCAGCATGCGCCCCGCCTTGATTTGTTCTTCGAATTCGGAATAGCCAGAAATGCCGGCCGTCACCTGCGCGCCCAAAATGGCGGCGTTGGCCGGACCGCCTCCGGCAAAAGCCACGTAAGCGGCTTCACGCGGGTTTTTGCCCAGCGCCTTGATCAACATGCCCAAAATCAAATGGTCTGTGCCGCCCGCGCTGCCACCGGCCACCGACACGGCCTTGGGATTGGCCTTGAGAGCCGCCTCAAGCTCCTTCCAGGTCTTGATCTTGCCGCCGCTGGGCACCACGATCACGCCGGCCTCTTCGGTCAGGCGGGCAATGGGCGTGACATTTTTGATGGTCACCGGGCTTTTGTTGGCAATGCCAGCACCCACCATGACCGAGCCGCCCACCATCAGCGTTTGGCCCTGGCCTTTGCGCTGATTGACGAATCGGGGCAAGCCCACCATGCCGCCAGCACCGCCCACATTTTCAAACGACATCTGGCCCACCAGCGATGCCGCTTTGGCCGCGCGCTCGACAGCACGGGCCGTGGCGTCCCAGCCGCCGCCAGGGGCTGCAGGCACGAACATGTGCAACGCATCCATCAGGGGCTTGCCCTGGGCCCACAAGGGACACGCCCACGCCGCACAGGCTGCAGCGAGAAATTCACGTTTGGACAAAGTCATGGGTTCTCCAGTGATGGTGTCTAAATTATCGCTGGGCCGACCATGTGCCCTGACACCTTCTCAAAAGTGGCGAGGCAAGACTTTGCCTTGACGGGTGATGTCGGCCTGTGCCGACTCAGCGCAATTCGACCAACTCAACCCGGTCTTGGGCCTGGGAAGGAAGGCGCACCTTGTAGCCTTGAAAGTACACCTGGGTTTGCTGAAGCGCACTGGACATCAGCTGCCAAGGCGGCCGGCCATAGTAGCTCTGGGCCTGCCCGGCTTCAAGGCGTTTGCTTTGTGACTTTCCGTCCGCATCGGCCACACACAGCACTTGGCTGACCTCACTGACCACGTACACCATGTCCCCTGGCTTGCGGGCCTGTTGGGGTTGAAAGGCGGGCGCAGCGCCCGAGGGCCAGGCACAAGCGAGCAATTCAGCGCCCTGTTTGCTGGCGCTTTTGTCGCCCACCGCAGGGGCCAATGTTTCCATTGGACCTGCAGGCAAAACGGCGGCGGCCACCTCCATGGGCTTGAGGTCCGCCGATGCAGCCCCTTCAGCCGAGGCCGCAGTTGCACCCACGTCTGGACGCACCGCCTGTACAGCGGAGTCAGTCTCTGAAGGATGCGCCACTGTGGGGAAGACGGCTGGACTCCAAGGCGTGCCCGCCAAAATGCCCAAGCCCAGCAATACCGCACCCAAACCCAAAGCGGTAGCCAAGTGTCTGGTTGGGAGTCCATGAGGCTGAGCAGTCGCAGCCGAGGACGCCGCCGGGCGCACGGGCTGGGTCGGCTGGGTCGGCTGGGGGGCGACTGGCTTGGTGGCCTCAGGGCGGTGCGTCACGGCGCCGCCAGGCACAGACAAGGATTGGGGCACATGGTCAGGCAGCTTTGCCAAGTCACCGCCAAGGAGCAAGATGATTTTGCGAGCAGCCTGGAGTCGAATGCGGTGGTTGTAAAACAGGCTGCTGCGGCCACTTTCCAATTGCGCCACCTGGGCGGGCGACAAACTGACCCGGCGCGCCAGGACCACGGTGTCCAGGCCGGCGCCCACGCGCAAAAAACTCAGGTAAGCCCCCAAGGCTTGGTCGGCAGAACTGGGAGGTACGGCGGGGTTATTCATATGCATGACAAAACCTGTTTCATCGACCAGTGATTTGCTTTTAAAAATTTATTTTCAAATAAATTTGCAGTTTATTTTAATCTTCACAAGATTCATGTCAAATTAAATTTAAATCATGTTTCATTTATATAAATTAACTATTTAGCGCTAGATCAAGCCAAGCCATGAACCCCGAAAAAAAACCCACCGCTAGGTGGGTTCAAAGTGCACTTACATGACCCTCAAAACGCTTCAGAGGCCAAGTGCACAGAGGTCAGGTCAGACCGCAGATCGAAAGCAATATAAGTATTGTGATGCGACTGCGAAGGCTTTGGGCACATCGAAAAGCGATGAAATGAAAAGAATGGTTAATTAATAGTCGGGGCATTTTCATTGCATGTCATTGAAGACGCTGACTTGCTTTGTCTTGCACACAGCTGCACACCAATGCCGCCATCTCATGCACAACAAGCATCGCCTCTGCGCCTCCATCGTGATGAAGGTGTCTGGCACTCACGGGCAAAGGACCGAGCAGCTTGGACGCGAGGCCGCCCTTCAGTTCACCTGGCTTTGCAAATACGACCACAAAGCCTGGGCCGCGCTCTTGGCAGGCTGTTTGCCCGAAGGCTTTTCACGGTAGAGGCGAATCTGCAAGATGACCTCCAAACCTACGCCAGCACTGAGCAGGCGAGCTTCCTTCACCTCTTTTTTGACGGCGCTGCGCGGCAAAAAAGCCAAGCCCTGGCCCTCCAGCGCCATGGCCTTGAGGCCCTCGGCCATGTCGGTTTCGTAAACGCGGTCCAGGTGAATGCTGGTCCCAGACTGCTTGAGCAGGAAATCGACCATGCGGCCTAAATAAGCAGCCGGCGCATAGCCCAAGTAGGGCAAGGGGCGGCTGGCCTGGCCAGGCAGGACATAAAGGGGCGCGCCGTCCGCACCGGGCGCCACGTAAGGCGCGAGCGACTCCTCGCCAAGCACCACCATCTCGTAGCGCTCAGGGTCCAAGGCAATAGGCTGGGCTTCGTGGTGGTAGACCATGAGCAAATCGCAACTGCCTTCGACCAAGCGCAGCATGGCGTCATGCACATTCAAAGCGATCAAGCGGCTCTTGATGGGCGAAAAATTCTCACGCAAGGCGCTGACCCAAGACGGAAAGAAGGTGAAAGCCAGGGTGTGCGGCACGGCAAACTCAATCACGTCCTGTGCAGCAGCCGTGTGGCCGCGCAACATGGCGCGGGTGGACTGCAGGCCCTGCAGCATCTCCAGCGCCTGAGCGTACAAAGTCTCGCCAGCGGGCGTGAGCCGCGTGGGGTAAGAGCTGCGGTCCACCAGGTCGCTGCCGGCCCAGGCTTCGAGCGCCTGGATGCGCCGCGAAAAGGCCGGTTGGGTCACATGGCGCAGCTGCGCGGAGCGGCTGAAACTGCGCGTTTCAGCAAGGCTTACAAAATCTTCTAACCATTTGGTTTCCATAACCATGGATTATTAACGGTGCGGAAAAGAGCGCAAGGTCCAGGCCCCGCGTTCTTTCCCTCCCCCTCTGGGGGAGGGACGGGGTGGGGGCACCGCGTGGCACCGTTGTCAGTGGTTCAAAAAGGCTGCGGCTCGAAACCTTGGGCACTTGGCGTTTGTTGATAAATGGTGCTGCATCGTGCCCCCACCCCAGCCCTCCCCCCGAGGGGGAGGGAGCAAGACAAGGCCTCCCCGATTTCCTCCCTCCCCCTCTGGGGGAGGGACGGGGTGGGGGCATC
>CAMCUN010000074.1 GCA_945878995.1 Polaromonas sp. YR568 | reverse complement strand
CCGGCCAGCGCCGCGCAGTTCGGGCAGGTGAACGCTTTGTCGGGCGCCAGCGCCATCGCCAGCGCCACCGCCGCGATCAGTGCCTGCCAGGCGGGAGAGTTCGACGCTGTGGTGGCGGGGCCGCACCACGAAACCGCTATTGCGCAGGCTGGCATCGCCTTCAGTGGTTATCCGTCGCTGGTGGCGCGGGTATGCGGCCAGAGCGAGGGCAGCGTGTTCCTGATGCTGGTCGGCGGGGGGCTGCGTATCGTGCACGCCACGTTGCATGAGAGCGTGGCCACCGCGTTGGGGCGTCTGACCCCCCAACTGATCGTTGACGCGGCGCTGGCAGGCGCGCGCGCCTGCCGCCTGCTGGGCGTGGCCCAGCCGACGGTGGCGCTGTTTGGCATCAACCCGCACGCCTCCGAAGGCCGGCTGTTTGGTGACGAGGATGCGCTGCGCAGCGTGCCGGCGGCGCAGCGCCTGCGCGAGCTCGGCATGGACGTCGCCGACCCGCAAGGCGCCGATGTTCTGCTGGCCGACCATGCGCGCAAGCCACACGACCTCTATGTTGCGATGCTGCACGACCAGGGTCACATTCCGATCAAGCTGCTCGCGCCCCAGGCGGCCAGCGCCATCTCCATCGGCGCTGACGTGCTGCTGGCCACCACCGGCCACGGCAGCGCGATGGACATCGCCGGCACGGGGCTTGCGCGTCCAGACGCGCTGCTGCGCAGCATCGGCCTGCTGGCTGGGGTCGCCTGAGGCGAGTTTTTCCAATTTTTTCAGCGCGTCATGGCTCACATCATTCGAATCTTCGGCACCGACGCGCAGTTTCCTTGCGACAGCGGCGAGAACATCCTTGACGCGGCGTTGCGAGCGGGTATCGAAATGCCCTACTCGTGCCGCAAAGGCGTGTGTGGCAATTGCGCCGGCGCTGTCAGCTCAGGCCAGACTCAGTGCAGCCCCACCGCCTCGGCCGAAGCGACCCCGCCCGGGCAGGTGCTTTATTGCCAGTGCAGTCCGCTGGGCGATCTGGAGATCGCACCGACTGCCTGGAAGCGCATCGAGCCGGGTGCGCGCAAGCGATTTGTGGCCAAGGTGTTTCGCAACACCCGCGCGGCGCCAGATGTGAGCATCCTGCACTTGCGCCTGCCGACTGGGCAGCGGGCGAAGTTCAGCGCGGGACAGTACCTTCAGGTCACTCTGCCTGACGGCAGCAAGCGTTCCTATTCCATGGCCAATCCGCCGCACGAAAGCGACACTCTTCAGCTGCATATCCGCCATGTGGCGGACGGTCAGTTCACCCAGATCGTGCCAGACCTGGCGCCGGGCGACTCCCTGGAGGTGGAGTTGCCCTACGGGCATTTCGAGTTGAACGAGGCGTCCGAGGCGCCCATGCTCTGCGTCGCAGGTGGCACGGGATTTGCGCCTGTCAAATCGCTGCTCGACGATCTGGTTCGCAAGAAATCGCAGCGCCAGGTGACCCTGGTGTGGGGCTCGCGCGACCTGGCCGGCATCTACCTGCCCGAGGCTGTGCAGCGCTGGCGCAAGTCGCTGCCGGGCATGCACTTCATCATGGCCATAGAGGACCCAGCGCAAGCCCAGGCCGCAGGCGCCTTCCAGGGTCGCGCAGACGCAGCGGTGAAAGCAAACTTTCAATCGCTGGCGGGCTACGAAGCATATTGCTGTGGTGCGCCGCCCATGGTGGCAGCGGTGCGCGCCGCGTGCACGCAGGCTCTCGGGCTGGAGCCCTCGCAATTTTTCAGCGACGTGTTTGTACCTGGTCCGGCGGCCTGAAGGCTGGCTACTGCGCACCCAGGCTTCGCACGGCCACGTCCTCATTGCGCCATGAAGCGGATCAGGGCTTTCGCGAAAGCCTCGGGCGCTTCGACGGGCGGGAAGTGTCCGGTGGGCAGGGGCTGGCGCTTTGCGCCTGTGATGCTTTGGGCCTGCGTCTCGATTTTTTCAGCGGTGATCAGCGGATCCAGTTCGCCGTGCAGCAGCAGCGTAGTCGTACGCTTGTCCCCCAGGGCAGGGCGCAGATCAGCGTCTCGCAGCACAGCCACCAGTGCGGCGTCACCTTTGCGCATCGCTGCGCCGTAAAGCCGTTTCCAGCGCATCGACCAAGGGATCACGCAGCGCGCGAAATGCCGACGAGAACATGCGCTCGACCATAGCCCTGGCCAGCGGTGCCATACTTGCGATGCGCGCGGCTGCCATGGCAATCGGCATAGAAGTTCAATCAAAAGGAACGTCGCGGCCAGTGAGGGTTGCGTGTCAGCGCAGCACGGGTTCAAGAAACTTGATGGCCGGCGGGAGCTGCCCGGTGCGCTCGACCTCAAACAGGCGCCGCAGGAACTTCCAGGCTGAACGTGAATGCTCGATCGCCAATGCTTCAGCGCGCGCGCCCTCACGCATTTCGATCGCTTCGACGATGCATCGGTGCTGCTCTTGCGATACCTGCAAGATCGCTTGCACTTGCGCCGTGTCGGCGCGCGAGATGTTGACGAAGGCATTGGGCGCGGCAAAGGGCAGGGCCATCTGTCGCTCCAGCGCCCGGCGCAGCATCGGGCTTTGCGCGGCCTGCAGCAGCAGCTCATGGAAACGGTCGTTCAGGCGAACATAGCCGGTGAGGTCTGGGTCTGAAGACAGGCCGGCCACGATGCCGTCGAGTTCCTGCACGCAGCGGCGCAGCGCATTGAGCGCAGGGCCGCTTGCGCCGCGCTCGGCTGCCATCCGGGCGGCCATGCCTTCAAGCGTTCCACGGATGGCGATCGCATCGAACACGTCGTTCGCTGAAAACCGCGCCACCACATAGCCGCCGCTGGACATTTGCTCGAGCAGCCCTTCCTCGCACAAGCGGATCAGTGCAGCACGCGCCGGCGTGCGCGATACGCCCAGTCGATCAACCAGCGTCTGCTCCAGCACGCGCGCCCCGGGTTCGAGCGCGCCCTCGATGATGAGCCCGCGCAGCCCCAAAATAGCCCGGATGGTCTGGGAGGGGGCACTGTCTTCGTGTGTTTGCATGAGGCTTGGGGGATGCGTGTCATCCATTGTTCGGGTTTACGTATACGCTGGACCCCGTATTTACCCTCGTGAAGTCCTCGATCTAGGCGCTCACAATGGAATTTAACTGTTGCGCGTATACCTGCCGCGCACCTGAACCTTATCCATCGGGAGATCACGACATGCTCATCAAGAACGCCTGGTACATCGCCGCCTGGGGCCATGAAGTGGGCGAGCAACTGCTCGCTCGGACCATCTGCAACGAGGAAATCGTGCTGTTTCGCGACCGTGAGACGGGCAAGGCGGCTGCACTGCTAGACCGCTGCTGCCATCGCGGAACGCCTCTGCGCTTCGGCGAAGTGGTTGGCGCCGGCGTTCAGTGCGGCTATCACGGCATGGTGTTTGATTGTTCGGGCACCTGCGTGGCGATTCCCGGCCAAAAAACCATCCCGGCGCAGGCCAAAGTGCGCGCGTTTCCGCTTGTCGAGAAAGACGAATTCCTCTGGATCTGGCCGGGCGATCCCGAGAAAGCCGATCCGACCTTGATCATTGACTACCCGTGGCACAACGATTACGCCAAGTGGCCCCATAAGCATGCGACCTACCACATCAAGGCCAACTACATGCTCATGGTCGACAACCTGATGGACCTCACCCATCTGGGCTATGTGCACAAGACCACCATTGGCGGCAATCCGAAGGTTCACGTCGACGCTCAGATGACGGTCACACCCAAGGAGACGGGGCTGCACTTTATGCGCTGGATGCTCGAATCCTCGCCGCCGCCGTCTTACACCAAGGCCGTTCAGTTTCAGGGCGAAAAAGTCGACCGGTGGCAGGAGTTCGAGTATTTCGCACCCGGCAGCATCGTGCAGTGGAGCGGTGCCCTCGACGTGAACCGCGGCGCGCAGGACAACCGCGAGCAAGAAGGCGGCTTCCAGTTGCGCCTGTTCCACGGGCTGACGCCTGAGACGGACAACACTTGCTTTTATTTCTGGTCCACTGGCAATGGCTACAAGCAAGATGACCCTCAGGCGACGGAGGCGCTGTTCGGCGAGATCGATCGCGCCTTCAAGGAAGACAAGGCCATCGTGGAGGGTCAGCATGCCATGCTCGCCAAGACCGGCGATCAGAATTTGGTGGACATCGTGTCCGACCGCGCCCGCGTGCACATGCGCCGCACGGTCAAACGCCTGCTGGACGCAGAGGCTGTCGGTTGACGCAAAGCGGCTCTGCGCGGGTGCTGATCGCCGGGGCGGGGATTGGCGGCTTGACGCTGGCCCTGGCGCTGCTGCGTCGGGGAATCGACGTGCAGGTGCTCGAGCAGGCGACGACGCTCGGTGAAGTGGGTGCCGGCGTTCAACTCAGCCCAAACGCTACGCGCTGTCTCTACAGCCTGGGCCTGCAAGAAGCGCTGGAAAGCGTAGCCTGCGTGCCCGAAGGCAAGCAAGTTCGGCTGTGGAGCACGGGGCAGCGCTGGAGGCTGTTTGACCTCGGCCAGGCGGCTCTGCAGGGCTATGGCTTTCCCTACCTCATGGCGCACCGGTCCGACCTGCACACGGTGCTGATTGAGGCGGTGAGGGCCTTGAATCCTGACGCGGTGCGCCTGGGCGCGCGCTGCGCGAGCTTTACGCAAGACGCCCAGAGCGTGCGAGTGGAACTCGAGGGCGGCGAGCGCGTGACTGGTGACGCGCTGATCGCCTGCGACGGCGTGCATTCAGCACTTAGACGCGGACTGGGCCATGAAGACCGGCCGGCGTTCACCGGCTGTGTGGCCTGGCGCGGGCTGGTTGCAGCACACCGCCTGCCCGAGAGCATGCGCGAATCGGTTGGCACGAACTGGATAGGCCCGGGCGCCCATGTCATCACCTATCCGCTGCGGCGCGGCGAACTGCTCAACTTTGTGGGCATTGTCGAGCGCAATGGGTGGGAGCGCGAGTCATGGACCGAGCGTGGCTCGCAACAAGAGTGCGTCGCCGATTTTGCCGGTTGGAACGATGAGGTGCAGACCCTGATCGGTTTGCTCGATGCGCCTCACAAGTGGGCTCTGATGGGCAGGGAGCCACTGACGCGTTGGGGCGAGGGCCGGGTGACGCTGCTAGGAGACGCGGCGCATCCGACGCTGCCGTTTCTGGCGCAGGGCGCCTGCATGGCCATCGAGGACGCACTGGTGCTGGCGCGCTGCCTGGGGGGGAATCTGGCCGACGCGGCTGAAGCGCTGCGCCGCTACGAGCAGTTGCGCATCGCTCGCACCGGTCGCATAGTCCGTGGCGCGACTGAAGCGGGTAAGCGTTTCCACAACCCGGCGCTGGCCGATGCTCAGGGCGCCCAGGCCTATGTGGACCGCGAATGGAACGAGACGCGCACCCGCGAGCGCTACCACTGGCTTTTTGCTTACGACGCGGTGGGCATGAGTCTGGACGAGGCTTTCGGCTGAGCGCAGGGCCGCGTTGCGCGGCGCCACATCTGCGTTGGGAGCGCGCCGCCGTGAGCCTGAAAAAGCTCGACCCTTATCTGTGACGGCGAGATGGGCAATGTCAGCAAAGACCGCGACCCGCGCCTGGGCCGTCGTGTGGCCATCAAGATCGTCCAGGTGCGCCAACAGAAACAGCAATCGATCATGAGTCACTTCGGTTGAGCAAAAGACCCGAACCTAGCGCAGCGGCTCGCGCCGCTGCCTGCGTCTTTCCCTCAACCGACGTACTTGAGTATGAACAGCGAAATCCCCGGGAAAAACATCAGCAGCGCGGTACGCAGAACGTCGCTGATCAGAAACGGCATCACGCCCCGGTAGCTTTCGGCAATGGGGACGTCCTTGGCCATCGAATTGACCACATACACGTTCAGCCCCACCGGCGGCGCCAGCAGGCCAAAGCCCACGGTCATCAGCACCATGATGCCAAACCAGATCGCCACCATGTCCTTGGGCATGCCGAAGTCAAGCACCATGATCATCGGAAAGAAGATCGGTATGGTCAGCAGCAGCATCGACAGCTCGTCCATCACGGCGCCCAGTACCACGTAAAAAAGCAAGATGCCGGCCACCACACCCAGCGGCGGCAGGCCCCAGCTGCGCACCAGGTCAGCGAGTTGCGCTGGCGCCTGCGTCAGCGCCAGCGCTGAATTCATCAGATCTGCGCCTATGAAGATCATGAAGATCATGGCCGATGCCTGCGCCGTTGCGTAAAAGCAGTCTGCGAACTTCTTGAAAGTCATTTCGCGCTTGGCCAGCGCTGCAATGAAGGTTGCCGCAGCGCCTACGGCCGCGCCTTCAGTGGGCGTGAAGAGCCCGCCATAGATTCCGCCAAACACGATCAGGAAGATGATGGCAATCGGCATGACGCCCAGCAGCATCGCCCCGGTCAGGCGCGGGCGATCGTCGGTAAATTCAGGCGCGTGGCCAGGCGCAACACGCACATAGATCGCAATGGCGATGAGGTAGCCCACCATGGCGATCAGACCGGGCACCATCGCGGCGGCGAAGAGTTTGGCGATATTTTGCTCGGCCAGAATCGCGTAGATCACCAGCGGTACCGACGGCGGAATCAGGATGCCCAGAGTGCCGCCCGCGGCGAGGGTGCCCGTGGCCAGCCGGCCCGAGTAGCCATGGCGCTTCATTTCCGGCAAGGCTACTGACGTGATGGTCGCGGCGGTGGCCACCGACGAACCGCAGATCGCGCCAAATGCCGCGCTGGCGAGGACGGACGCCATCGCCAGACCGCCGCGAAAACGCGACATGATCACGCTGGCGCACTCAAAAAGTGCCTTGCTGATGCCGCCTTGCGTGGCGAAATTGCCCATCAGGATGAACAGCGGAATGACCGACAGGTCATAGCTGGCAAATCTCGCGAAGGCCTGGGTGTTCAGGAAATTGGCCAGCGGCAGCCAGCCGGCCTGCATCACGTAGCCCAGCATGCCCGCACCGAACATCGATATCGCGATGGGCGTGCGGATGGCCATCAGCACGAGCATCGTGCCGAAGATAACCAGGGTCAGCGTTAACGCACTCATTTTGGCTCCCCGTCGCCAAAACCGATCACAGCCTGTGTCAAGCCGATGAGGGCGGTGAGCGCCAACGGAGGGACTAAGAAGCTGTAGACGATCCATTCCGGAAAGCCCAGCATCATCGTGCCCGAATGGCTTTTCCAGGCGTTCATGCCGCCCAGTGCCGTGCGCCAGGTCAGCAGGCCCATGGCCAGCGCCAGCAGCAGCGCGCCTAAGCGGTCGAGCGCGGCGTTGGTGCTTGCAGCTGTCTTGGCGGTGAAGAAGTCGACGATGATGTTGCCGCGCGTCAACTGGCACCACGGCAAGAACAAGGCTACAGCGGCCGCGGTGGCCACGCCGGTGAGTTCGAAATCACCCACCAGCGACGCGCCTGTCGTGTTGCGCCCGATCAGGCTTGCGCAGGTCATGAGGGTGATCACCGTCAGCAGAACGCCAGCCAGGATGGCGCACAGCTTCGCCAAGGGTTCTAGGAATCGCAAAACTCGTCTCCTCTTTTTGTAAAACATTGGATTGTGTAGCCACGCGGCGGCGCTTCGCTCAGTCGTGTCGTCTGCGCGCCATGCGAGCCGGTTATTGACCAGACCCGGTTTGCCGTTAGTCTATCCCCCACACAGTCGCGCCACCGACAGGGCGTTGTAATCAGCAGGTCAAGCCAACCGATCCTTACTTTGAATGCCAAGTGATGGGTGCATTGGTCGATCGGAGTAACTATAAAAAATCCAAAGTTCCCCACGGGTGGGGGAAATTGCCCTGGCCATCATGGCCATATGGAAAGCGCCCTTGCACGTTCAAGGCCGAAAAAACGCATCAAACAGCCCGGTGAGCTCAGGAAACTCCTGGCTGAACCTGTCTCGGTTCACGAAATAGGCCTCTGCCGCCACCGCAAAAAACTCAGCCGGTGCGGTGGCCGCGTAGCTGTCCAGCCAGGGCTGCGGGCCGCCAAAGCGCTCGGCCTGCACCAGGCGGTCTGAAAAATCGTCATAAGCGCTTTGCATCAGGCGGCTCCAGCGCTGCTGCAGCGCGCGGCTGGGCAGGGGAGGGCAGCCATCGGCCGGCCCTTGGCGCATGTCCATTTTGTGCACGAACTCGTGAATCACCACGCAGTAGCCCTCAGCGGGGGAAGGGGTCTGGGCGTCAGGCCAGCTCAGCGTCACGGGGCCGCCGTCCATGGCCTCGCCACTGAGCTCCTCGGTGTAGTGGTGCACCAAGCCCACCTCATCTTGAACCACGCGATGGGCCCGCATGGCGCTCGGGTGCACCACGATGCCGCGAAAGTCGCCGTACCAGTGCAGGCCCAGGTGCAGCACGGGCAAGCACGCCTGCGCTGCGATGGCCAAGGCCATGTCATCGGTGATGACCAGCCCGTGCGCGCCGTTGAATTGTTTGTGCGCCAAAAATTCGCTGCTCAGGCCTCTGAGCTTGTGCAGCTCTGCAGCACTGAGCGCGCTCAAAAAGGGGTAGCGCTGCACCACTGAATGCCACAGCGCATCGGGGATGCGCAGCGGGTCGACCTTGGCGCCTGTCAGACCCTGCCACCACTGGCGCCAGCGCAGCGGGTTCACAGCAGGGCGTGGCGCTCAAGCCTGCTGGGCGCGCCGGGCTGCAGGTGCAGCCTCAGCACCTCGGCGCGCGGAGGCAAGGCCCGTGCGTCCCAGTCGCTCAAGACCTCACGGTGCCGCCCGCTGGCCAGCAGGTGGTGGGCCGGGCGGTGGGTGTGGCCATGCAGCAGCCATTGGCAACCGGTGCCCTGCAGCCATTGGTCGGCAGCGGCGTGGTCCACGTCGGCCCAACTTTGACCCGCATCCAGGCGCTGCGCTTGTTCTTGCTGGCTTTGCAGGCGCAACTGCCGGGCCAGAGCTTGGCGCTTTGGCAGCGATTGGGCTAAAAAAGCGTGTTGCCAGTCTGCGCTGCGAACCTGGGCGCGAAACGCCATGTAGCGGACATCGTCCAGGCACAGCGCGTCGCCGTGCGAGAGCAGCACCCGCTCTGGGCCCCACACCAAGACCGTGGGGTCGGCCAGCAGTTGGGCGCCACAAGCCTGCATCAAATCTTGGCCCGCCAAAAAGTCACGGTTGCCGTGCATGAAGAACAAGGCAGTGCGTTGGCTGAGCTGGTGCAGGGCCTGGGTGCACGCCTGGGTGAAGCTGTCGCCGGTGGTGCATTGGTCGTCACCTATCCAGACCTCGAACAAGTCGCCCAGCACAAACACGGCGTCGGCCTGGGTGTGTGCGAGGTAGCTGCTCCAGGCCGCCGCCGTGGCCGGCTCGTCTGCGCTCAGGTGAACGTCAGAGACAAACTCCAGCGTGCGCCAAGCTGTAGGCGCGAGCAACTCTGGCGTGGCCAAGCGGCTGGCGTCTGGGCTGGCCATAAGGTGGCGCTCAGGCCAGCACTTCGACCTTTTCCAGGATCACGTCTTTGTCAGGCACATCGTCATGAAAGCCCTGGCGACCGGTGGACACGGCGGCCATTTTGTCGACCACCTCGGTGCCTTCGACCACATGGCCAAACACGGCATAACCCCAGCCTGCCGGGTTGGGGGCGGTGTGGTTGAGGAATTCGTTGTCGGCCACGTTGATAAAGAACTGGGCGGTGGCCGAGTGTGGCGCGCTGGTGCGGGCCATGGCCAAGGTGTAACGCTTGTTTTTCAGGCCGTTGCCGGCCTCGTTTTCAATTTGCGCATCGGTGGGCTTTTGCTTCATGCCTACGCCAAAGCCACCGCCTTGGACCATGAAGCCCGGGATCACGCGGTGAAACACGGTGCCGTCGTAATGGCCTTTGTTGGCGTAGCTCAGGAAATTGGCCACCGACAGCGGAGCTTTGTCTTGGGCCAACTCGACCGTGATGGCGCCGAAGCCGGTGATGTGCAGTTGTACTTGGGGGTTGCTCATGGTTTAAGGGACCTGGGTTGCGGATTGAATGATGATGGGCGTCTTGGGCACGTCACTGGGAAAAGGACCGCCCGCTCCGGTAGGAACGGCTTTGATCTTGTTGACCACTTCCATGCCGCTGACCACCTTGCCAAACACGGTGTAGCCGTACAACTGGGCGGCGGCCAGCAGCCTGGCGCGGGGCACATTGTCATACACCTGGCCCTGGTGTTCAAAGCGAGCCACCGGGTCGCCCGGCGGAATGGGCGTGGGGTTGAGAAAAGCGTTGTCTTTGACGTTGATAAAGAACTGCGAGGTGGCCGAGTTGGGCTCGCTGGTGCGGGCCATGGCCAGCGTGCCCACGGTGTTGAGGGAACCTCCGGCGGCCAAGGCTTCACGGCCTTCGTGCGGCACGGGCGGGCGGGTGGTTTTTTCGCGGTACTTGGCGTCGTAGCCACCACCTTGCACCATGAAGTTGTTGATCACGCGGTGAAACACCGTGCCGTCGTAGTGCTTGTCCCGCACGTACTGCAGAAAATTGGCCACTGTTTTGGGCGCTTTGTCGGGGTAGACCTCGACCGTGAACTCGCCTTGGCTGGTCACAAACTTCACGCGGGGGGCGGCGTCGCTGCTTTGAGCCCAGGCGGGCGCGAGCGCCAAAGCCATGGCTGTGCAGGCGAGCGCCTTGCAGCAAAGCTGTATCCAGCGTGCGTGGGGGGTGTGCGTCAAAGTCAACCGATCACTCCTTCAAAAAAGATTTTCCATTGTCTGCCAGCGCGCACCCAGTATTGGCGCTTGACCGGGCCGGTGCGCGATCCGCGGGCCACCTCTCCAAAGGTGACCACCATGGTGTCAGAGCTGTCTGTCCAGCGCAGGTAAGACAGGTCTTTGAATTCAAACTCGCGGCCAAGCCCGGTGCTGAAGTCGGCGCCCACGCTGGGCGGTCCTTCCACGTTGCCCTTGCCGTCCTGGAACATGTCTGAATTGTAAAAAGACTGCAAGCGCTGCACATCGCCCTTGGATTTGGCCTCGCGCCAGGCCGACAGGGTGTCGGCAAAGACCTTGACCTCGGGTGCCATCAATTGACTGGGTGCGACCCAGTTCAGGCTTTGGGCAATCACCACCGGCGTGGTGCGCGACTGCACAGTGCGCATGATGCGCTGCAGGTCGGGGTTGGCCAGCACCACGCAGCCGTCAGAGGCGCGTGGCGCGCGTGCAAACTGTCCAGGGGGCGTGCCATGCAACCAAATGCCGCCGCCCGTCTTGCCGTGGCGGGTGTCGTAAGGGTTGGGGTAGTTGATAGGCAAGGCCCCGGCGCCGTAAAAATCTTTGAGTTTTTTGGGGTCAACCTGGCTGGTGACGAAATACACGCCCAAGGGCGTGCGCATGTCGCCCTCCAGCGACTTGCCCACCCCTTGCTTGCCCACCGAGATGTAGTAGTCGGCCAAGAGTTTGAGGCCCTCGGGCCCGTTTTCAAAAAGATAAAGCCGTGCCCGCGAGGTGTCTATGGCCATGGCGTGCTTGTTGCGGACCGACAGTTGCACGAACTGAGACGGCACATGGCCCGCCGGTGGCCGCTCGCGCAGGGCCTTGAGCCGCAAGAGCGACTCTTGGCGCAATTCGGTCAGGGTTTGGGCTGCGTCGGGGCTGACGCTGGCCAACTCGTCTGGCCCCCGCGTGGGGCGGTTGCGTGCGGTGAGCATGTCGCCATGAACCAGTTGCGCGAGCTGAAAGTGAGGGTAGTCGCGCAGCAGTGCTTCTGTGCGCTGCAAGGCTTCGCGTGTGCGGCCTTGGCCGGCCAGCTTGTAGACCTCTATCAGCCTGGCCTCGGCCAGGCCATCGGCCGTCAAAGGCGCCGCAGCTGCATGGTTGCCACGAGAACTTGGTTTTTTAGCGTGCTCTTTGGCCTGGGCCGCCCCGCACACGAGCGCCAGTGTGGCTGCACAAACCAACGCTGTGGCGTGCCCGGCCAGAGCTCGCAAAATGGAAATGATCGACACGAAAAAAAGGATCGCAGCGCCTGCGTGCCCCCGAATCAAGAGCCAGAAACTTCGTTGACGATCAACCACCGCTCGCCTACTTTTTGCAAATTAAGCCGCTTGCGACCCGACACGCTCAGGCTGTCAGCTTTGTAGGCTTGCCTGAAACTGGCCACAGCTTTGTCGCCCTCCACTTTGACTTGCAATTCGCTGACTTTGACGCTGATGCTCGCTTTGCCCACGATGCGAAGGCGCCGCTCTTCTTCCCAAGCCTTGCGCGACTGCTTGCCTGGCACGGCAAAGTCTTTGCCGTAAGCACCCAGGTAGTCGGCCATGTTTTTGGCCGACCAAGCCGCTGCCCAGGCCTGCACAGCGGCTTCCACATCGCGAACGCCGCCTTCGTTGGGGGCTGCGGCCGATGCGGCTGGTGTGGGCGGGGCGCTGTCTGCCGGTGCTGCTGCAGCCACTGGGGGGGGCGCAGGCCTGGGGGCAGGAGCGGCTTCGGCAGCAGGGGCAGTTGAGGGTGCAGGAGTTGAGGGTGCAGGCCTTGCAGGTGCCGGTGGCAGGGGGGTGGCGGGAGCAATTTGCGCCTGCGCTACAACGGGGGTGCTTACCGCGGCCGCCGCCGCCGCAGGGGAGCGTGCTGCCCGGCCAAAGGAAAACAGCTCGCGGATCAAAGCCAGCTTGGGTTGAATAGCGGCGTTGCCCGAATCGAGTTGCAAGGCCCGGCTGTAGGCTTGGCTGGCCAGGCGGGCATAAATGTCACCTAAATTTTCATGGGCGGTGGCGTAGCTGGGATTGGTGCGTATGGCCATTTCCAGCGTGATTCGTGATTTGTCGAACTGGTTTTGGTTGGCGTAGAGCACGGCCAAGTTGTTGTAAGGCTCGGGCAGTTCGGGGTAGTCCTCGGTGAGCTTGACAAAGACATTCACCGCTTCGGCACTGCGGCCACTTTCGGCCAAGATCACGCCGCGCAGAAAACGCAGCTGTGGGTCGCGCGGCCGGCTGGCCAGCAGTTGGTCGGTCTTGCTCAAGGCCTCGCTGGTGCGCCCAGCGCTGAGCAGTGAGTTGACCTCGGCGTATTCATCGGCCAATGCGGGCTGGGCCAGGCCGAGCACCGCCACCAAAGTGAAGAGACTCAGTGTGCGGAACACCGTGATGCGGATGGGAGGCATAAGGTTTTAATGTAAAAGAGCTGGCCAGCAACCAGCAAAGTGGGCTATATACTGAATAATTATTTTAGCCTTAGCTTGTCTCAAGTCGGCCTTTTCTGCTTTACACGAATGCAATCTTTTTACTGTCCTGCGGGCCAGTCTAAGAAGTTGGAAGATTACTCGCACCCATGAGTTTGCGCATTTACAACACGCTTTCGCGTGCCCTGGAAGATTTCGTCCCCATCGAGTTTGGCCATGTGAGCATGTACGTGTGCGGCATGACGGTGTACGACCTGTGCCATGTGGGCCATGCCCGTTCCAGTGTGGCCTTTGACCTGGCGCGCCGCTGGTTGGAGGTGTCGGGCTGGCGTGTGACTTTTGTGCGCAACATCACCGACATTGACGACAAGATCATCCGCCGTGCCGTAGAAAACGGCGAGACCGTGCGCGGCCTGACCGACCGCATGGTGGACGAGATGTACCGCGACTTTGATGCCCTGGGCGTGGCCAGGCCCACCCACGATCCGCGTGCCACAGACTTCATCCCCCAAATGTTGGACATCGTGCGCCAACTCGAGGACAAGGGCTTGGCCTACCGCGCTGGCGGAGATGTGAACTATGCGGTGCGCCGTTTTCCGGGTTATGGCAAGTTGTCTGGCAAATCGCTGGACGAGCTGCAGGCGGGCGAGCGCGTGGCGGTGGCCGACGGCAAACAAGACCCGCTGGACTTTGTGCTCTGGAAAGCCGCCAAGCCGACCGAACCGGCCGATGCGCAATGGGACAGCGCCTATGGCCTAGGTCGACCAGGCTGGCACATTGAGTGCTCAGCCATGGCCTGCGCCCTGCTGGGCCAGACCTTTGACATCCATGGGGGTGGCGCCGACTTGACCTTCCCGCACCACGACAACGAAATTGCCCAAAGCGAAGGTGCCCACGGCGTGCTCTTGGCCAAGGTCTGGATGCACAACGGCTTTGTGAACGTCGACAACGAAAAGATGGCCAAGTCCCTGGGCAACTTTTTCACCATCCGCGACGTGCTCCAGCGTTACGACCCGGAGACCCTGCGCTTTTTCATCGCCCGGGCGCATTACCGCAGCCCACTTAACTACAGCGACGCGCACCTGGACGACGCGCGCGCCTCGCTCAAGAGGCTGTACACCGCCTTGCAGCTGGTGCCGCCAGCGCCAGCGCCCGTGGCCATGGATTGGCGCGAGCCTTATGCGGCACGCTTCAAGGCGGCCATGGACGAGGACTTTGGCACGCCCGAGGCCGTGGCGGTGCTGTTTGAACTGGCCGGCGAGGTCAACCGCAGTCGCTCTGCAAAGCTGGCCGGGCTGCTCAAGGCCTTGGGCGCCACACTGGGCCTGTTGCAGGGCGAGCCGGCTGCTTTTTTGCAAGCCGGAGTGGTGCTCGATGCCACGGCCATTGAGGGGTTGATCGTCCAGCGAGCCGCTGCCAAGGCCAGCAAAAACTTCACCGAGGCTGACCGCATCCGCCTTGAGCTGTTGGCCAGTGGCATAGAGCTCAAGGACTCCCCACTGGGCACCACCTGGGTGGCCAAGTCATGAAAACACCCACCAAAACCGGGCCCGGCCGCGCGGAGGTGGCCGAAGCGGCCGAAGTGGCTGTTTTCCCCGCCACCGTGCCCGATTATTGGGCTGAAGCTTGCAAGCACTTGGTGCAAAAAGACCGGGTCATGAAACGCTTGATTCCCCAGTTTGGCCAGGCTTGCCTGCATTCCCGGGGCGACCCGTTTGTCACGCTGGCGCGCAGCATCGTGGGTCAGCAAATCTCGGTCAAGGCCGCGCAAAGCGTGTGGGACAAATTCGCCTGCCTACCGCCTGAAATGACGCCCTCCCAGGTGCTCAAGCTCAAGGTCGATGACATGCGCGCGGCTGGTTTGTCCGCCCGCAAGGTGGAGTACTTGGTGGATTTGGCCTTGCACTTTGAGGGCGGCGCCGTGCACGTCAAGGGCTGGGAGACCATGGACGATGAGGCCATCATTGCCGAGTTGGTGGCCATTCGCGGCATAGGCCGCTGGACGGCCGAGATGTTTTTGATCTTCTACCTGATGCGGCCCAACGTCTTGCCACTCGACGATGTGGGTCTGATCAACGGCATCAGCCGCAGTTATTTTTCAGGCGAAGCTGTCAGCCGCAGCGATGCCCGCGAGGTGGCCCGCGCCTGGGCGCCTTATTGCACCGTGGCAACTTGGTATATTTGGCGCTCTTTGGACCCCTTGCCGGTTGAGTATTGAGCGGGGCTTGGCGGGTAGCTTTACCCGTTTACCCCACATAGAAGGAACAGGCCATGGCTAAAAAAACATTTCTCGACTTCGAGCAACCCATTGCCGACCTCGAAGAAAAAATTGAAGAGCTGCGTTATGTGCAGACCGAGTCGGCCGTTGACATCTCTGCGGAGATCGATCAACTCGCTAAAAAAAGCCAGCAGCTCACCAAAGACATTTACAGCGACCTCAGCGCCTGGCAAATCACCAAAATTGCCCGCCATGCCGAGCGTCCTTACACCATGGACTACCTCAATGAGATCTTCACGGATTTCGTCGAGCTCCATGGGGACCGCCACTTTGCCGACGACCTGAGCATTGTGGGCGGCCTGGCCCGCTTCAACGGCACAGCCTGCATGGTGCTGGGCCAGCAAAAAGGCCGCGACACCAAAGAGCGTGGTCTGCGCAACTTTGGCATGAGCAAGCCCGAGGGCTACCGCAAGGCTTTGCGCCTCATGAAAACGGCCGAAAAATTTAATCTGCCGGTCTTTACCTTTGTGGACACGCCTGGCGCCTACCCCGGCATTGACGCTGAAGAGCGCAGCCAGTCCGAGGCCATAGGTCGCAATATATTTGAGATGGCCCAGCTGGAGGTGCCCATCATCACCACCATCATTGGCGAGGGCGGCTCCGGCGGGGCGCTGGCCATCTCGGTGGCCGACCAGGTGGTGATGCTGCAGTACGCGGTCTACTCGGTCATCAGCCCCGAGGGCTGTGCCTCCATCCTCTGGAAAACCTCGGACCAAGCGCAAACTGCGGCTGAAGCCCTGGGCATCACAGCTCACCGCCTCAAGGCCCTGGGGCTGGTCGACAAAATCGTCAACGAGCCCGTGGGTGGCGCTCACCGCGACCACAAACAGATGGCCGCTTTTTTAAAGCGTGCCCTTAACGACGCTTTCCGCCAAGTCAGTGACCTCAAGGTCAAAGACCTGCTGGACCGCCGCTACGAGCGCCTGCAAAGCTATGGCCGCTACACCGACACCAAGGCTGAAGCCCGCTGACCCTTGCCCGCCTGCCGCAGCCCTCTGGGCTGTGCGGTCATCCGTGGGCCATTGAGCGCCTGACTTGACTGCCCCCCACAACCCCGCTTTCGCAGCCCTGCAGAGCCTGCAGGCACGTCATGCCTGGTCTGGCCCCTTGGCCGTGGCCTACAGCGGTGGCGCCGACTCTTCAGCCCTGTTACGCGCAGCCGCCCAGCTTTGGCCTGGGCATCTGCAGGCCATTCACGTCCACCACGGTTTGCAGGCCGCTGCCGACGGCTTTGAGCATGAATGCCAACAGGTGTGCGACGCCCTGGCCGTGCCCTTGTCAGTGGTCCGCGTGAACGCCCAAGCCCGACCAGGGCAAAGCCCAGAAGACGCCGCCCGCAGCGTGCGCTACCAAGCCCTGGCCCGCGCGGCTCTTGAGGCGCAATGCCAGGCGGTGCTGCTCGGTCAGCACGCCGACGACCAGGTCGAAACGCTGCTGCTGGCCCTGGGCCGCGGCGCCGGCTTGCCTGGCTTGGCGGCCATGCCCGAGCGTTTTGAGCGGCACGGCATGGTGTTTATGCGCCCCCTGCTGGCCCTTGGCGCGCAGGAACTCAGGCAGTGGCTGCTGGCAGGTAGCCACTCTTTTGTGGACGACCCCAGCAACGGCGATGAGCGCTTTGCGCGCAACAAGCTGCGTGCGCGGCTTTTGCCCGCACTGGCCGACGTGATGCCGCATTTTCGCCAGACCCTGGCCCGCAGCGCCCGCCATGCCGCCCAGGCTCAGGACTTGCTGAGCGAGGTGGCCGCCGCCGACCTGCTTGGAGTGGGCAGCCCACCGGTGATTCTGGCCTTGCAGGCCTTGTCCCCCGCCCGCCAGGCCAATGTGCTGCGCCATTGGCTGGCCACCAGCCATGGCGCGCGGCCCAGCACGGCGCAGCTCGATCAGCTTCAGCATCAAATCGCCGCCTGCCAAACCCGGGGCCACCACATTGAGCTGCGTGTGGCCCATGGGCAGGTGCAACGTGATGGCCAGATTCTGTGTTTTGTGCCAACCACGCCCCTGGTGTGAGTGGCACCAGCTTGGTCAGCTGGCCATGGGCTGATCGCTATAATTGAGGGTTTTCCAGAGCATCAGGCCTTTCAAACCATTTGGGCGGCTTGACCCCTTCAAAAGCCTGCACCATGGACTCTTGCCTGCTGACCGCGCGCAAGCGAGCCTTGTTTCTTTACACACACACCCATGGCTTTGATCGTTCACAAGTACGGTGGCACCTCTATGGGGTCCACCGAGCGCATTCGCAACGTGGCCAGGCGCGTGGCCAAGTGGGCCAGGGCCGGCCACCAAATGATTGTGGTGCCCAGCGCCATGAGCGGTGAGACCAACCGCCTGCTTGGTTTGGCCAAGGAGCTCTCTCCCAGCCTAGCCAGCCAGGCCTTTCACCGCGAACTCGACGCCCTGGCCGCCACCGGCGAGCAGGCCTCCAGCGCCTTGCTGGCCATTGCGCTGCAGGCCGAAGGCATGCCCGCCGTGAGCTACGCGGGCTGGCAAGTCACCATCCGCACCAACAGCGCCTACACCAAGGCCCGCATCGAATCGATTGACGACCAGCGCGTCAAGGCCGATCTTGACGCCGGCCGGGTGGTCATCATCACCGGCTTTCAAGGCGTGGACGAAACCGGCAACGTGACCACCCTGGGCCGTGGCGGCTCAGACACCTCGGCCGTAGCCATTGCCGCGGCCATGAAGGCCAAAGAGTGCCTGATTTACACCGACGTGGATGGTGTCTACACCACCGACCCGCGCGTGGTGCCCGAGGCCAGGCGCCTGGCCACCGTCAGCTTTGAAGAGATGCTGGAGATGGCTTCGCTGGGCTCCAAAGTGCTGCAAATTCGCTCGGTCGAGTTCGCCGGCAAATACAAGGTTCCACTGCGCGTGCTGTCGAGCTTCACGCCCTGGGACATAGACATCAACGAGGAAGCCAAGTCCGGCACCCTGATCAGTTTTGAGGAAGATGAAAACATGGAACAAGCTGTGGTGTCCGGCATCGCATTCAACCGCGACGAAGCCAAAATTTCAGTGCTCGGCGTGCCCGACACCCCCGGCATTGCCTACCAAATCTTGGGCGCCGTGGCCGACGCCAACATTGAAGTGGACATGATCATTCAAAACGTCAGCCACGAAGGCAAAACCGACTTCAGCTTCACCGTGCACCGCAACGACTTTGCGCGCAGCATGGACCTGCTCAAGGCCAAGGTCGGCCCCGCACTGGGCGCCAAAGAGATCATTGGCGACGCCAAAATCTGCAAAGTCTCCATTGTGGGCATTGGCATGCGCAGCCATGTTGGCGTGGCCAGCAACATGTTTCGCTCGCTCAGCGAAGAGGGCATCAATATTCAGATGATCTCCACCAGCGAGATCAAGACCTCTGTGGTCATTGACGAAAAGTACATGGAACTGGCCGTGCGCGCCCTGCACAAGACCTTTGACCTCGACCAACCGTCAAGCTGATCAGGCCTAAAGTCATGCCATAATTGAAATTGTTGGAAACGTGACCGAGTGGCCGAAGGTGCTCCCCTGCTAAGGGAGTATGGGGTGTAGAGCCTCCTCGAGGGTTCGAATCCCTCCGTTTCCGCCAGTACAAAGACCTCAAACCTGCTCAGCAGGCCTTGAGGCAGCCTCAGGCCCCGCACCACGCGGGGCTTTTTGCTTTGGGCTCCTGACTGCGACCTGCGGCAGCGACCCCGGAAAGTCGTCTCAAACCCCGTTTGTCTCAAAACCTCATGACTTTTTCGGACTTGGTTCCGAGCCGTAAATTTGCGTGTGAAGGCAAAACAGGCTTTGAACCAAGTTGAATGAAATTTTGTTGTTCAGATGGCTATGGCCTTCAGCCGGTGATGTCTATTTCATTTGTCCTCGAAAGTATTGATTTTCAGGCGGGTACAAAGCTTCTTCCAGTGCCAGGAATGATCGAATGCCAATTTTTTAAGCAGGGCCTTATCATCATTCGCTATTGCTTTCGTCCTTAAGAAATTTGAGAGTCTGTTGTAAAGAATCCCACCTGCTGATCTCATAGAGATTTTATTTAAAGGACTTGTGACGAACTGTAGAAGTTCGGAATCTGTTTTGTGATTGATGCGGGTAATGAAATCTGCAACCATCAACTTGGATAATTCTTTTCGTTTTCTTTGAGGTGACGTTTTAATTTCCCTTAACTGCTTGCGAACGGCTTTTCTTTCAGCAATAGCTTCCGGTGTTGCGGCCAGTTTTAACAGCCTTCTGCGTTCACTCTCTTCTTCTTGTGCTGTCAATTCAATTTTGCGTTTATGTTCATCCTCGCGAATATTACTTTGGATTTGAGTGTAAGAGGGGGTTCCAGCAAGCTGATGAATTAGTTCTTCGCCATTTTCCAGGTTCCTTACTTCGTGAAATAAAAAGCGAAATAAATTTTTATGAGTTCTTAGAAATTGCTCTGAAAATGACTTCAAATTTCGAATAAT